>JAIPGG010000049.1 GCA_021736255.1 Spirochaetales bacterium | reverse complement strand
CATCGAAGCAAGCGTTCCCTGCGGCATGCCCAGGTGGCCGGGATCAGCAGGAGAAAGATCGATGAGGAGCTGGCGACCATCTTCCAGGAGAGGAGGTTTTTCTCTCACGTGCGCTTAGACCTATCCAGCTTATTGATCTGGGCTCGGATGGCAGGCAACCGCGACCGCTTTAGCGGGGGGTATTGGCCGCGTTATGTCTGGATGTAATGGTTCTGCCTGTTTACACAAGGTTTGAACCACTAATTTTTCGATAAAACGGGACGGCAACACCTACAGAAAGAAGGTCCGATCCGAGTAACGACAATTCTATGCCGCGAAAACCGTAGATTTCCGGAAGAATAAGCAGAAGAGGTATCAGAAACAGACCGAGCCGGGTAAGGATTACTGCAGCGGCAGGCACCGGTTTGCCCGCGGAGAGAGCCAGGTAGGCGGTTAGGCCTTGAAACCCAAATGCGGGAAAGGCAAAGAGGGAGTAACGAAGTAATCCCTCGAAATATACCGCTGATCCGCTTCCAGCGGAAAAGAGAACTGCCAGGCGAGGTGCCGGAATGACGATGAGAAACGTGTAGGCGGTGCAGAATATTGTTGTGAAGATGAGAGCTGCCCGAGTGAGTCGACGCAGGCGTTCCCGGTTGTTCGCTCCGATACTGAATCCGGCAATCGGCTGATAGGCCTGGCAGATGGCCAGGCTGATAAAGATTCCTACCGAAAGGATCCTGATCGTGACAGCTGCCGCAGCCAGAGCCTCTTCCCCGAAGGGGCGCACCTGACGATTCAAAACAAGTACAGCAGCAGCAAAGAGCAATTGGAGGGCAATGGCGGGAAAGCCTGTTGTCAGAATTGTTTTGAGACCTGTATCTACGGGTTTTCCTTGTCGATGTTGGTTTTCTGTGGACGAGTCGGTCTGCTCGGTTTGCTTTTGCCTGGGGTTTTTGCCCAGCCGTTGTGGGCCGGTGTGCTGTCCGGCCGGCTGGTGCCATCGGGTAAATATGCTCTTTTTCGAGCCCAGGTAAACCAGCGAAGCGAGAAAAATGAGCAGGTGAGCGATGCCGGTAGCCCATGCCGCCCCGCTGATCCCCATACCGGCGGTAAAAATCAGAAGCGGATCCAGCACTCCATTCAGGAGGGCGCCTCCGGCCATTACGGACATTACAAATCTTGTGTTGCCCTCCGAGCGAATAAAGGAGGTCAACACCATGTTGCCGGCCGTCAAAATCGAGACGGGGAGCAGAACCCGGAGGTAGGAAAGGGCGGGCCGGATCACCTCCTCGGTAGCCCCGAGCCGGGGGAGCAATAGCGGGAGCAGAACTGTGAGGAAAACGGCCATGACGGTACCGACGGGTAGTATGAAAGCGAGGCTTTTACGGAAGACCTGCCGGGCCTCGTCCGGGCGGTTTGATCCCAGCAATCGGGATGCTGCAGAGCCCCCGCCGGTACCCGCCGCGAGTCCGATGCCGCCGAGCAGGCTGAGAAGGGGAAAGCCTATACCGACGGCCGCAAGCGCCTGAGGGCCGAGTACTCCTACGAAGTAGGCATCTGTCAGGCTGTAGATTGCCGTTGCGAGGTTTGTTACTATCGCGGGACCGGAGAGGCGAAGGAGGAGTCTGCCGGGAGGGGCTTGGGAAAGGGCCTCGATTCGGCGGTTCACCGCTGCTTTTCGGTGCTTCCCGGTTTGATCAGGCGGACCATGAAGACCCCTTCGATTTCTTCGAGTTTCTTAATGAGGCTGTCGTAAATAGGTCCTTCTACGTCGATGATGTTGTATGCAATGGTTTCCCGGTGTTTATTGATCATCTCGGAGATATTGATACCTGCTTCGGCAAGCACCGTGGAGATTTGGCCGACCATGTTCGGGATGTTCTTATTCCCGACCAACAGACGGTATTCACCGTTTCGTTCCATTACACAGTGGGGAAAGTTGACCGAGTTCCGAATAGTCCCGTATTCCAGGTAGTTTTTGAGCTGTGTAGCTGCCATTACCGCACAATTTTCTTCGGCTTCGGGCGTGGATGCTCCCAGATGGGGGATGGTCATAACATTTTCATAGCCCAAAAGCTCTTTGGTGGGAAAGTCGGTAACATACCGATCGATGATCCCCTCTTCGCAGGCCTTGATTATGTCTTCGTTGTTGACGAGGGGCCCGCGGGCAAAGTTCAAGATCTTTACTCCCGGTTTCATCTTCGAAAAGGCCTGGTAGTTTAGAAAGCCTTCTGTTTTCTCGTTCAAGGGAACATGAACGGTGATATAATCGGATTCCTGGTAAATTTTGTTGATATCTTGTGCTCGTTTGACTTCGCTGGAAAGGCCCCAGGCTGCTTCTACCGATATAAATGGGTCGTACCCGGTTACTTCCATACCGAGGGCGACTGCGGCATTTGCAACCGATACCCCGATGGCGCCGAGGCCGATAACGCCGAGTTGTTTTCCCTTGATTTCCGGTCCGACAAAACGAGATTTTTCTTTTTCAACGAGTTTCTGGACATCATCCTCTTTACTCAGCTCTTTTGTCCATTCGAGTCCACGGATAATCTTTCTGGAGGATATAAACAGTCCGGTTAAAACAAGTTCTTTGACACTGTTGGCGTTTGCCCCGGGGGTGTTGAAGACTACGATTCCTTTCTCGGTGCACTGTTCTACATCGATGTTATTGACACCGGCGCCGGCCCGGCCGATTCCCTTTACATTCGGGGGAATATCGATGTTCCGGAGTTTGTAGCTGCGAAGCAGGATTCCGTCCGCCTCTGCCAGGGCTTTTTCAGCTCCTGCCTCGTTGGCGTCGATCAGACGGTACTGGTCGGATGGAAAAAGCTCGAGGCCGCGGGGCGCAATTTTGTTGAATGTTGCAATGGTATACATGTATGTTTCTCCTCTATAGCTTAGGTTTTTATTCTTGCTGCTGCGAATCTTGCCCTTCTGATTCATCGGATTCTTCGATCACCTGCAGATGCAGTTCCTTCAACTGGTCTTCGTCTACCAGAGAGGGCGAATCATCCATGGGAGATGCTCCGATGGTGTTTTTCGGGAAGGGGATTACATCTCTGATTGTTTTTTCTCCTGCCATGATCATGACAAGCCGGTCGAGTCCGGGTGCAATCCCGCCGTGGGGCGGGGGTCCGTATTGAAAGGCGTCTAAAAGAAAGCCGAAGCGTCGTCGTGCTTCCTCTTCGTCGAAACCGACGATATTGAATATCCGTTTCTGAATCTCCGGGTCGTGGATCCTGATGGAACCGGAGGCAATTTCCATGCCGTTGCAGACCAGGTCGTAGAGGTCTCCCTTGACTGCGCCGGGGTCCTTTTCCATGGTATCCAGGTACTGCTGTTGAGGCATGGTAAACATGTGGTGTGCCGCAGCCCAGCCGCCGGTTTCTTCGTCTTCCTCGAAAAGGGGGAAATCGATTACCCAGCAGAAGCGGTACTCATTCGAACGACCGAGTTCGAGGTCTTCACCGAGTTTGCTCCGAACGGCCCCCAGGCTGGTACAGGCGGTTTTCCACTTGTCGGCTACAAAGAGCAGAAGGTCTCCCGGCTCGGCTTCCATGGTCGAAATGAGTGTGTCGGTTATGTTTTCGAAAAAACGTGCGATACCACCGTCCAGTCCTGAATCGGTGACCTTCATCCAGGCAAGTCCCTTGGCCCCATAGGTTTTTGCCGCTTTTTCGAGTTCATCTATCTGCTTGCGGGAGAAGGCGGCCCCTTTGGATACCTTCAGGGCTTTGATCACACCACCATCGCCGACCACTGATTTGAAGACATTGAAGTCACTCTTTTCTGCGAGTTGGGATATGTCCCGAAAGGCCAGGCCGAAACGGAGATCGGGTTTGTCCGAGCCGTACAGATCCATGGCGGTATCGAAAGGAATCCGCTGAAAGGGAGTGGGGATTTCGATGTTCAGGGTTTTTTTGAAAACATGGGAGAGCATTCCCTCCACCACTTCGAAGACATCCTCTTTTGAAACGAAGCTCATCTCCATATCGATTTGGGTGTGTTCGGGTTGGCGATCGCCCCGTGCGTCTTCATCCCTGTAGCAGTGGGCGAGTTGAAAGTACCGGTCGAAGCCGGAAACCATGAGAATCTGTTTGAACAGCTGAGGTGACTGGGGAAGGGCATAAAAACTTCCCGCCTTTATCCGTGAGGGTACGAGAAAATCCCGCGCTCCCTCCGGAGTCGACCGAATGAGTGTGGGGGTCTCTATTTCGTAGAACCCTTTTGACACCAGGTATTCGCGGGCGGCAAAGGAGACCTCATGCCGCAGACGGATGTTTTGCTGCATAGCAAAGCTCCGAAGGTCGAGAAACCGGTATTTCAGCCGCAGTTCTTCCCGGGCCTCGCTTCGCTCGTCGACCATGAATGGAAGGGTTTCGCAAGCCGAGAGCACTTCGATTTCCTTGGCTTCTATCTCGATGCTGCCGGTAGGCATATCCGGGTTGACCATCGATTCCGGGCGGGGCCGGACGGTTCCCCTGACGGCAATGCAGTATTCAAATTTAAGAGATGCAGCAAGATCTTTCAGGGTCTGGGGGGCGGTTTCATCCACCACTACCTGGGTGATGCCGTAGCGGTCTCGGAGATTGATAAAATGAATGCCGCCGTGGTCGCGTATTCGGTGCACCCATCCGTTTAAGGTGATCTGTTTTCCCTTGTCTGCGGGTGTCAATTCACCACAGGTATGACTTCTCTTCATGTTTTCCATGTGCTGTACTCTACTCGTGCGGCTTTTCTTTGACAAGGGATTCGTAGACCCGCCGGGTAATTGGGTAGAAGGAAAGCGTCAGAATTCCTCCAACAAAAAGGAGGGCTGGAACCGGCCCGACAAGAAAACGGATGCCGAACTCTGCGCTGGGAGTTTGCACGGCAGCCGGTACGTAGCCGAAAATATCCAGTACCCAGCCGCTTACGAGCAGGGCTATAGCCTGCCCGAGTTTACTCACAAAGGTCCACAGTCCATAAAAAACCCCTTCCCGGCGGACCCCGTTTCGATCGGCATCATATTCCACTACATCCGGAAGGATGGCAAAGGGCATAACATAATGAGTCGAAAAGCCTATACCTGCCGCGGCCAAAAAGTAGTAGGATGCTCCCACTCCGGCTGTTTCTCCGAAGAAAAAGAAGAGCAGGATTACTGTAGCGAAGATCGCCATACCGATATTCCATACCAGTTTTTTTCCGATTCGTTTTGCCGCCCATACCCACAGCGGAATTGCCAGCAGGGCGGCCAGCAGTAATACCAAGAGGGCAAGCTGAAAGGCGGATTCCTCCCGAAATATGTAACGGTAATAGTACAGCAGGGCGCTCTGTATTACCGTGACACCGGTAATGTGAAGGGTCCACGGCACCAGGGCGAGGAGAAACGGTTTTTCCCGCAGGGCCGACAGGTAACTTTGCAGTACTCCCTCTGAGGGTCTGTCCCCTTTGATCGGCGGTCCTTCGGCGCTCGAGTCCTTTTCGAGTCCGGAGGCCTTATCGGGTGTGGAACCATTGGTGTCTGCTTCATCCGCCCTGAAGCGTTCCTTGACGGTGAAGAAGGTAATCAATGCAGTTCCCGCCATAATACCGCCGGTGACTGCTCCCATGAGACTCCAACCGGCCCGCTCTGTCTCCGCCAGTCCTACGATCGGCAGAACGAGGGCAGCCCCGATGAAGGTGCCGACGATGGCAAAGGACATGCGATACCCGTTCAGTACTGTGCGCTCGTGATAATCGGGGGTGAGTTCCGGGGTGAGGGCGCCATAGGGTATGTTCACTACCGTCAGGGCTGTATTGGCAAGACAAAAACTCAGACACGCCCAGATAAAGACACCGCTGATGTTGCCTTCCCCAACTGTTCCGGCGGGGGAGGTGAACAGCAGGATCATGCTTGCCCAGAGGGCAAAGGAGCCGAACAACAGATAGGGGCGCCTCCTCCCCCAGCGCGAACGGGTGCGGTCGGAGAGGTATCCAACCGCCGGATCCGTGACGGCGTCCCAGATTTTTCCGATCATGAGGGCGGTTCCGGCCACGGCAGCCGGGAGACCCACTGAGTCGGTCAGAAAAATCAACAGGTAAAACCCAATGACGGTAAAAAAGAGGTTGCCGCCCAGATCGCAGACTCCGAAACCGAGTTTCTCCTTCACTCCGAGCCGGGGCCCGAGGGGCGTATCCTTCCGCTTTGGTTTGTTCCGGTTCATGCATGCCTCCTGCATCTCGTGCATCCGAGAACGTGGACATGTGTCCGCCGTTCGTTTTCAAACACTCGTGCTACCAGGTGTCCCTCTTCGGGCATGGTCACTTTGCACACCGGACAGGTGCGTTTCGGGTCCGGTCTGGCGGGGTAGCAGTGGGGACAGCCGAAGATGTGCATTATCCGGTCGGGAGTCCCCGGGTAGATCACCGAGCGGACCCGTTCGCCCGTTTCGAGTTCGCTGCCGCAGAGGGGGCAGGTCTTCGGCTGCTTCGTGTGCAGCACGGTACTGTTTCCGGCGGAATCGGGCCTGCCGGCCGCACGGTTTCCCTTCAGTCGGGAGAGACTTATCAGCAGTACGAGAACGAGTCCAGCTGCGGCAAGAGCGAGTATTTCGATCACACTGGGTATCATAGACCGGGAAAGGCGGTTTGTGTATAGTCGAGAAAGAGAGGTTGGTGATGAGTTTGTATATTGTCGCAGGGCCCTTGGGCAACCTCGGCGACATAAGCTATCGTGCAGTCGAGGTCTTAGCGCAGGTAGATGTAGTGGCCTGTGAGGACACCCGCAGGACGGTAAAACTTCTGAATCATTACGGAATCAAGAAACGCCTTATCAGTCTTCGGGCCCAGAATGAACAGGCAAGCGCCGCAGGTATCGTAAAACTGCTCGAATCCGGGCAGGAAGCTGCCTACATCTCTGATGCCGGAACCCCCGCCGTTAGCGATCCGGCAAGAATCCTGGTGCGTACCGCCCGTGATGCAGGCTTTGATGTTGTTCCGCTTCCCGGTCCGAGCGCTTTCACCGCGCTGGTCAGTGTGGCTGGTATTCCGGGGGAGTACGAAACGGGGGATCTGATGTTCGCCGGTTTTCTTTCTCCCCGAGAGGGACGCAGGAAAAAACGGCTTGCCGCTCTGCTTGAAACAGGAAATGCCTTTCTCTTGTTCGAATCTCCCTATCGGATAGTGAAGCTTATACGCAACCTTGCCGATTTAGATGATATGCGGTGGTTATGCATCGGACGTGAAATGACAAAAATCCACGAGGAATATATCGAAGGCCCCGTTCACAAAATAGCGGAAAGCTTCGCGGGGGAGTTCAAGGAAAAGGGAGAATTTTCCCTCCTTGTCTCCGGGCCGAAAAAGAGTTAAAATCAATGATGAATGGGTCGATATTGATATTGAGAAAGGAAGGGAGAAGGGAATGACAATAGACGGAATTGGTCCTATAGACCACATATCTAAGGTCAACAAAACTGATAAAACCTCAAAACCCGTCCGTAATGAAAAATCGGACTCGATATCTCTCTCTTCCGAGGCTCGAAACAAGGCTGAGCTCCTTGCTGCCACTGAGAATATGAAGAATGTCGATGATGTTCGCATGGATCGGGTGGAGGAAGTAAAAAAGAAGCTTCAGGATCCTAATTACATCAATTCCCGAGTCATCGAGTCTGTTGCCGATAAGATCATCGATCTCTTCGGTGTTTAATGGCCGACCTCTCCTTTCAAGTACCCCCAAAAATTCTCTATGGCATCGACACCATTCATGAGCTTCCTCAGTTTCTTTCCGGAAAAGGCACGCGAGCCCTCATAATCTGTGATGAAGAGGAAGCCAGGCACGAGCATCCCCAGCAGCTTGTCGACGCTCTCAAATCAGCAGAGATAGACGCCCTCGTTTTTTCCGACATTGGTTATCACAATACCAGTAACGCTATACAGCAGGCGATTGACCTTACTCAGCAGAGTTATACGCAGATAGTCATCGGCCTCGGCGACATCAGAGTGCTTTCGGCGGCCAAAATTGTCGCGGCTCTCGGTCCCGGCAACCCGAACCTCTATGACTACTTCAATGCGGAGGTTCCCGACTGGAGACCTCTCCACTTTGTTTCGGTTCCGACCTTCTGTCTGGATCCCTTTTTTTTGCTTCACTATGCTCCGGTAAGTGACTGGCGGGACGGTACTCCACAGGTGGTTTTTACCCAGCAGGAGATGGCAGTGGCCGCGTTTTTTGATCCCCGGCTCAGCATGAAGAAAACCGGCCGGGAGATTACCCTCGCAGAATTCTCTGCCGTACTGATGATCATAGAAGGTCTGGCCGCACGGTCTTCTTCCTTTCTTTCCAACCCGATACTCCTGAAAGCCCTGGCCGGGCTCAGCGGGAACCTGCGGCTTTCGGATGAAGAAGCCAAAAACCTGACTGTGCGGGCGAATGCCATGCAGGCAGGTCTGCTCGGTACGATCGGTCTCGGTCAAACAGGCATCGGTCCGGCAAGCCTTTTGGCAATGGGTCTCGGCGGCGCTTTCGGCATCTCCTCGCCTGCGGTCGGTACCGTTCTCCTGCCGCATGTGCTCGATTCCCTGCTCCCCGCCAACAATGAACGGCTGCGTGCAATTGCCTCGGCGCTCAAGCCGTCGGGTGAGCAGGCTGAAGAGAACGACTCAGATGAAAAGAAGGAGTTTCAAGGGCGTATTGCGGAGACCGTCAGGACTCTGATGGGTCGAGCACAAGTGAGGACCAGGCTCGGTGATATGGATGTACCTATCGATGATCTTCTTCTGTTGGTTCCGCGCGTTCTCGAGATGCCTTATTCCGGATATACCGACGGCGGACCAACCGGAGAATCGCTCAAACGGTTGATCCAGTCTGCCTATTAACCTCCGGCTGCCGGAAGATTGCGCCTATGATAAACCTGCGAAAACTTTCCGGCCTTCCGGCGGGAACCCGTTTGAGAAAAATTGCCTCTCTCCTTTCGGATACAGAGCGCCGGCTTGCCCGGGATGAGGCGGTAGACCGGCGGTATTTGCGGGGGCTGGCGGCTCTTTTACTTGAAAAGCACCCTGAAATTACAGCCGGCAGAGGCGACCTCGCGGTTCTTCTGCAGCGGCTTACAGCAACCGGAGGGAGCCTTGACCGGCAAAAACCGCAGCCGGACCGGGAACCGGCTGACGAGCTGCGCCGGAATCTCAACGAGCTGCGCCACCGGATCTTGACCCTTCTCGATATTGCTCCGGCGGACTGGGATATGCAGAACCCCGGCGACCGCAGCGGGGTTCAGACAGGGCGGTGTCCAGGCTCCGGCAAGAGGAGCGGCAAGGACAGCGGTCTGTTCCGGGGAGTGTTTATCGACGGGATTCGCTCGCCTTTCAATGTCGGGTCCATTTTCCGTACTGCCGAGGCTCATGGGTTTTCCGAGGTCTTTCTTTCGGCAGGGAGCGCAGATCCTTCCCACAACCGGTCGATCCGCAGTTCCATGGGGGCGGTGGATTTGATGGAGTGGCGCAGGTCCGGGCCGGATGAAGCGGCCGCTATGGTGAAGGCGGGCCTGCCGGTTTTTGCTCTCGAGCTGGGCGGGGAAGCAGTGGATCAATTTGTTTTTCCCCGGGCGGGGATTGTCGTAGTGGGATCTGAAGAGTTGGGCGTATCACCCGAACTTTTGGAAATCGCAAAAAAAAGTGCCGGTCTGGTTTCTATTCCCCTGACCGGCACCAAGGCTTCGTTGAATGTGGGGGTGGCCTTCGGAATTCTGGCCAACCGCTGGTTCGAGAGCTCTATGACTCGTTCAGAACAACCTCGATGTTGATTTCGGCAGTATTCCTGACCATAGCGGCTACCCCGCAGTAGCGCTCCTGAGAGAGATTGATTGCCTTTTCAATCTTCTTGCGGCTGTCTTCCAGGTTTTTCCCGCTGAATATGAACTTCACCCGGATATTTGTATAGACCTTCGGATGTTCCTCCGCCAGATCGCCATCAACCTCCACGGCAAAGCTGTCGAAAGAGACCTTGAATTTATCCAGCAAGGCCACTGTGTCCATGGCGGTGCAGCCGGCAAGACTCGAAAGCATCATCGGTTTGGGTGTGGGGCCGTAATTCTTCCCGCCGTGATTCTCCGCTGCGTCGATTTTGAATGGATGGCCCTGCAGTTCTCCGTCAAAGGCCATTCCTCCCTTCCAGTCGATTCTCGTGGTATAACTCATGCATCCTCCTTAAAAAAAACGTTCCTGCGTTGTTCGGACAGGAACGTTTCTTTTCTGATATTCTGTTGCTTCTTTTGTATCAGCGCTTCAGAGCCTTTTCAATTTCACTCTGGTTGAATCCTACAATGACTTTCCCGTGAATATCAATAACAGGAACGCCCATTTGCCCTGATTTTTTCATCATCTCGTCGGCTCGGCGCAGGTCTTTCGCTACATTGTACTCTTTGAATGAGATCCGGTTTTCCCGGAAGTACTGTTTGGCTTTCCGGCAATACGAACAGGTCGGTGTAGTGTAAAGAGAAACTGCCATCTATTTTTTCCTCCTGAAGGTGTTTGTTCTATATTTTGAATTTAATATATAGATCCGCTTTCGTCAAGTGTTTTCACGAGATGCTGTTTCGGTTGTCCGCCGGTTCAGTCTGCTGCTTTCTTGCTCAAGTGGTGCTTGAAAGTGGTGGCGAGTTTGTCCTGGATTGTCTTGAGCTGTGCATCCGAGTTGATGTTGAAATCATCCATTACCTCTCGCTCCACTTGATCGATCGAAAGATTGGACGGATCGAGCACACAGAGCAGATTTGCCAGATAGACGGTGTTGACGATCTCCCGGTAATCCCGTGAAGCCTTGCCCGGCGTGTGGTGGTAGCGGATTGTTTCAATAAGCGGTTGAGGAAAATTCCATTTTTCGGCAATCATGGCCCCGAGTTCGGCATGGTTCAATCCGGCTGAGAGGTCCTCGAAGAGCTGATTGGGAATTCCCTTTTCCCGGCAGAAATCGCCGATATTCTCGAGCAGCTGGGGATGCACCGAGGAAAAGATGATTTTTCCTATGTCGTGCAGGATCCCCCCGACATAGGCATCATCGATGATGTGCTTTTTTCCCCGCTTAAAACTGCGGGCAAGCTGATAGGCGTAGTAGGCGGCCCGGAAGGAGTGGTCCCAGAGTTCTTCCTGTTGGTCGGCCTTGCCGTTCAATATTTTCTGGGTCCCCTTCTGATAGAGCAGGTTTCTAAGTCCCCGAAGACCGATGAGTTTCACGGCCTCGATTATGCTTTCTACCCGTTTAGAAACATAGTATTTCGCCGAATTGACCTCTTTTAAAAGCTCGCCGGTAAGGGACGGATCCGTACTTATCTGTCTGGCGATCTCGCTGATCTCTGATTCCGGGTCGTTGATGAGCTTTTGCAAATACACGATTTTCTCGGGAAACTGGGGCAGAGCTTCTACTTCTCTGACCAGCTTTTTCGAGAGAATGTCGAGGTTTTCAGCTTGGACTTCGGAGAAGGGGATGGTGATATATGCAACCGTCTCTCCATTCTCGGTGTCAATATCGAAGGCGTCCTCATCGAGTCCGAGTTTCTTGAGCATCAATACCAGAATAACCAGTCCGAGACCGGCCCCCTCTGAATCGTCGAGAACAGTGGAAAGGGCCTCCTCCAGACTCTCGAAGGCCCGGGACCTGGCTATCCGGTCATAGACCCGCATCTGCTCCTTTCGAGTGATCAAGGAATTGTTCCGTACAGCCAGATTCAAGGTCTGCCCTTTTACGTGATAGACCACCTTGATGTAGAGTTCGGCCTCTTTCTGTCTTTGCAGGTAATAATCGATGTTGCTGAGGGTTTGCTCTTTAAACCCCTTCATGCCCTCGCGGTAATCCTCGTCGTTTTCGAGATCAAGGTTTTCCTCGAGAAAATAGACTCGTTTGGTGTTCGCCTTTTTTGCATTTACCGCCAATTCCCGCAGACAGTAGGCGATACTGTCTTTCAGGTTTTCCTGTCCCATCTCCCGCAGAAAGGCGCCGAGTACCTCTTCGAGGTACTCCTCGGTCTCGTGCGGCAGTGTGTAGGTTTTTATAGAGATAGGAATGGAACTTGCTATAGCCTTTTTTATTTTCGCTGGGTCAATTGATTTCGCCATCTTTCTATCCAACTTTTGAAGATTACTTTTCAGAAGTATCGGAAATGAAAAAGGATCTGTCAAGAAAAGATCCGCCTCCCCTTGTAAACACCAGAATATTCGTTAACAATAAAATGAAGAAAGGGGGGAGAACCCCCGGGAGGATGATTCAGTATGATAAGCGGAGCAGATGTAAACGGCAGGGTACTCTACCAGGAAGGAGACCATTCCTTTATCTGGCTCGGTGCGGATCCGAACCTCAAGCGCGGAGTGGTTCAGACCAATCAATACCTGATTATCGACAAAGGCCGGGGAACTCTGGTCGATCCGGGAGGGGTCCACCTGTTTTCCCGGGTAGTTGCTGTGGTCAGCCGATTCATCAACATCAACGATATCGATACGATTATCTTTTCCCATCAGGATCCCGACGTATCCTCCGGTATTGCTCTGTGGCTCGGGGTTACCTCCGCCAAAATCTATGTTTCTTCGCTGTGGCTCCGGTTTCTGCCTCACTTCGGTATTGTCGATACCAGCCGGGTATTGGGAATCGAAGATACGGCCAGCAGTCTGAACCTTGCCGGCGGGAACCGCCTCCGTTTTGTTCCGGCCCATTTTCTCCATTCCACCGGTAATTACACGGTTTTCGACGATGCATCGAAGATTATGTTCAGCGGGGATATCGGTGCTGCCGTTTTTCCCGAGGGGGATGAATATGTATTCGTTGAAGACTTCGATGAGCATGTTAAGCTTATGGAGACCTTTCACCGGCGATATATGGCCGGAAATGCCGTGCTCCGGAAGTGGGTCTCTCTGATCAAGAGTCTCGGTCCGTCGATGATCTGTCCTCAGCACGGCGCCATTTTTCGAGAGGATACCGCAGGCCGTTTTCTCGACTGGCTCGATGGACTCCGCTGTGGCACGGATGATCTCGATTCACTCTATCAAATGGGGAAGGATGTATGAGTGATCAGAACGGAATAACACAAGGAAGCTTTTCGAATTTCAATGCGACGATCAACAATTTTGTCGTTGGGTATCACAAGGGAATCGTCCTCAGCGCTGTAACGGCGCATTCCATGGAGATCATTACCCGGAATGTGGATCTCATCAAGGAGTCTGTTGATACGGTGGTGGCTGCCTTCGAGGAGATACGGGCAACAAGCAGCAGTACCACCGACAACGCATCGAAAATTGAATCCCGGTCCAAAGAGATCAAGGACAAGACCTCTCAGATCCAGGAAGGAATCTCTTCTCGGTTCAAAGAGATTTCCGATGCGGCGGACAATGCGAAGGGAATCAACACGCTCTTCAAAGACCTGGCCGAAAAGAGCCGAAGCATCGTTTCCATTACCAGCGAGATCCATGATGTCTCCGACCGTACGAATATTCTGGCAATTAATGCCTCCATCGAGGCGGCCAGGGCCGGCGAGGCCGGAAAAGGGTTTCGGATTATCGCCAACGAGGTAAGGACCCTGGCAAATCAGACAGGAGAGTTTGCCGACGAGATCGCGACAACCATCTCTGATTTCTCGACGGCGATTGGTACCATCAACGAACAGATGAATCAGTTCATGAGCGTGATGGACAGTTTTCGAGAGGATCTGCAATGGATCAAGGATACCTTCCAGGAAAACACCGCGGCTGTGGACGAAACCTATGACTCCCTCGGACAGATATCCGGAGCAATCAAGGAACAGAACGATGCCCTCGGAGATGGTCTGGATTCTCTGGAAAGAATGTCCCAATTTCTCGGCGATTCACAGGCGGTATTCAATTCACTCATGAAGACCCACGAAGGGCTGGACGAGATACTGAACAGGGAGAGCTGAGCGGGGAACCTCTATGCAGTTACAGGAATTCGAAAACTATTTACAGGAACTCTTTCAGCCTGAAGAAGTGGCCGGAGTCGACCCGTCGATGAATGGTATCCAGGTAAGCCGGAAGAATCAGGAGGTCGGGAAAGCGGCCTTTGCCGTGGATGCCTGCCTCGATTCGTTCGAGCGGGCAGCCGATTGGGGTGCGGATCTCCTTGTGGTGCATCACGGCCTGTTCTGGGGAAAGCCTCTGAAGGTTGCAGGTTCCCACCGTGCTCGCCTTGATTTTCTTTTGAAGCATGATATGGCCCTGGCGGCGATGCACCTTCCGCTGGACCGGCACGCTGAGCTCGGTAACAATGCGGTACTCGCACATCTGCTCGGTCTCGAAGAGGTCCGGCCATTCGGAGAGTACAAGGGCCGGTTGATCGGAATGCAGGGGTGTTTTCCCGAAGCGGTCACCCCGAAGGAAGCGGCACGGCTGATAGACTCAGGCCGCGGCGGCAAACAACAGCTTCTTCCATTTGGTCCGGAATCGGTAAAGTCCGTCGGAATCGTTTCCGGCGGCGCTTCCGGCGAAGTAGCGCAGGCGATCGATGCAGGACTGGACATGTACATTACCGGGGATGCGGATCACTCGATCTACCATCTCAGTCTCGAAAGCGGAATCAATGTTTTGTTCGCCGGGCACTATGAAACCGAGATCTGGGGAGTACGGGCCCTGGCACAGCGGGTTGCAGAAGACACCGATATCGAAACACTCTTTTTCGATGTGCCCACCGGACTGTAAGGCGGAAAAGGTGACGGTTCGAAAAATGCTGCAGCATTCCGGGCGGCTTCGCCCGTTCCTGCTCAGCCTTCTTATTATTGCGGTGGATCAGATCACCAAGCTCATTATCATCAAGACCATTCCCATGCACGGGGTCGCCTGGACCCTGGGAGATGATTTCCTGCGGATCATTCACGTCAGGAATCTGGGGATCGCTTTCAGTATCGGAATGGGTGCCTCCGAGGTGCTGCGCTCACTACTTTTTATTTTGCTGCCTCTTGGTGTTTTGATTTTTATCGGGTTCTATATGGTTCGCAGCAGGGAACTCTATCCGGTCCACCGATGGTCTCTGGCCGGTATACTCGGCGGCGGGTTTGGGAACCTCGTCGACCGGTTGTTTCGTCCGGAGGGGGTTGTGGACTTTATCGATATCAAGTTTTTCCGCTTTCTCGGGCTGCCGCGCTGGCCTGCATTCAATGTGGCTGACTCCGCCGTAGTAATATGCGGTGTGATACTGGCGGCGGCCTTTATTTTCAATCCGCCGGATGATTTGCGGAGCGAACGCGCTGCCGGACCGGGGAGCACAGAGAATGAATAAAAAGCTCAATACTGTTCTGTTTCTGCTCGGGGCCACAGTGATCAATATCATCATCATGATAGCCCTGTTCCTTCTGGGAATGTTTTTGTTCGGCCGCTTTCTGCCGGGTTTCGCCTCTTCGGGCAGGGCCCCTTTGATGATGGTTCTTCTTTTTGCGGTAACCCTCGGCGGCACCTACGGGATCTATCACAGTCTGATCAGGCTGCTGGCGCGCTTTGTCGATTTGGACCGGTATTTCCAGCCGATTCTGGGAAACAAACGAAACAAGTCGGCTGATCAATAGCCGTCGGACATGGAGCGGTTTACATCCTTCTTGTAGAGTTCGGTGTATACAAAGCCGCGGTTCTTGAGCCGGTCTTTGATTTCCGTGGGGAAGGGAACGAATCGCCAGAAAACGGGGCGAACATCCCGGTCGAGTTTCTGCTGGCCCTCGCTCTCCTTGGTAATCCAGAGGACATAATCCTGCACAAAGGCGTCCCTGACATCCCCTTTCATTCTGCGTTCGGAAAACCACTGATAATATTTTCCGGTCAGCCCCTCTTCCATCCAGTAATGCTGGGCTTTTTCCTTTGCGACCTGCCAGCGCAGATCGCCGAGCGCGGCTATGACGGAGGTGGGAAGGTCTTTGGGATAGAGGGGCAGGGCCAGCCTTCCGCGGCTCGATGCCCGGTTGTGGCGTTCGAAGGGTTCCCAGCATATTCCCATGTCTCCGTAGGAGGGAATGAGAATGGTGTAGGGAACGATCCGGTTCTTTTGTTGTTTGAAGGTCCGGGTGAAAACATCAGGGTCTATCTTTTCTACCAGAGCCATTTGGTGGATGACGTTTTCTCTGGTCGCCATGTCTCTGATGCTTGAGCGAAGATACTGTTTCATTACGATGGGGAAGTGGTTTCCCTGACGGCCGGTACAGAGTTTTGCCATTTGCCGTACGGTATTGAACTCGCTTTCGATGGTTTTCCTGTCCACGGCAGCCGTATCACCGAGATCGCCGGCCTTGTCTTTGTATTTATTCTCTTCTTCCGAGAGTTCGTTGAGCTTGTCGAACTGTTTTTCCACTTCCCGGTCGATTTTTGCAAGGTTCCTGGCGGTGTCCATGATGTGAGAGAGAGCGTCCCGCTGCCCCGAGTTGTAGAAATCCCGGAGGTCTTCGTGTCCGGGGCGGGTTGTATGGTGCTTG
The DNA here is from genome assembly GCA_021736255.1 of Spirochaetales bacterium. Lineage (GTDB taxonomy): Bacteria > Spirochaetota > Spirochaetia > JAIPGG01 > JAIPGG01 > JAIPGG01. Next base: position 2,582 of record JAIPGG010000049.1, on the reverse strand, counting down.
AGGGATTCGGCAAGTTGGGTGAGTTTCTCTTCCATTCCCTCCATTTCCATGGTTCGTTGCTTGACCTGCCCCTTGACTGCTTCCTTTTGCCCGCGGATGTTTTCCAGACGGGCGTTGAGTTTCTGCTTGGTATTGCTCTTGGCCTGTTTTACCTCGTCGGTAGCGGAGGGATTGGCCGCTCCCGAACCTACCCTTTTGAGCCATTCATCCACGTAGTAAACCGGCTCTCCGGTATTGTTTTCCAGGAGGACCGAGCCGAACATGGACCGTTGTTCGGGACTGATGATGTGGGGAGCGAGTACGCCGTAACGGAGAGCGAGCGCCTTGGGTTCGGGGACATTAGGAATGCCCTTGGATATGATCGTACTCAGCAGTTCCCAGTAAGCGGGTATGAGCTTGTTCCGGTACAGGGACCGGTCCTGAGGGTCTTGGGCTTTTAAAAACGATGCCAGGTATGAATGGACGCGCTTCGCTACCTCTCCCTCGCCGGTGAGGACCTTTTGATAGTAGTTCTTGTCCTGAAAATAGGGCTGAGGTTTTTCGAGAGTGAATTGTGTGATTTCCGGGAAGGCTTGTCGGGTGAGGTCGACCTCTTCTGCTTCTTCTCCCTCCTGGGATGACTCGCCGTCGCCGAAAAGGTCATTGAAGCCGGGCTGATCTTCCTCTTCAATTCCCATGAGATCAGCGATCTCGGGATCCATATCACCGGAGAAGACATTATCCGAACTGTTGGATTCAGCCATATCTTTTACTGGTATGCAGTATATGGAGGTGACGGGATTCGAACCCGTGACCCCCTGAATGCCATTCAGGTACTCTAGCCAACTGAGCTACACCCCCATAGATGGTTGCATAGTATACGCGGCTCCGGCGGTTGTCAAGCACCCGCGTTGACTCATTAAAAATCTAACCCAAAAAAAGAATTGCCTCATCGAAAAATCTAACCCTAACAAATTATCCACAGGGAGAAGAAGATAGCCTGTGGAGGAAAAGGATGGGGCTAACGATGAAAGAAAAACGATCTATCACCAGAGAAACGGCATTGAGGTACAGAACCTCAGATAAGAAAGGCAAAAAAGCCATTCTCGATGAGTTTGTCCGAACGACAGGGTACAACCGAAAATATGCAATTCACCTCCTGTCGCATTGGGGCAAAGAACGGGTGCGTATGGTGGACGGGCAGGCGGTAAAACTCGTTGTTGGCGCCCCTATGAAACAGAAAAAGAGAAAAGGGAAAAGGATCTATGATGAGGCGATCAGAGAGGCGCTGAAGCAGATATGGCAGACCTTTGACTACATGTGCGGCAAACGCCTGGTGGTTCTCTTACGGATGAATATGGACCTATTGTACGAGGATCAAGAGTTCGCCATCAGCGATGAGGTGCGGGAGAAACTCATGAGCATAAGTGCTTCCACGATAGACCGCCTTCTGGCCGGGGAGCGAAAAAAATTGCAGGTAAAAGGGCGCAGTACCACCAGGGCCGGGACTCTTCTCAAGCACCAGATCCCTATACGGGTGTTTTTTGATTGGGATGAGAGAAAGCCAGGTTTTTTTGAGCTTGATCGTGTCTCTCATGACGGAGGAAGCAGCCGAGGCGAGTATTGTTTAACTCTCGATGCCACAGATGTATATTCAGGATGGGTAGAGCTGAGAGCACTGAGGAATCAGGCCCATAGATGGGTAAAGGAAGAGACTGAGCATATCTACGAACACTTACCCTATCCTATGAAAGGGGTCGACAGCGATAATGGAGGTGAGTTCATTAATCATCAGCTGTGGACCTGGGCAAACGATCATCAGATTACCTTTACCCGCGGCCGCCCCTATCACAAGAATGACAATTGCTTTGTTGAACAAAAAAATGATTTGTCCGTCAGGCGCACCGTCGGGTATTATCGCTTTGACACACAACAGGAGTTTGAAGCGCTTCAGGAGGTCTATACCCATCTTTGCCCTCTGTTGAATTACTATTATCCGTCGGTGCGCCTGATTGAGAAAACGAGGATCGGTGCACGAGTGAAAAAAGTCTATGATGATCCTAAGCCCCCCTATCTCCGACTGCTCGAATCAAAGGATATCGATGAGGAGGTCAAGATCAAGTTGAGAAAGCGTGCAAAGAGCATTCACATAGTCAAACAAAAACGGCTGGTCGATAAAGCGGTCGGCAAGCTCCTGCGCCTCTATGAGCAGAAACAGCAAGGGGTACTGGCTCTGAGATCAGATGGTTCTTAGAAACCGAAAAATCCAAAACATTTTAGCTTTTCAAAAGCACCCTTGATGGAGTGATGCATTGCCAATGAAACGGGACCGTAGTATTGTTTTGCTATGGTACTTTATTTATCTACAGTATCCCCAAAGATAGAAAAAAAGAAGCAAAAAAGAATGACACTACTGCTACTACGGTTAGATTTTTCGATGAGGCATCAGAAGATTACGGTTAGATTTTTGGGTGAGGCAACACGGTGACAGGAAAGGATTGAAACTGCATACAGAACAATACAAGAGGATAACCATGAGAAAAACACCGAAGAAAAGCAGAAAAGAGAAATTCCAAGACATCATCTGCTCTGTTTTTTCAATG
>JAIPGG010000005.1 GCA_021736255.1 Spirochaetales bacterium | reverse complement strand
TATTTTCTTTGTCCGAGCCGCGGCTCCCGCCACCGACTCCGATCGAGAGCCAACCGTACTCTTCCTCGGGCAGGAACGAGAGGGCCTCCTTGATGGCCTTGGATATCCGGTGGAGGATTTTTCTGCTCGCCGTTTCTTCTTCCGCCCGTTTTTGTTCCTCGATGATCTGCTGAAGGGCCTGGCCGAGCGGGTCCATCGATACGGCGAAACTCTCGAAGGCATCGTCGTAGACGATCCCGTCTCTGGTTCCAGGGGTGAGCTGGAGAAAGGGGACGTCCACGATGCCGGTCAAGTATCCGGAGTTCCAGGGTTCTTGATTGAAGTGGTCTATTGAGCTGAGAGAGGGCAGGACCCGGGTACCGTTCCGGTAGAGGCCTACCCGGTTTTCGTGGGATGGGGTGTTGAGATAGATCTCGTGGTAGACCTCTCCGAAGGGGCCGGCAACACTCGGCAGGTGGTGAAGGAGCCGGCCGCTGAACTTGTGCGGCTCGACCACCAGCTCTTTCCTCGATCTGCGGTCGTTTATCTTGATGAGCACGCCCCGGCGGTTTATCCGCTCCCGCAGTTCCGATGCGAGGTAGTGCTGTATTTTCTCTCCGGTGAGCCGGCGAACGCCGGCAAGAATCGGCCGGATGAGGAGTGTGGTACCCCGGTCGCCGATGAGCTTGTTCACCTGCTGCAGCGAATAGCCGGGATTGTTCCGTACCAGATGCATCCGGCGGGTTACTCCCTCCGAGCCGGTTGAGGTAATGGTAAGCTCCTCGCCGACGGTCCAGAAGCTCAACAGGCCGATTCCGAACTCCCCCTGAATGCCTTCGGCCCCCTCTTTTTTTAGCTTGGCCTTGACCGAATCGGCAATGTGGGTAGCCACATAGGTAAAGTCGTCGATCCCGTCCCCGTTGTCTATGATCTTGAGGTAATACTGCCCCCGATCCTTCCCCCGGACGAGGGTTATTTCGGTGGCGTTGGCGTCGATGCTGTTTTCCACGAACTCGGCGAGTGCTTTGAGGGGATTGTTCTGGGAGAGGGCAATGATGCTGATGGCATTCCAATTGTTGCTTATCTTGAGTTTTCCAGAGCCCTTGCCGGAACCGCTCTTTTTTTTAGTAGCCTTCGGCTTCTCTGCCATTTCTTTCAGTATCTACGGATAGTACCGTTTTATCAATATGTCTCCGGATTCCTTGAAGAGCAGTCAGGCTCCTGAAAACGGCCGCCACAGGATCCATACCGAAAAACGGCGGAAGGGTGTATAATTGCGAAAGGAGGCTCCGCTGCATGGGGAGAGAGGCCGAGCACGACTTCCAAGGGCTGTTGAACAAGATCCTCGAATCCGGAGAATACTCGGAAGACGACCTGCGAAAGGTGTATCGCTATCTGTCCAAGCGGACTCACCCGGACCTGAGTGGAGGAGACGGGAGTGCGTTTGTACGGCTGAGTCAATTTTACGAGTCTGCCCAATCGGCGCTGGCCCAGCGGGCAGGAGAAGAGGCGGAGGCTTCGCCCGGCGGCAGACCGGCCGGTTCTCAGACGGAAAGCCGGCCGGCCGAACAGTCTCCGCCCGGCGGACGGACGCAGACCGGGGGTGCGGAGGCTGCCGGGGGTGCGGAGGCTGCCGGGGGTGCGGGAGCTGCCGGGGGTGCGGGAGCTGCCGGGGGTGCGGAGGCTGCCGGGGGTGCGGGAGCTGCCGGGGGTGCGGGAGCTGCCGCATTGCAGGTGGATCCCTTTGCGTTGATCGCCGAGGCGGGTTTCCCGAGGCTTCGTGAACCGCGGGCATGTCTCTACGTGGCACTGCGCCAATACTTTTTGATGGGTTTGTATAACCGGCGTTTGTATACTTCGGCAACGGTGCGTCGGCGGGCCGAGCGGGTAACGGCTACGGTGCTCTACTGGGCGGAGCTGTACTCGAATGTCTTTGGAGGCGTTTTCCAGGCCTTTACCGGGATGGAATTTCAAAGCCTCCGGACCTCGCAGCAGGTTCGCAACTACGGCTATGGGCGCAGACTTTTTTTGGATGGTCAGCGGGATTTCTTTCAGTACCAGGCGGGAGGACGGGCCGGAACCCGGTCGATGGCGGCGGAAAAGCTCACTCTGGCGCGGATTGCCGTCTCCCGAAGCGCCGGAAGGTCTCATCCGATGGCGGGAATGGCTGCGTGGTTTCTGGTGGAGCTGGCGAAACCGCCCCTTATGATACGGGATATTTGAGCCTGACCGGCAAATGTCATTCTCCGGCCCGATGATTGGGACTCCTTTCGCAGCCCTGCAGCCGACACCGAAAACCCTCATGCATCCTGCATACCTATGAATTCGGTACAGATCCTGATAACTTTCCGTATAATCGCAAGTTACCTGCATTTTTCCGGGGAATGGCCGGGGCCTCCATGCATTTTGCATAAGGCCGGAACCATCACCCGCTTTTCTTTCCGGCCCGGCAACATCTTTTTTCCTTCGTAATTCCCTGTAATACAGATATTTATTTCACTCACCACCATCCCCAAAACCATGAAGGCATGGCACGGTTTTTGCTTAGGTTTATACAGAACGTACCCAAAAGGGGGTGACGATGATGGAAGAAAGAACAAAGAACAGACAATCTCAACCCGCAACACCGGAAATCCGCACACGATCCCGTCTTCACCTCGTTATCGCAGCATCAGCACTTGTCCTGGCCTTTGGTATTACCGGATGCTCCAATCCCCTCGGCGGCGATTCCACACTGCAGGAAGACGGAGAGCGCACCCTGCCGGTAAACGAAGACCACAATTATACCCCCGACGGCTCGAGTGACGATCTTTCGGATTACGGGTTCACCGGCGTGAACGCGGTGGAAGTCAACGAGCAGGGAGAGATCGTTACCACCGGCAGCGGCGGATGGAGCGATCTGTCGACCTTCATGAGTCCGGAGATTATCCGCTTCGACCGGAGCAAGGGGGCCACCATAGCAGCTGAGTGGCAGGTGATCTTTCCCTCGGAAAAGGCCGCCGGGACCTCGGACCAGAACTACCAGGAAAACAACAAGATATATCTGCAGCTCTACGACGGAGATGAGGCGGCCTACGAACTCATGTACCGGCCCAACCACTCGGACCAGGTCAATACAACCTCCGACTTCGAACTCAAAGCCGGCAACGGTGCCGACCTGGAAAACGCCCGGTCCGGGATACAGACAGCAACGGGAACCGATGCGGAGTGGATCAGCTTTCGCCTCGAGCTCTCTCCGCTTGGAGAATCCGGTGGTGACGGTAATATCCGCGTATACCTGCAAAACTCCGGGGAGCAGGACTCCTGGGAGCAGGTACTCACGATCGAAGACGAGCGACACAGCGCCTTTACCCGTTTCGAGTTCAGATACAAGACCGGAAACGGCGAGACGAACTACTCAGCAAGGATCAGGGGGCTGTCGATCTCTTCCCGGTAACAGCGGAGAACCGCACTTCCAGGTCATTCTAAATCGCTCCCCCAGCTTTGCAGTTCACCTGCTTCCTTGACAGTTCTCTCCGGGCTGTCGACAATGGACTGTCGATAAACCAGAAAGTCCGGAGGATGCATGGATACCGTGGTTGTTCCCGGGAAAATCGGTGGCAGGATAGCCCCGCCTGCTTCGAAGTCGCACACAATACGGGCACTGCTGATTGCCCTGGCGGCGGAGGGGAAGAGCAAGATACACAACCCCCTCGATTCCTCGGACACACAAGCCTGCCGGCATGCCGTGGAAGCCCTCGGCGGGAAGGTGGAACGGAAGCGGGAGGCCGATGGTTCGGAGTTCTGGGTGGTAACCGGCATCGGGATGGCAGCGGCCAAAGGAACAGCAACCCCGACGGCCTCCGCGCACGGGGCACAGAAGAATGCGCAGGCGCCGGCAGAAAACAACCCCGCCGAACCTGTCCACATAGACGTGGGAAACTCCGGCACCACCCTCTACCTTGCCGCCGCGGTTGCGGCCCTCCTGCCGTTTCCGGTCCGCTTCGACGGGGACGAGCAGATCAGACGCAGACCGGTGGGACCGCTTCTCGCGGCGCTCAGTGATTTGGGCGCCCGGGTCCGCCCGCTCCTCTCTTCAGAGCAGCAGTCCCCGGCCGCCGAGATCCACACCCCCTTCGAGATCACCGGTCCTCTCTCGGGGGGGCGAACCAGCATCGAGTGCCCTACCAGCCAGTACCTGTCGGCCCTGCTCCTTGCTGCGCCATTGATTTGCCCTGGCGGCGATGGGCAGGCCGGCCGGCAAAGCGCTGCCGGGCCACAGAATCAAGGCATTTCCCCGGAAACCGCCGGCTCGCGAAACCGCCCGGACTCCGAAAACAAAACAGTCATCGATGTCCCCCTGCTCAACGAGGTGCCCTATGTGGAAATGACCCTCTCCTGGCTCGACCGGCAGGAGATCCGCTACAACCGGGATGAATTCCGGCAATTCGAGATTCCCGGATGCAGGCGGTACCGCCCCTTCGAGGCAAGCATCCCGGCGGATTTTTCTTCGGCAAGTTTCTTTCTGGCGGCTGCTGCGATTACCGGTTCTTCTCTGACCCTTGCCGGTCTGGACATGAACGACAGCCAGGGCGACAAAGCCGTGGTAAGCATGTTCGAAGAGATGGGCTGCCGAGTGGAATTCCGGGAAGCCGGGTTCCACGAGACCGAAGGGAGCGAATTGCGATCGCCTGAGCTGGTTATTAGCGGACCCGATTTTTCCTGCGGGGAGCGGCTTTCGGGGGGAACCTTCGACCTGAACGCCACCCCCGATGCCCTGCCGGTCATGGCAGCAGCAGCGACGTATGCACAGGGAGAGACCCGCCTGATAAACGTTCCCCAGGCACGGGAGAAAGAAACCGACCGGATCGCTGTCATGGCGGAGGAACTCGGCAGGATGGGAGCGGCAATCGAGGAACTGGCCGACGGCCTGGTTATCCGTGGGGCCGATTCCCGGATGACCGGAACAACCGTTGAGGGCCACGATGATCACCGGGTGGTAATGGCGCTGGCGGTTGCGGCCCTGGCGGCAGAAGGCCCGACGACGATAAGAGGAACGCAGGCGGTACAGGTTACCTTTCCCGAATTCTTCCGGCTTTTCAAGGAGATACGACTATGACGAATCCAGATCATACTGCACCTGCAGATATCCTCCGCGCTTCGGGGGGCAGACTCCTGGACAGTTTCGGACGGGAGATAATTCTCCGGGGGGTGAACCTCGGCGGAAGCTCGAAGCTGCCCTTCTCGGTCACAGACGCCCCGTTGCCGGCGAACAAGAGCAAATCCGCATCGGAACAGGGGGCAGAAAATTTCCACCATCCCACAAGCACTGCCGACCCCCTCTCTTTTACCGATCACCAAAACCTTTCCTTTACCGGGCGCCCCTTTCCTCTTTCACAGGCGGACGAACACTTCGGCCGTCTTGCCGAATGGGGAATGAACCATGTCCGCCTGGTGGTGACCTGGGAGGCGATTGAGCATGCGGGCCCCGGCCTCTACGACGAAGAATATATCGATTATATTCGGGCCGTCTGCGAGAAGGCTGCCGATCACCGGATTCTGATCTGGATAGATCCGCACCAGGACGTGTGGAGCCGGTTTACCGGGGGTGACGGCGCGCCCGGCTGGACGATCGAGTCGGCGGGTATGGATATCGGAAAGATTCCGGCGGTCGGAGCGGGCCTGCTCCACCATTACGAGGGGGACGAGTATCCCGCCATGTCCTGGCCGACCAACTACAACCGCCTTGGGGCGGCTACGATGTTCACCCTGTTTTTCGCCGGAGAGGTTTTCGCGCCTCAGCGGACGATCGATGGGGAAAACATCGGGACAATGCTTCGCCGGTCCTATATCGGATCTATGCGCCGTCTTGCCCGGGCCCTCAAGGGGTTGCCCAACCTCATTGGTTTCGGAAGCATGAACGAGCCGGGTTTCGGTTATATCGGGTTTCAGGATTTGAGCTCCCTGAAAGATTATTTTTATACCAGCGGAATGTCTCCCACTCCCTTTCAGTCGATGGTAGCCGCCTCGGGCAGAACGGTCTATGTACCGTATACAAAAACATCGGTAAAAAAACACCGGCTCAAAGAAATGATTCCGATCAATCTGGATCAGCTGAGGCTGTGGCGGGATGACGTCGAATGCCTGTGGAAGGAAGCGGGAGTATGGAAAGAACGAATCGGAGCGGCCAAGGGGTCCAACGTCGGCCCCCAGCTTTTGCAACCGGATTATTTTTCCAAACTGGGAAACCGATCGGTTGATTTTTCCGAGGATTTTCTCAAGCCGTTCATCAACGATTTTATCGCCGAGATCAGGAAGGAGCTCCCTCAGGCGGTCCTTTTTCTCGAGGGGTTTCCCGGCCACAATCCACCGCACTGGAGCGGCGCCGATGCGGACAATGCGGTGAATGCCTGCCACTGGTACGACGATGCCACCCTGTTTACAAAACGCTACCGGCGGTTTTTTGCAGTTGATGCAGAGGCTGGGCGGTATGCCTTCGGCCGGGGGGCCAGGAAAAAGCTCCATCTGTCCCAGATCGAGCGGAAGCGCGCGGCAGGCAGATCTTCGGGCCTTCCCACCCTGATCGGCGAGTTCGGCGTGCCCTTCAATCTGCAGAACGGGAAATCGTACCGCACCGGCAATTTCTCGAAGCAGGAAGCGGCCCTCGATGAGTACTACAATTATTTCGACAGCTTCGGCCTGGGAGCGAGTCTGTGGAACTACACGGCGGACAACACCAACCGCCACGGAGACCGTTGGAACCTCGAAGATCTGTCGGTCTTCTCCCAAGACCAGAAAGGAGGCCGCGGTACCGCCGGCTTTGTGCGGCCCTATCCGGCCAGAATAGCGGGAAATTTGATTTCCTTTCGCTATAACCGAAAAAACGCCGTCTTTGCCCTTCGCTTCACGGCGGACCTGAGCATGCTGAAGCAGGAAGTCCCTACAGAGATTGTCGTTCCCCCGCTTTGCTATCCGAAGGGTTTTACGGTAGAGATCACCGCACTCAAAAGCTCTGCAGCCTTCGAGGCGGATGCTTCCACCCGTCCCGGCCGTGTGTTGATCCGGCCTGCACAGGAAGAAAGGGCCGCGGCCGAGGGGTTCCAAACACCCTTTGAGGTACTCGTAAAACTCCTCCCGGCCAAGGCTGCGGCGTCTTAGTCTGCGGCGTCCTAAACGGCCTTTCCGAGTACGCGATTCAATCGTTTCACAAAGTCGGAGGGGTCTTTGAGCTGAGCCCCTTCCACCAGAAGGGCCTGGTCGAGAAGCAGATAACTCACATCCTCAACCAGCTCATCGTTCTCTCCGGATTCGAGCCGTTTGACGATCTCATGATCGGGGTTTACTTCGAGTATGGGTTTGATCTCGGGAAGCTCTGTCTGCCCCATGGCCTTGAGCATCTGCTGCATCTGCATGGTCGGATCATTCTCGTCTGCAACAATACAAGAGGGTGATTCAGAGAGTCTGCTCGAAGCAACAACATCCTTTACCCTGTCGCCGAGAACCTCCTTGATGCGATCGAGCAGGGGTTTCACCTCTTTCTCCCGCTCCTCGTCCTTTTCGGTCTTGAGCTCATCATCGGTCCCCGAACGGTTTACCGATTTCAGCTCTATCTCGTCGAACTTCCCGATGCTGGGAATGACGATCTCGTCCACCTCGTCATCCATGATCAGGACCTCGAGGTCCTTCTTCCGGTATGCTTCGAGCAGCGGAGAATTGCGGAGCACCGCTTCCTTTTCTCCGGTGATGTAGTAGATCGCCTTTTGATCCTCTTTCATTCGCTCCTTGTACCCGGCAAGGCTGGTCCATCCGTCGACCTTCGTCGATTTGAACCGTACGAGCTCGAGCAGATCGTCTCGGTATTCGAATTCGGAATAGAGTCCCTCTTTAAGGGGGCGATTGTATTCATCTATGAAAGTCTCGAAGGTTTCCGGATCTTTCTCGGCAAGGTTTTTGAACTCTCCCAGAAGCTTTTTGACCGAGGTCTTCCTGATCTTGGCCATGATCTGATTCTTCTGCAGGATCTCCCTGCTTACGTTCAATGGAAGATCTTCTGTGTCGATTATCCCGCGGACGAAACGGAGAAAAGAGGGCAAGAGCTCCTTGTCGTCATCGGTAATGAACACCCGTTTCACATAGAGCTTGACCCCCGGCTTGTAATCTACGTAATACATGTCGAAGGGAGCTTTTTTCGGCACATAAAACAGCGTGGTGTATTCCAAAGTCCCCTCAGCCTGGGTATGAACATAGAGAAGAGGGTCATCGTTGTCGTGACTTATGGTCTTGTAAAACTGGTTATACTCTTCTTCGGTGAGCTCGGATTTCGGTTTCTGCCAGAGGGCGGAGGCATCATTAATCTTTTCTTCTTTCTTTTCTTTCTCTTCTTCATGATGGAGGTAGATAGGAAAGGCGATGTGATCCGAATACTTCTTTACCACCGATTCGATCTGCCATTTTTCGGCAAACTCCTTCCCCTCTTCACCGAGATGAAGGGTAACGGTGGTGCCCTGACTTTCCCGTTCGACAGGAATAATCTCGTATTCTCCCTGTCCGTCACTGGTCCAGAGCCAGGCTTGGTCCTCTCCGGCCTTCCTCGAGATAACATCGACCTTATCGGCCACCATGAATGAGGAATAGAATCCGACCCCGAACTGTCCAATCAGATTGGAATCCTTCTTTGCATCTCCGGTGAGCTGGGAGAGAAAATTCTTGGTCCCCGAGCGCGCAATCGTACCGAGGTTTTCGGCGAGATCTTCCTCGTTCATTCCGATTCCGTTGTCTTTGACGGTAAGGGTTTTCTGATTTTCCTGGTCGAACTCAATATCGATACGGGGCTCGAAATTCATATTCTTGAATGAATCGTCGGTAAGGGTCAGGTGCTTCAGTTTATCTAAAGCATCCGATGCATTGGAAATCAACTCTCTCAGGAATATTTCCTTGTGTGAATAGAGAGAATGGACGATCAAATGGAGGAGTTGACTTACCTCCGTCTGAAACTGATGTTTGGGCATGGCGAATACCTCTCCTGGCTTATTGTATGATTGATACGGTAGATTTATAGGTAAATATACAAATATCGGCCCGCAGCGGCAAATCCGGAGAGCGAAAAGCGGAAAAACATAGAAAGGTTAAAAAAAGGGGTATATAATGGTAAGCAAAGGGTTGTTGGTCAGGAGGAGAACCATGAAAATGAGGAATAAATCGAAAAAGGGGAACGTATTTTTTTTCCTGCCGCTGGTTCTGATGTTCCTGTTTCTTCCCGTACTTTCCTGCGAGAAGCAAGCAGAAGCACCCGAGCCCGAAACAGAGCCTGTTGAAGAGGCAGTCGCCGAAGCTGTAGAAGAGGAAGAACTCGATCCGGTCGAGCTTCCCGAATACACTCAGGCCCTCATCACCTTCATTTCAGGGGAAGCCGATATTGTTCACCAGGGAGAATCGTATTACGCAGAGATCGGGGAGTTTCTCGAACAAGAAGATACACTCATTGTTTACGAAGGATCATACGTAGAACTCCAGTTCGGCGAGACGGCGGTCTGCCGCGTTCAGGAGAATACCGAGATCGCTATGGAGAAAATACAGTTCGCTCCGGGAGAAACCGACGTGAAGATGGGGATGGAAGTCGGCTCCGTCCTGACGAAGGTTCAAAAGCTTGCCGGGAATGAAAAGTTCAAAGTCAAAACGGAAACCGCCGTCTGTGGTGTGCGTGGAACTGAATTCGGGGTTACCGTCGATCAGCAGAAGAAGACCAAGCTTGCCGTCCAGGAAGGCGAGGTTTCGATTATGCCTGGAAACGCCGATGTGGACGAACTGAAGGACCGGGCTGAAGAAGCCGGAGAGAATGAAATCCTCGAATCTATCGAGAAAATCGAGAAATCCGCGCCGGTCGTAAAGGCCAACCAAGAGATCGAAGTCGAGGAAACGAGTCTGCAGGATACCGCAGCCTCGGTAAAGAAGGTGGAAGAAGTCGTCAATAAGGTTGCTCCGGCAAAACCGAAGCCGGAAAAGACAGCAGAAGGGGAAGCCGCAGAGGAAGCGGTCGAACCGGAGAGACCTCGAATCACCGAAAGCGAACGACGCCGGCTCCTCGATGAATTGAACTCGGCAGTCGAAGAGGCCAACACCTCTGTTCAAACGGCTATCGCACCCCCAAAAAACATGAGCGCGGAAAGTTCGAAAGAACTCAAGAATATAGAGAATATGCGCCTCCTTGCCATAGCAACGCCTGCCAAGCCGAAGGTTGCCGAGGGAGAAGAAAAGACGGCAGCAGAAGAAGAAGCAGCGGCTCCGGAAGAGCCACAACCTATTCTGAGCAAGATAAGCCTCGAAACCAATCCACGAGATGCCGCAATTACCTTTAACGGCGTTTCCGTCGGGCGGGGCCGGTTCTCCGGTATTTTCGAAGAGGGGGAAACCCTTGATTTCTCGATCTCGAAAGAGGGATACAAAACCAGGGAACTCAATATTACCGTCCCGGCTGCAGCAAACGGCAAACGATACCGCGTCCGGCTCGAACGAGTCCCGGAACCGGAACCTGAAACAAAACAGGTCAGCATCAATGTCAGACCCCGGGATGCCGAGGTTTTCATCAACGGAGAATCCCAGGGTACGGGAAACTACAACGGAGAGTACGAGGTGGGCACAAACCTCGATGTCCGGGTAAGCCGGGAAGGCTACCAGGAAGAGGAACTGCAAATCGACGTCGAGTCTGCGGCACCGATCTCCTACCGGGTCAACCTCGAGGAAATCGTCTACCGCGAGGATGTAGAGGTATCGGTAACCCCCTCTGATGCGGAAATCCTTTTGAACAATGAAGTCGTCGGCAGGGGAAGCTTCAGCGGCACCTACCAGGCGGGGACGAATCTCTCTTTCACAGCCCGCCGGGAGAACTACCTGCCCCAGGAGTTTGAACTCGAAGTTACTCGCGACGGCAACAACAGCCGGGATATCACCCTCGAAGAGGCGGTATACGAAGAGCCTGTTCGGATAAGCACGGTTCCCAATAATGCGGAAATCCTGATCAACGGCCGGGTAGTAGGGCGCGGAAGCTATTCGGATGTTTTCAAAGCAGGGCAGCAGCTCAATATAACGGTACGAAGCTACGGCTTCCGTCAAAAATCACAGACCCTGCGAGTCCGCCGCGGCGGGAATAATACCACCACAGTCCGCCTGGAACGGCTGCCGGTGGAGCGCCGTTTTCAGACCGCTTCGTCGAATACGATGGTCGGTCTTGCAGCAGGTTCCGGCGACCGTCTGATCAGTGTTTCGGAAAACGGAGTGCTGTCGGCCTATCAAAGCACGGGACAGGAGTACTGGTCGGTCCGCACCGGCAACACCTCCAACGAGAACTCGAAACCGGTGGTCATGGGCAGTACCGTAGCCTTTTCGGGAGCCAAAGAACTGGTGCTGGTGGATGCAGCCGGGGGGCAGATCAAGGCCCGGCGGAATCTGGACGGCGCCTCTTCTCACCTGTTCGGCCGGCACCTGGTTGATTACGACGGCAACACGGCCCTTCTCCCGACCAACGAAAGCATCGAGGTTATCAGCCTTTCAAACGGCAATACCATAAAAACCATCTCCATCCCCGGCGGTTCCCGGATGACACCGGCGGTCTCCGGCGGAAATATTGCCGTCGCGAACCAGCAGGGCGAGTTCATGCTGATGGATTACGACTCGGGGAATACAATCTTTCGCCTGGATACCGATGCCGTTCAGCCGGTCGCCCTTGCTCCGCTTATAACAGGCGGCAAGGCGATTTTCGCCGGCAGAAAGGGGACCGTGGTCTGTGTCGACCTGAATTCTGAACGCGTACTCTGGCAGCGTCCGCTCTCTGATTCAGGCAGCGCGAGCGTGTTCGAGGACCTGGTTGCAGGCGGGAAGGGAGTATATATCTATGCCGACGGTACGATTTACGGTCTCAACCTGGAAAACGGGAGGAACCTGTTTACCCCGATAAACGGAGCTACATCTCCTCCACTGTACCGCAACGGAGATATCTACTACGGCTCAGGGGGGCGCTACCTTACCGCTGCCGATGCTTCCACCGGTTCGATCAGGAAGAACCTCACGGTTCGAGCGGAGATAACTACCCGCCCGGTCTTTAGCCAGCAGCGCTTTATCGTCGGAAGCGATGATGGAGAGATGCTCGTGATACCGCCTGAAAGCCTCCGATAAGAAAACCCTTCAGGGGCTGTCTGAGAAGTCAACTTAGACAGTCCCTTTTTTCTGCCCGCCGGCCCTTCGGACACCCTCCCTCTTGCCTGAATTCGGTGGGAACCGCTACAATGCAGATGAAGCCATGAACACAGAAATGCCTGATCCGGATCCTTACCCTCCGCCGGGAGGCCTACCCCTCCAATGATATTCCAGTTCATCGCGCTTATTGTGCTTCTGATTCTTTCAGGTTTTTTCTCAGGCTCGGAAACCGCCTACACCTCCCTTTCGGCGGTGCAGCTCCAAACACTCCGCAACGAAGGGGGCAGAAGGGGCAAGCTCGTGGCAAAACTCCAGGAACAGCCGGATATCCTTCTCGGCACGATCCTGGTAGGCAACAATCTGGTAAACATCGGGGCTTCCGCACTTGCAACGAGCTTGACGATCAGGCTGTTCTCGAACAACGCCGTAGGAATCACCACGGGCATCCTGACCTTGATTATTCTCGTTTTCGGCGAGGTAACGCCTAAACGCCTGGCTATCCTCCTGAACGAGAAGGTCTGCCTCAAGACCGCCCCCGTTATCTGGTTTCTCTCCATCGTTTTTCGCCCGGTGGTTATCCTGATCAGCATGGTCAGCAGACTCATTACCCGCATGGTGGGACACACCGCGAGCAGGAGCCTCACCCTGCAGGGAATTCTCCACATTATCAACGCCGCCGAGGCAACGGGCATTCTGGGCCGGGAGGAAAACGAGATCATGCGGAACGTAATCCGGATCGGCGAAACACCCGTGGAGGTTCTCATGACCCATCGAACCGAGGTGTTCAGCCTGTCAATGTACAGCTCCATCGAAACGGTCATCGATCAGGCCCATACCTCGGGCTTCTCCCGGATCCCGGTTTACGGCGAACATCCCGAGCACGTAACGGGAGTGGTGCTGATCAAGGACATGATGCAGCAGATAATCGAGGGCAGGCAGGATACGGTCCTCAAGCAGATTATGCTCGAACCCATCTTCGTGCCCCAGAATAAAAGGGCCGACGACATGCTTCTTGAATTCAAACGGCAGCAGCTCAACATGGCCATCGTCATGGATGAATACGGAGGGCTTGCCGGGGTAGTGACGGTGGAAGATATTATCGAAGAGATCGTGGGCGAGCTCTATGATGAGTATGACACGGAAGAGGCAGAACGGATCAGTGATAACGGCGACGGTTCCTATCTGATAATGGCGGAAACTCCCATTGATATGGTGGAACAGGAGCTGCGGATTCCCCTCGAACACGGCAGGAACAGCAGCACCTTCGGGGGATACGTAATGGAAAACCTCGGTCACCTGCCCGGTCCGAAAGAGCGAATAAGCCTGCCTACCGGCGAGGCCGTCATCGAACACGTCCACAAAAACCGCCTCATCAGCATCCGGTTCATCCCTCACCGTCCGGAAGATGCAGATCACCCCGAATAAGTATCTCTTTTCGCGACCGGTCGGGCATTTCCAGTTCAATGGTCGGTTCGCGAACCAGCCCGTCCAGGTGGGTAAGGGCGGGAGCATCTTCATCGTAATTGCTCCCCAGGGCAAGATGGCAGGTGCGCGCCGCCTTTTCGTCCTCCAGCATACTTCCGGTGATACGGGCCGCAGGATTGAGCCCGATACCCAGTTCCCCGATCGACCCGGCATTCCGGGCATAGACAGCCCCCTGCCCTTCGGCCAATTTGCCCTCGGCCTCGCAGCGGCGTGCATTTTCCGCAGACCGGTCGAGGGTTTCCTGAAGGATTTCCGCCGCCTCATTGGGCATGCCCCCTGCTGAAAAGACCTTCTTCACGTATCCGCCGCTTACCTCCACAGCCACCGGACTATCGATCATCAGATCCCCCCGGAGCGTGGTAATACTCCCGTCGAAAACGATCCTTCCCTCCGCCGTTTTCAAGGCGGGAGAGATAAAGGCTTCTCCGGCGGGTAGGTTGCCCCCCGTACCCGGACGGGTAAAATCCCCGTTATCCAGAATCGCCCTGCGGCCTCTGAGTCCGAGAGAGATATCGGTACCGGCCTCGGAAGTAATCCGTGCGGCTACGGCCGTGTCGAGCAGCTGCTGCACGGCCGCGGCCTTTCGGCGGAGCTCGGTATAATCGATGTCCACCGTCCGGCGAAAGATATCCCGGGTGATTCCCGGAGACCAGGCACCCCGGAGACTGCGTTTACCGAACAGGAGATAGTGAAACAGGTTGTCGTATGTCTTCTCTTCGGGGGAAGATTCCTGTTTTCGGGGATAGGGATTGACGATCCCCCGCCGGTCCTTTCCCATCTTGAACCGGGTCAGTGATAGCACGACATCCGGCTCGCTTCCGATTGCGCCGAAAACCGCCTCTTCTCCTTCCTCGAGCTGCTGTTTGACCGGCTGGACGAGGAAGACAGGAACCGCCCCTTCCTGCGCGGCCGCCTGGTGAAAGGCGGCCGCTATGGCAAAAACATCCGGCTCGGGATTGGTAATGATGAGGACCCGCTCCCCAGACTGAAGTCCAAGAACCGTTCGACAGGCCGTGCGAGCCGGTTGTTCGAGGTCCGCCCTCATCTCGGAAGAAAGGAAATCACTGATCGAGTTCATCCTGTTTGTATTCATCCATCCAGTATAGAAACAAACAGGCGGCATTCGTCAAGCTTGAAGCAACAGGCCTTTTTCGACTATTATGCCTGCTATGAGCACATACCCTTTTACCGAGATAGAAAGCCGCTGGCAAAAGTACTGGGAAGAAAACAACCTCTACCAGGTAGATGAAGATCCCTCGGTCCCGAAAGAGAAACGAAAATATATTCTGGACATGTTCCCCTACCCTTCCTCTTCCGGCCTCCACGTGGGACATCCGGAGGGATACACGGCGACCGACATCTATTCCCGTTTTCTCCGCATGCGGGGGTATCATGTGCTCCATCCCATAGGCTTCGACTCCTTCGGTCTGCCTGCGGAGAACTATGCCATCAAAACCGGAACCCACCCGAGAAAGTCCACCGAGACGAATATCGAGATGTTCCGCCGGCAAATCAAATCCCTCGGCTTCTCTTACGACTGGAGCCGAGAGATATCTACCCACAATCCGGACTACTACCGCTGGACCCAGTGGATCTTTCTCAAACTCTACAAACAAGGGCTGGCTTATGAGGATACCGTCCCCATCAACTGGTGCCCCTCCTGTAAAACCGGCCTTGCCAATGAAGAGGTAACCGACGGCAAGTGCGAACGCTGCGGCGAGAAGGTGTTCCGGAAGAACATTCGCCAATGGATGCTCAAGATCACCGATTACGCCGAACGACTGCTGGAGGACCTGGAAAAGGTCGACTGGCCCGAATCGATCAAATCGATGCAGAGAAACTGGATCGGCAAGAGCGTTGGGGCAAACGTCGTCTTCAAAATCGAAAACAGCGAAGAAGACCTGGAGGTATTTACCACTCGGCCGGACACCCTCTTCGGCGCGACCTACATGGTCCTTGCCCCTGAGCATCATCTTGTCCAACAGGTGGCCACCGACGACCGGCGTAAAGCGGTTGAAACATACATCCGTGAAGCAGCAGCCAAATCCGATCTGGAACGAACCGACCTTGCAAAAGAGAAAACCGGGGTCTTTACCGGAGCCTACGCCGTCAATCCCGTGAACAATAAACGAATTCCGATATGGATCTCGGATTACATTCTTATTTCCTACGGGACCGGGGCAATAATGGCCGTTCCCGCCCACGATGAGCGGGACTGGGAATTCGCTAAGACCTTTGATCTTCCTATCATCCAGGTAGTCGACGGCGGAGGGGTAACAAGCGATGAAAAGGGAGAACCCGATTTCTGCTACGCCGGCAACGGGGTCGCCGTCAATTCCGGCCGGTTCGACGGCCTCGACACCCCGACATTCAAAACACATATCGTCGAGTGGCTCGAAGAACAGGGCCTGGGCAAACGTGCAGTCAACTATAAACTTCGTGATTGGATCTTCTCCCGTCAGCGCTACTGGGGAGAACCGATCCCCCTCCTCCACTGTGAGAAATGCGGCGTGGTGCCCGTACCGGAAAAGGACCTTCCTCTCACGCTGCCGGAGGTCGAGAGCTTCACTCCCACCGGGACGGGAGAGTCGCCGCTTGCGGTTATCGACGAGTGGGTAAACACCGAGTGCCCGGTATGCGGGGGGAAGGCCCGGCGAGAAACCAACACCATGCCCCAGTGGGCAGGTTCCTGCTGGTATTACCTCCGCTATCTCGATCCGCGAAACGACGCCTCCCTCGCCGACCCGGCCAAGCTCGAATACTGGCTGCCGGTCGACCTGTATGTAGGAGGAGCCGAACATGCAGTACTTCACCTTCTCTATGCCCGCTTCTGGCACAAGGTCCTCTACGACATCGGCGCTGTCCCGACCTCTGAACCGTTTCAGCGGCTGGTCAACCAGGGAATGATCCTGGGTGAAGGCGGTGTAAAGATGTCGAAATCCCTCGGCAATGTAATCAATCCCGACGACATCGTCCGTGACTACGGGGCTGATTCGATGCGGGTCTACGAGATGTTCATGGGTCCTCTGGAGGTTTCAAAACCCTGGTCCACCAACGGCCTGGCCGGGGTTCACCGCTTTCTGGACAGGGTATGGCGCCTCTCCCGGCGGGAGGCTGTGGATTCCCAGCCCCCCCGCCACCTGGTCAAGGTGCTCCATCAGACAATCAAGAAGGTAACCGACGACACCGACATCCTTGCTTTCAACACCGCCATTGCCCAGATGATGATCTTTATCAACGAGGCCTTCAAGGAAGAAGCGCTGTACTCCCGCCTCTGGGACCCCTTCCTGCGGCTTCTGGCGCCCTACGCACCGCATCTGGCCGAAGAACTTTGGGCCCGGCTCGGCAATGAGCCTTCGGTTACCCGGCAAGACTGGCCCGAGTGGGACGAGGAACTGGCCCGTGAAGAAGAGGTTACCATTGTGATCCAGGTAAACGGAAAGGTACGGGCCAAGGTCGATTTACCCGCCGGCATGGACAAGGAAAAACTCGAGAAAACCGCCCTCGAGCACGAGCGCATACAGGAATGGATCGAGGGCAAGTCGATCAAAAAGGTTATAACCATTCCCGATAAACTCGTGAATATTGCTGTGAGCGCAAAATGACCGATCAAAACACCTCCTCCGGTCCCGATTACCCTGCCAGACAGGCCGAAGCAGCCAGGCGAATCGGCGAGTACGGGATAGATCTCCTTTTGCTGCATCATTCGGAATTGGCGAGTGAACCGCTGGTACGCTACCTCACCGGTTTTCCAGAGGAGGCCGTGCTGCTGCTTCCGGCCGCCGGCGAACCGCTTCTGTTTGCCTGGGATATGGAGCTCGCCCGCCGCAGAGCCTCGTGTCCCCGCCTTCGACAATACACCGAGGTAAACCGGAATCCCGTAGAAGCACTGGCCCTGTCTCTGCAGGAGGGGGAAATCTCTTTCCTGTCTAAAAAGCCGGCCGGTGGAGAGGGCGGGGCAACATCTGTCGAACTCTCTCCTGCAACCGCCCACCTCTTGTACCGGGAAATGGAAGAAACTATTGAGCAGGCCCGTTTTTTTTGCCGCCGGGAGGGAGCATGGCAGGCTGTCTCGGATATGCGGAAAGTCAAGGATGCCTGGGAACTCGCACTCTACGAACGGGCGGCTGAAATGACCAACCGCCTGATAGAGAAGGTCGTTCGGCGGGTCGGCGAGCATCCGGTACCTACCGAAGCAGAGCTCTCGCTCTTTATTACCGCCGAAGGAACAAAAATGGGAGCAGAAAGCACCTCGTTTTCCACCCTGGCAGCCGGCCCGGAGCGGAGCTGGGCGATTCATGCCGCTCCTCCTTCGAGCAACGCCCCCTTCCTGGCAAAGGGCGGCGGGCTGTCGCTGGTTGATTTCGGGCTGAAGGTCGACGGCTATGCCACCGATGTTACGGTATCCTTTTCCGACCGGCCTGACCCTCGTCAGCAGGAGATGGTCCGCCTGGTGCGGGAAGCATTTCTTCTTGCCGCAGATGCTGCCGAAGCGGGAGTGAGTTCCCGTTCCCTCATGCAGCTGGCATCGGCCTTCTTTGCCCGGCACGGTTTTACCCTGCCCCACGGCCTCGGTCACGGCATCGGGCTGGAGATACACGAACCGCCCTTCCTCCGCGACCATCCCCATGCAGAAGCCCCGCTTATGCCGGGAACAGTATTTACCATCGAGCCCGGACTCTACAGCAGCGAGGCAGGCGGCGTGAGGCTGGAAAACGATGTCCTTTGTACCTCGAGCGGGGTCCGGATACTGACCAAGTCCCGAATCGTAGACCTCTAGCAATCTCCGGCACAACGTGCTGCATCCGGAGCCAAAATCTGTGCTCGGCAGGGTCCTACGAACCCGCCTGTTTTAAAAAAACCGGGGGCTTTTCTCTCTCACCTATCGTGCATGCAGCAAAAAACCGGCCGTCCGAACGTATCCAGGAATGGTAACCGGCGGAAAGCTCCATCTCCATCTCGTATACTGCTCCTTTCCACAACTCAGGCCAGGGAGCCGGATCCGCCGGAATGCCCGATTCCGGCCCCGCTTCGATGGTCTCAGCCATGGGATCGAGGGGAAGCCAGATTCCCTCCGGCAATAGAAGGGAAATCTCGAAGTCTTCCTTTTCCCGAATACGGTAGGCCTTCATCTCCCCTGCTTCCAGGGTCTTTGAAAGCAGGGCACGGTCGAGTCTCCAGGTGGATCCGTCGATACGCTCACTGATCTCTTTTACCAAGCGTCCGGTGTTGAGTCTGGATGTGTCCACCCCGCCTGCCTCTGCCGCCAGAAGGAGTTCGGCCGCCGGGCCGTCCCTCCACCTCAGACGGAGGGAGCCCCCGCCGTCGAGCCCGACGGGAAAAACTGCCCCGGCCGGGCGCACCCGGAGACCGGTACCCGGCACCCCGAACTCATACAGCAGCGCCCGGCCCGGCCGCTTGGGCAGACGGACCGTCCCGGCGGCCCCGGGAGCGCAGACCACCGACTGCTTTCCCCCCGTCAAATCCCGGCTGATTATCCGGCCGGAGGCCTCCAGGCCGCTGCGCCCCAAGGCGGCAGAGAGGCCGCCGGGAAGCTCCGGCGCGATTACCTCCAGCTCAGCCTCGGGCCCGAAGAAACTGCAGCCGGAAGCCGGCAGGAAAACAAAAAAGGCGAGGCCGACTATCAAGGACAGGCTTTAAACCCGCCGGGCTGCTCCTGCCGGAGCAGCCGGGCCCGTGTCGGCAGCCGGGCTCGTGCCGGCAGTACAGTCCGTGCCGGCAGTAGAGCCGGCATGAGCAGGTAAGATCCTTTTCTCCATCACCCCCTATTACCGGCGGGGATAAGCTGCTGCTTCAATCTCGAGCGAATTTCCAGCAAAATTTCGTGATATTCCTTGCTGCGGTAGTCGGGATAGGTCCAGGGAAGGGGTTCATAACCGCCTCGGTGATAGAGCAGGGTGATCTCTGCAAAGATACCATGCCGGAGGGGAATGCGGTGGGAGTTTTCCTTGGTCGTTGCAAGAGAGAAGCGGCTGAGGGTGAGCAGGCCCGGATCTATATTCACCCGGCGCCGCCCGGCCACGGTCATTACCGTCTCGAGTTCGTTCGTCTCGAGCTTGATCGAAGCCAAGTCCGCCGGATCCACCAGTTCCCGAAACGAGACCAAACTCCGGTAAATCGGCGTTCCGAGTTCCTGGTCGTAATACGAGGTGAAGGAGAACAGCATATCCGGCCCGGCATAATCTATCTCGCCAAAGCTGCGCTCGAGCAGCGACAAAGCCCAACTGCGGTCGGCAGCATTGGTCCAAAGCAGGCCGGCTGCGAGCTTTTCCGGCTGAAAAGAGTGAACAGTCCCCATGAACATTGAATAATAACTGAAATTCATCAATAATACGAGAGTATGGATGGGAACTTTCTTTCCGAACTCGAAGAAGCCCTCGAACAACGAAGAGAGTATATAGAAAATACTCAGCTTTCCCGGCTCAAGGAAGAGTACCGAAGTATGCACGCCGGCTTCGAGGGGCTATACAAACTGCTTTTACAAAAGGCACTGATCAACGAAGACCCCTACAAGTACGAGGAAAAACTTCCGGATATTCAAATTCCACCGACCGGCCCCTTCTCGGAAACGGACAAAAAGGAAGAAATGAGTATCCGCCTCTCGAAATATGAATCCCAGCTCGACTTTCTTATCAATTATTTTCAATTCAATCTGGACAACCTCTCTCTCAAGCAGATCAAAACCCTCGTAAACCTGACAACCTATTTCAACTGGGCAAACCTTCGAGAGAATTACAACCAGCTGAATACAAAGACCCTGGCCGAAATAATCAACAAGGTCCGTCAGCCGAGCGACAATATTGCAACCGGTGTCATCAACAATACCCGATCCCAAATGGAAAAGAGCATGAAAAACTGCCTTTCCATCCTGAAAGAGGTGGCCCATTACCACAGGGAGCGATACAAATATGAGATTCGCAGTCGCATTCTGACTCAGATAGATCCGGATTACAGTTACCCCACGAACCAGCGCAAGGAACTGGCCGGGAAAATCAAACAGCAGTTTCCCACAGCGATGGAGGGCCGCCCCTTCTATCCGGAACTGATCCAGGAAGTCATCGAGGAAGACTACGGCCCGGACGCCGGCACCCAGCACCAGAACATACTGGAAAAGTTGAGGGTTCAATCAAAGGAAAAGAAACAGAAGAAACAAAAGATCGACTACAAGAGTTATCTCCTCGAGGCGGCCAGAATCTTATCCAACGCAGGATCCCAGATGGAAGCGGCTATCGGCGGTTTATTGACCAACCAGGAGCTCATCGATCAACGAAAACTGACCTTCAAAGAGAAATTCCGACGTTGGCTGATGGACACCTTCAAGAGCGAATCAGAGACACGGATCTACGACATCGAGTATCTCGATCCGGTGTCAGCAACCAGAAAATCGGAGAAAATCAATTTCGACAGTTTTATCCAGCGGACCCGGAAAAAGGCAAAACTTCTCTCTTCCATGGGCAATCGGGTCAGTCCCACCTATCAAAAACTGGAATCGGCCGGAGAGGAACAGCTCTATTCCCTGTTGGAGTCAAATATCACCGAACTCTCAATCATCCATCGCCGTCTGAGCGGTTTGAACACCTACCTCCGCAGCGAAGTTCCCAGAAGCCAGCGGGAACGAATGCGGGGAGTGAAAGCCGAGCTCTCCGCTATCAAGAACACAATGATTAAGGCGAATCAGAAAATCCATGAATATGCTGCCAAGAAAGAAGAGGTTGATCAGCTCAAAAAACTTGGTGTGGATATTGAGTAAGTTCGAAGCTCCGCTTCAGATGCAATAGCGCCCTAAAACCCGCAGACGATCGGTCCGGTCTTTGAGCTGGTCCAGGGCATCATCGAATTCCTTCTGCGCTTCTTTGAACTCGATATCCACATAGAACAGGTATTCCCACGGCCGGCCGGCGATGGGGCGGGACTCGAGCTTCTTCATATTCAACCGGTGCTCCTCGAATACCTCGAGACACGAGAAAAGAGAACCCGGTTTATCGAGGGTGGAAAAAACCAAAGAGGCCGTATTGGGATGGTCGGGTCTGGCCCGTTCGCTTCTGGCGATGACGAAAAAGCGGGTGTAGTTTCGAGGGTTGGTTTCTATTCCCCGCTTGAGGATTTCCAGACCGTATGCATGCGCCGCCTGATCGCCGGCAATAGCGGCGAGTTCACGGCTGCCCTCCCGGGCAACATAAGCAACCGCACCGGCCGTGTCGTAATAGGGGATCAGCTCCCAGTCGGCATGGGCCTCCAGATACTCCCGGCACTGCGCGAAACCCTGCGGGTGGGAATAGACCTTGCGAATAGAATCAGTCGTACAGCCTTCTATCCCTATCAGGTTGTGCTGGATGCGAATCTTTTGCTCCCCGATTATCGAGATATCGGGATACCGAATGAGCAGATCGTAATTCTCGTGAATCGAACCGGACAGAGAGTTTTCCACCGGCAGGACTCCGGCATCGGCCTCGCCGGTCAGAACCGCTTCGAAAACATCCCGGAAGGTGTTCTTCGGGAAAGGCCGGGCTTCTTCTGCATAGAAGCGTTTGAGTGCGGTCTCACTGTAGGCTCCCGACTCCCCCTGAAAAGCAACAGCAGGAATGTCCGCCGGGTGTTCTTCCGTCCCAGGAGAGGAAGCCCCCTCCTGAGCAAGAAGGATCCGCGCCTTTTTCCGTTCAGGCAGCCGTTCAATCTCCCTGTCGAGCACCGGAGAAAGCGCTTCGAGGTCCCGCATGAGCTTTTCGAACTGCTCAGGATACAGGGACTGGGGCCCGTCCGAGCGGGCCTGGTCGGGCCGGGGATGCACCTCGACGATAAGGCCGTCCGCTCCGGCAGCAGCGGCAGCAAGGGCCATTGGCGGCACCTTGGCCCTGATACCGGTAGCATGGCTCGGATCAACGACAACCGGAAGATGGCTCAACTTTTTAACAACCGGAATAGCGGAAAGGTCGAGAGTATTCCTGGTATATGTCTCGAAGGTGCGAATACCCCGCTCGCAGAGGACAATATCCTCAGCTCCATGGGCCATGAGATATTCAGCGGCCATCAGCCATTCTTCCACGGTAGCCGATAGTCCGCGTTTGAGGAGGACCGGCTTTCCGATCCGGCCCACGGTTTTCAAAAGCTCAAAATTCTGCATGTTCCTGGCGCCGATCTGAAACATATCGATATATTCGGCAATCCGGGAAGCGTGTTCGGTAGCAACGACCTCGGTCACAATCGGCATTCCGGTCAGATCGCCCGCCTCGCGTAGGTACTGGAGCCCTTCGAAACCAAGCCCCTGAAATGCATAGGGAGAGGTCCGGGGTTTGAACGCCCCGCCTCGTAAAAGGACAGCCCCGGCCTCTTTTACGATTTTGGCCGTCTCGATAATCTGCTCCCGGGACTCAACGGCGCAGGGTCCTGCCAGAACGGCAAAACGGTCCCCGCCGATCCGGACATTCCCTATCCTGACGATCGTATCTTCCCGCTTCAGCTCACGGGAAGCGAGTTTATAGGGTTTGCTGATGGGAATGACCCGGCTTACTCCGGGAAGAATCTCCACCTCGCGAATATCGAGACCGAGCATACCGACGGCGCCGAGGACCGTATCTTCTTCACCCTGGATCTCTCTGACCTTGAATCCCTTATCGGTCAGAAACGAGGTTATCGACTGTTTCTGGTCTTCGGTCGCGTCCTTCCGGAGTACTATGATCATAACAGATAGAGCCTAGCCGGGAGGTGCTGCTGTGTCAACCGGAGGGTTCTTCCTTTTCGTTTTCTCCTGCCCGGCTCAAAATGACATGCCGGCTCATCGCTTCTTCGAAATCCCGTTCCAGTTGGATGCGGTATTTATAAATTTTGTCGATGTAGCGGAGGGTCATCTCGGGAGTCCCACGCCCCTGGACTCTGGCCCTCCCGGCGTTGTACATAGCCAGGGCCACGGTCTCGCTCGTCCCGTGATCGAGGCAGGACCTCAGATATTGCATGGCATGCTGCGCGTTGGTAACCGGGTCATAAAACTCCTCTTCCTCCAGATGAGGAAAAGACTTTGAATTGAGCTGGAAAAGGCCCCGGTCCACGGAATAGGCATTCCGGTTCACTGCCTCCGGAGAAAAACGGGATTCGACCCAGGCCAGGGAAACCGCCAGGGAAAGAGACACGTCGTTCTGTTCGGCGAAGCCCACAATCGCCATGGTAATCTGCCGGGACCCGATTACCTCGCTATAAAAATCAATCACCTGACGGCGGGTAATGTGATTGCGGTACAGATAAAGGCCGATATCCTCCTTCTCCGGTAATGCAATAACCGGGTTCTGGATATACTTAAAGGTTTGGTCGGAGGTATCCACCTCCTGCGGGCCGTCCATACCGAGTACCTTCGGAGATTGGGCACAGCCGCCGAAAACAAAAGCCATAATTAACAGGAACAGTGGCAACTTCAGGGCCTTTATCGTACCCCGATTGTGGAGAACGTCATTTATCATCTCGTATTCCTCCCAGCTCAAGAAACAACGGGAAATATTAGGTTTTAAAAGGATGCAAAAGGCAAAAGGCGGAAAAAGCATGAGCTGCCGCTTCTGTGTATAAATTGCAGCAGCCGAAAATCGTCGGATTCATTACCGGGAACAAACCGTCCACCGTTAAATAGTATCTATTGTTCCGACAGGAGGGAAACTTACTCAAAAACGGGAAACAGGTCAACTGCAGAGCCCGATATTCCACCGTTTATCACGGAACTGTTATACTCGGGGCATGACGCTCGATGAACTCGCTGCATGCCCGCCGCCAGCGCATCCGAGTCCCCCCGTTCAGCTCGACGACGGGGCTATGGACATACCCGCCTTCGGTTTGGGCGGTTGGATTTTCGGCGACACATACTGGAATCAGCCCGAACACAAGGATATGGTCAGAACCATACATGCTGCTCTCCGGAACGGAGTGCGGCACTTCGACACAGCCTCAATTTATGGAAACGGCCGATCGGAACAGCTCTTGGGCCAGCAGCTGAGAAAAATCCGGAACCAGGTCTGCATTGCCACAAAACTGATGCCCGCACCGCTTCCTGTCTTCCGGCGACGCTTGAAACTGAGTTTTCAACGCCTGATGACCGACTATATCGACATTCTCTACCTGCATTGGCCGAAACTCGAGGTCGACTACGCGCCAATCATAGAACACCTGGAGAGCGAACGAAAACAGGGAAGGATACGGGCGATCGGGCTCTCGAACTTTCCGCCGGAAGAGGTCAAACGCTGCCTCTCCTCCGGGCGCATCGATGTTGCCCAGGACGGATACAATCTCCTCTGGCGCATACCCGAGAGGGATACCGCTTTCTATCGGGAACACAAGATCCGCCGTTTTGCCTATTCCCCGCTCGCTCAGGGAATACTCACCGATGAGGCTGTCGGGGCGTTCGAAACCGCGGCCGGAACTGGGGTTGGCGGAGCCGGGGCCGCTGGGGCCGCTGGCACAGGCGGTGCCGCGGGGGCGGACACAGGCGGGGCTGCTGGGGCCGCGGCAGCCGACGCAGACGGGACCAGGGCTGCCGACGCTGCCGGAGCCGGGGTCGCCGGGGCCGGTGGCACAGGCGGTGCCGGCGCTGGCGATGGGGTCGCGGCGACCAACGCAGGCGGTGCCGGCGCTGGGGCTCCCGAGACGGCCGCGGGGACTCCCGGCACCGCCGCGACGGCAAATGCGGGCATCCCTCCACGCTTTCACGACGGGAGAAAGGGGCTGGTCTTTTTCCGAGAGGGGACCCTCGATTACACCAGGCAGGCAGTGCAGGACCTGCATAAAACAGCCGGAGAGTTCGGCTCCTCCCTGGAAAAGGCAGCCCTCCACTTTTGCATCCGCCCGGAGGGGTTCGACGGGCTGGTAACCGGGGCGCGAAATCGGTCACAGGTCGAGGCCGTCATGCAGGCCCTCACCTGCGGCCCGCCCCCGGAACTGATCCGGCGGATAGACGAAATCAGCCGTGAGTACCATGGCCGGCTTCCCGCGGGCACCAACAACATGTTCGGCCACAGCCGGCGAAAGGGCCGCTGAACAGATGAGCTTCACCGTAGCCGGGCCTATTGCGGCCGGGACAACAAAACCGTAAACTTGGATAAGCTTTATGGACAAAAAGATCTTATGTGCAGAAGATGAGTTTACCAATCTCAAACTCCACGAAATCCACTTCCAGAATGCCGGTTTCGAATGCGATCTGGCGGTCACCGGAAAAGATGCGGCGGCTCTGCTCGAGAACAACAACTACGTACTGGTTATTCTCGACGAACACATGCCCGATCAAAGCGGTTCAGAGATAGCAGAGCTGATCAGAGGAACCGGCAATTCGGTTCCAATAATCGGAATCACGAGCGATGATCAGGTGGTCGACACCCTCCTCCGGAAAGGCTTTAACGAGGTGCTTGTCAAACCGGTGCGGGGCGAGGATTACAAGAGGATCATCGATTCCTATCTTTCCTCCCAATCTTGACCATTCTCCCTCCCGTCACTATGTTGAATATATGAAAATACAGCGGGTACCTGCGTTTCTTCTCTCACTATTCCTTTTTGTATCGGTTTTTGCATGGTCCGAGACTGAAGAAACCGTCGAAAAATCGGAATTCGTTGTCAGCTTTGGAAACACCGAAATCAATTTGAACCCCATACAAAGCTATAAATCAACGGAAGCTCAAATTTACACAGCCCTTTACGAAGGGCTTGTCTCCTATAACCCCTACAGCCTAGAACCCGAACCTGCTGTGGCCACCTACTGGGAAACCGAAGACAACAACACACTCTACCGCTTCTACCTGCGGGATTCCGCAGTCTACTGGAACGGAGACCGGGTCACCGCACAACACTTTCGGGACACCTGGCTGAAAATGATAGATCCGGAGACCGGAGCTGCCTATTCATCCCTTTTCGACGTCATCTCCGGGGCCCGAGAGTATCGCACCGGAAAAACTGAAGACCCGGACTCTGTTGGAATACGGGCCGTATCCGATTCCGTACTGGAGGTTCGGCTCACCCATCCCGCTCCTCACTTTCTCCGCGTCCTATGCCACCATAGTTTTGCTCCGGTTCACCCCAGTTTTCTTCAGAAAGATGACTGGTCCGAGTTCAATACAGCTCCCGCAAACGGTCCCTACTACCTCCTGGAAGAATCCGAAGACGAGATGATTCTCAAAAAGAACGATCTCTACTGGGACCGAAAAAATGTCGAGGTCCAACAGATACGCATCATCTTTTCCGATGACTCCGAGGAAATCACCCGGCAATACAATATGGACAAGATAGACTGGGTCGCCGACAGCATTCATGTTCCGAAAGTCGAAAACCGGGACGCCCTCCTTCTGTATCCCATGTTCGCCACGCATTATTACTATATCCGTTCAGCCGAACCGCCCTTCGATGATCCGGGAGTTCGCAGGGGACTCGCTCTGCTCCTGCCCTGGCAGGAAATTCGCCGCGACTACCCGTTACCGGCAACAACCTTGATCCCCGCAATTCCCAGCTACCCTGAAAACGAGGGCTTTGCGATGCAGGATACCGAGGAAGGGATGAAGGCTCTCGAAGAAGCTGGATATCCGGAGGGAAAAGGTATCGGTTCGATCACGATCAGAATACCCGACGGGACCGAAGGCAGGAGAATTGCCGGACTGATGAAGGAGGCCTGGGAGTCCCGGCTCGAGGTGGAGGTAAAAAAGGACCTGATTCCCTTTCCTCGTTACTACGATTCCCTGAAGAAAACAGACTATACTATCGGAAGCTTGACTTGGATCGGGGATTTCCTCGACCCGCTCACCTTTTTGCAGATGTGGACATCAGAAAGCAACCTCAATGATGCAGGATATTCCAATCCCGAATACGACGAACTAATCGACCGAGCCATGACTCAATATGGAGTTTCCCGGTATCAAACGCTTGCCGAAGCGGAACAACTCCTCCTCGACACCGCAGGGGTCTTGCCGGTCAGTCATTCCCCCTCCCTCAACCTGATCGACACAGATATCGTAGCCGGCTGGTTTCCGAACCTCCTCGACATTCACCCCTTCAAATACATCCATTTCGAACCCTATCCCATGCCTCCGGGAGTAGTTCGGGGTCCTGCAGAGAAAACTCCGGAACCTGTACAGGCCCGGAGTTCAGGCCCTCCGCCAGCCGACAAGCGCATAAAAACTAGTTCGAGCAGCAAGCCCGGCTTCTTTGACCAAATCATGCTTTTTTGATATACTGTATATCATGAGTAATCAGAAAGCCTCCTCTACTACTTTCAAGGTAAATCAGCAGGTAGTATACCCCATGCAGGGCGTGGGAAAAATCCAGGAAATTCAGGAACGCAGCTTCAAAGACGAGAGTCTGCTCTATTATATCATTTACCTCGATGTCACGGATATGACCGTCATGGTTCCAGTCCAAAAGGCGGAAGAACTCGGCATTCGGGCCATTGTGACCAAAAAAGAGGCGGACAAAGCACTTAAGCTTATCTCCGATGAGTATGAGCCGGTAACGGCAGACTGGAAGCTTCGATACCAGATGAACCTCGACCTCCTCAAACAGGGCAGTGTTTTCGATATTGCCACGGTAGTGCGGACCCTCTACCACCGCAGTAAAGTCAAAGAGCTTCCTATCCTCGAGCGCAAGCTTTTCGATAACGCCCTGAAACTCTTAGTCGACGAGATTTCCTATTCTCTCAAGAAAAAGAAAGAAGACACGGAAAAGCTCATTTTCAGCCGACTGGAGAACGAGTAGCCACCTGTGGACCGGAACGCCGCCCTCATTACCGCAGCCGGCACCAGCAGCAGAATGGGCGGGACTAAAAAAGAATATCAGAACCTCGACGGTGAACCTGTACTGGTTCGAGTGTGCAGGAGTTTCCTCGAAGTAGGGCGGTTTTCCCATATTCTTCTCACCGTTCCATCGGGCCATAGAACGGAAGTCGGCTCTATGCTCGCCCCACTCCGGAAGCATTACCGCTCCGCAGGGATCGAGTTTACCGTAGTAGAGGGAGGTGAACGCCGCAGCAATTCGGTTCTTATCGGCCTGGAGAAGCTGACCGAACTCTCCGGAAAAGAAAAGGGTGGCTTCGACTTTGTTTTAATCCACGACGGTGCCAGGCCCTGGTGTAGTTCCGAACTTGTCCGGTCGGTACTCGATGCAGCGACCCGCTACGGGGCTGCTGCTCCGGGGATTCCCCCCATCGATGCAACAAAACTCATAGACGCCGAGGGCAACATAGAGACCCATCTGTCCCGGAGCAATACCGTATCGATTCAAACACCCCAGGGCTTCGACTTTCAGGGCATCCTTTCGGCTCACCGCAAGGCACAGCAGGAGGGAGTTGTGTCCATCGACGACACCGAACTCTATCACCGCTATGTGGGCCCGGTTCACGTAGTAAACGGCAGCCCGAGCAACCGGAAAATCACCTTTCCCCACGATCTGCTTTTTCTCGAACGCCATATGGAAATCAGTCGGTAACGGAGGAGAAACGGTGTCCATTGACCTTCGAATCGGCCATGGCTGGGACCTGCATCGCCTTGTTCCGGACCGCCGCCTTCGTATCGGGGGATGCACTATCCCCGCTCCTCTCGGTGAGGCAGGACATTCGGACGGTGACGCCCTGATCCACTCGATTATCGACGCCTTTTTCGGAGCCGCCTGCCTCGGAGATATCGGAACGCATTTTCCGCCGTCGGACCCCGCTTACCAGGATATCGACAGCAGCAACCTGCTGGAAAAGTCTTTACAGCTCCTTGCCGCAGAAGGCTTTTGCCCCTACCAGCTCGACACGACAGTCATCCTTGAAGAACCGCGTCTCGGTCCGTATATCCACACAATTCGAACTTCCCTTTCAAGCATCCTCTCCCTGGAAAAAGATCGGGTATCGGTCAAGGCAAAAAGCCGGGAAGGGCTTCGCTTTGAATCCCCCCCGACTCAAAAACAGACCGAAAATACCGGCGCCCCGCCGGTAATCGAGGCCTTTGCCGTGGTTCTTATCGTCCCGGCAGGACAGAATTTATAGCTTTCGGGAGAAATGAGTGGAGGATAAGACAGCGGCACCTGCCTGGGAAAAGATTTTTACCGGTATCCGGGAATGTCTCGAAGATTCCGTCCCCTCGGTCACGAAAATTGCAGAGGAGCGGCTGCAAGACCCCTACGCAGTCCTTATATCCACCATGATCTCGCTGCGGACCAAGGACGAGGTAACAAGCCTTGCCTCCGGCAGGCTCCTTTCGAAGGCGCCGGATCCGCCCTCTCTTGCCGAATTGGACACAAGAACTATCGGCGAACTGATCTACCCGGCCGGATTTTACCGAACCAAGGCGGAGAACCTAAAAAAAACCGCCGGCTTGATCTGCCGCGATCACGGTTGCCGGGTACCGGATGAACTCGAGCAGCTCCTCCGGTTCCCCGGTGTGGGCAGAAAGACAGCGAACCTGGTTCTCAACCTGGGTTTTGGAAAGGATGCGATTTGTGTGGACACCCATGTTCACCGGATCGCAAACAGAATCGGCTGGGTCAGTACCGCTACCCCGGAGCAAACCGAACAGGCCCTCATGAAAGTACTGCCCCACCGTTACTGGATACCGATCAACACCCTGTTGGTAGAATACGGGAAGCGGATCTGTACACCCCTTTCTCCCCGATGTTCGACCTGCTGCATTCCGAATTTTTGTGCACGGAGAGAGGTTACCCGTTCACGCTGAATCCGACAGACCTGGCTATTCTCCTGGCTATTCTCCTGGCTATTCTGCGATCAAGAGTGTCTTCGGATCGAGCTTTATGTGGAGGTCCTCGTTGGGTATGGTTCCGTGGTCTTTGACCAGCTGCAGACGGATGAACTCGCGTTCGGGAACCAGGTTCACGAGGATGCAGAAATTGTCGATATAGGGCTGCATACCCTTCGGAACACCGTTCTTATCCGTTTTTAGTTCTTCCTGCTCCATCGAGGTGCTGATCCAGATTTCCAGGTCGAGCTCCACGGCAAAGGCCTTGATCTGCTCGAGATCATCGTTGCCGCCCTTTTTGAAATCAAACCCATCGATAACGATTGCTTCGGCCTTGAAGTTTCCGTCGCGGATCATGGAACGCAAACTTGTCAGAACCTGTTCGGTCTTTGTTCCCTCCTGGCTGAAGTTCATAATAACCCGCTTCTTGATGATTTCATCGTGAACGGTCATTGCCGATTCGAGGTTGCGCTTTCGGGCTATCTCTTTGAAGATATCTTCATACCAGCTTATGATGTGATCGGTCCTCGACGAATAGGAAACATGAATAACATGCTTATCCTGCAACAGCTTGTCCGTAGCTATGTGGACTAAACAAGCGGTTTTTCCGATACCTTTTTTCGATACAAGTATTCCGATATTACCTTTACCGACGCCGCCGTGCATGGATTTCTCCATAAGCCTGAGGGGACTTCGTTTGACTAATTCAGTTCGCACCATATCCTTTCTCCTTACCTAACCTTACTCTTCGCGTTACGAGGACTTTTCATTTTTCTTCCGAATTTCCTGTATAAGTTCTTCCGCAATACTCTGGGGAACCTTTCCATACTTGAGGAACTCCATAGTAAACTCGGCCTTGCCCTGAGTCATCGAACGAAGAACCGTCGAATAACCGAACATTTCGCTCAGGGGCACCTCGGCCTCGACCTGGGAAAAAGAACCGTCTTCGTTGGAGCTTACGATCACACCCCGTCGCTGATTCAGACCGGCATAGATGTTCCCCTGGAACTCGTTCGGCCCATCTACGGAAACCTTCATAATCGGTTCGAGCAGAATCGGACCGGCCTTTTTGTACACCTCGCGGAATGCTCCGAAGGCTGCAGCCTGAAAGGCCATTTCCGAAGAGTCCACAGCATGAGTCGAGCCATCGTTGACCACGACCCGCACACCGACTATGGGAAAACCGATCAGAGCGCCCTTCTCCATACCCTTTTTGAAACCGGCATCACAGGCAGGAATGTACTCCCGGGGAATGACGCCCCCCTTTGTCTCGTCGACGAATTCATAATCCCCTTCGTGAAAAGGTTCGATATATCCGGCGACACGTCCGAATTGCCCGGCGCCTCCGGTTTGCTTCTTGTGGGTATAATTGAAATCGGCCCGGCTGGTAATGGTTTCCCGGTAAGCTACCTGCGGCATTCCGGTTTCCACCTCCGCCCGGTATTCACGCTTCATCCGTTCGATGTAGACCTCCAGGTGCAGCTCTCCCATTCCCTGAATGATAGTCTGGTTCGATTCTTCATCAACATAGGTCCTGAAGGTAGGATCTTCCTTGGTAAAACGGGCGAGGGCCTTCGACATATTGTCGGATGCTTTCTTGTCCTTGGGATAGAGGGCCAGGGATATTACCGGTTTCGGAACGTACATCGATGTCAAACTGTAGTTGAGAGAGGGATCACAAAAGGTGTCCCCGGAGGCACAATCTATACCAAAAAGAGCAACAATATCACCGGCATAGGCTTCATTGATGTCAGCCATGGTATCGGCATGCATCCGAATCAACCGCCCCACCTTGAAACGCTTGCGTGATCGAACATTGTAGAGCTCGCTCCCCTTTTTCACCGTCCCCTGATAGATCCTGAGGTATGTGAGCTGTCCGTACTGACCCTCTTCGAGTTTGAAAGCGAGGGCAACGGTCTTTTCCTGGAAATCCGAGACGAGCTCAACCTGCTCTTCGTCCTTGTCGAGATCGAGAGCATAATTATGAACCTCCCTTGGTTCGGGGAGATACCTCACCACCGCATCGAGAAGTGTCTGGACGCCCTTGTTTTTATAGGCGGAACCGAGAAGCACCGGCACCATCTGCCGCTCCAGGGTCCCCCGGCGGACTGCGTCATAGATCATTTCCTCGGTAGCTTCACCTTCGAGATATGCCTCCGCCAGCTCATCCGAAAACATGGAGGCAGCATCGAGCAGTTCTTCTCGCTTCTCCTCTGCTTCGCCGCGCATATCTTCGGGGATCTCGTCTTCACGAATCTGCTCTCCTGCAGCTCCTTCGAAGTAATAGGCCTTCATGGTTACCAGGTCGATAAGACCCTCGAACTTGTCTTCCAAACCGATTGGAAGCTGGAGAAGAACGGCGTTGAGATCAAGCTTCTCTACGAGCTGATTTTTCACCTTAAAGGGATTGGCCCCGACCCGGTCACACTTGTTGATGAAGGCCAGGCGGGGAACATTGTACCGCTTCAGCTGCCGGTCCACGGTAATGGACTGGGACTGTACGCCGCCTACCGAACAGAGGACCAGAACGGCTCCGTCAAGAACCCGGAGTGCCCGTTCTACTTCTATGGTAAAATCCACGTGACCGGGCGTATCAATGATGTTTATCTCATGGTTGTTCCAGGTAACATTGGTGGATGCCGAAGCAATGGTAATACCCCGCTCACGCTCGAGTTCCATCGAATCCATAGTTGCGCCCACACCGTCCTTTCCCCGTACTTCGTGGATTGCGTGGATCTTCTGGGCGTAAAACAGTATCCGTTCAGTTAATGTGGTCTTTCCCGAATCGATATGTGCGCTTATACCGATATTTCTCATCTTCGAGATGTCGTAACTCATTCGTTTCCTCTCTTCTTTTTCCTGTATTCCCGTAATTCGACTTTTCGGCTGTTTGATAATGTGCCGGGGTGAACAGTTGGCAATAAATATGTTAATGGTTTGTTTGAACCTACTGAGATTTTCATCTTTTTTCAAGCGGTTTCACGCGGTTTCCTGCCGATTAGGCCAGATATTTCTCCGTCCTGTCTAAAAAAAGCAGCGACGCCCGGTCTTTCGGGTTGATTTCCACAATATCCTTGAAAATTCCCCGGGCTTCATCGAACTGACGTTTGGCAAAAAGGAGGATTGCATTCTCGAACTCAGCCTTGGTCTCGTTCTTTTTCAAGCGGATCTCGTCGATGTCACCGTTGAAGATCTCGAAAACGGATACCGAATTCTCTTTTCCTTTCACTTTGACCCTGCCGAGAAAGCGGAAATCGTAGACCGTCGGATCATCGAGTCTGACAAAAGTCTCCTGGCTGATAATAATATTTGCACCGTAGAGTTTGGTCAGATCCTGAATACGGGAGGCAAGGTTGACCGCGTCGGATATGACGGTACTCTCCATCCGGTTCCGGTCCCCGATTATCCCGAGGATGAGCTTACCGGTATGAATGCCGATGCCCACATTGATAGGTTTATAGCCTGAATTAGCACGATGTCCGTTATAGACATGGACATGCTGCATGATTTCTACAGCAGTTTTTACCGCGTCCGCCGGATCGGAGGGATAGAGGGCCATAATCGAATCTCCGATAAACTTGTCGATAAAGCCGCCGTACTTTCTGATAATCGGGGTAATCCTGCTGAGGTAGGAATTGATGAACTTGAAATTCTCTTCCGGAGACATGTGTTCGGACAGCCAGGTAAAGGCCCGGATATCGACAAAGAGTATGGTCATTTCTTTCTGTACCTGATCGCCGAGGTTCACCTGCACGAGATTGTCCTTCCCAAGAAACTGAAGAAACTCAGTAGGAACAAAACGGCCGTAGATTGAGTTGATTTTCGCCAGCTGCAGATGGGATTTGATACGGCTCATAAAAGCCTCGCGCCCAAAAGGTTTGGTCAGAAAATCATTTGCCCCCGAAGTAAAGCCCTCCATCATATCGTTGACCTCGCTGCGGGCGGTAACCAGGATAACCGGCAATTCACTGGTAGAATAACGCTCTCTGATTTTCTTCAGGGTATCGATACCGGATATACCCGGCATAAGCAAATCCAAGAGTACAAGATCCGGCTTTTTCTTGCTGATGATCTCGAGCGCATCTCGGCCGTTGTAGGCGGCCAATACATGGTACTGCTGATCTGAAAGATAGTTCTTCATTAACTGCACGGCCGCAGCATCATCATCTACAATCATTACGGTAAACTGCCCGCGTTCGATAGCAGCGGCCAGAACATCTCCATCGATCTCGAGTGCCTTTTGATCGATTTGCAAGTGGCTGCTCTGGATATCCCGGAACGCCGAAAGATCATCGCCTCTCGGCAGGGTGAGGCTGACCGTGTATCCGGTTTCATCTTCTCCGAAGGTAATCCCCCCGTTATGGTAATCTATGAGCTTGCGGGTAACCAAAAAGGAAACGAAACTGCCGTTGTATACATCGGGGGGTTCGAGCTCTTCTTCTACCAAATGCTTAAACTCCGAACCGAGCTGTTTTTCCACAGCTTCCCTGTCTTCGAGCCTGAGAAAAAGAACGAGCTCCTTATCCTTCCGTCCGATGTCGGCGTACAGGATACCGCTGCCGGTTATTGAGAGCAGCTGTCGGAGAATATTGTAGAGAATCTGCTCGAGGCGAACCTCATCGGCAAGAACAATTGCGCTTCCGGGGGTAATCCTGTTCTCCAGTTTGATTTCCGTTCCGCTTATCAGGGGGCTTGATAGAGAAAACACCACTTCCACGATCTGATACAGATCAATAGCCACCAGATTCAGTTCGAGCGTTCCGGTCTTCAGAGCGGAATAGTCGACCAAATCCTGCATCATATTCCGCGCCCGAATAGTGCTGGAAATCATGTGGGTGAGGGTGGCCTTCTGGTCCGGGTCCAACGCCCCGAGCTCTTCATTGACAAGGGATTCAGCAAGCCCGATGGACCCGTTTATCGGAACCATGAGCCCTTCTCCGGTCTCTATGACGAACTCGTCCCGCACCCGGTCCAGGGAACTCAGTTCGGAAGACTCTTCCTCCAAGAGGTTGACCTTCCGCTGGGAGCGTACAATGAGGTAAAAAACCTGTAACAGAGCAAAGATCAAGGCCCCGTAATGGATAAGCGGGATTGTATTGAGAACTCCCATACCGTGCAGAACGTCATTTATCCCGGCGGCAAAAAGAATCAGGGTGGCAAGGCCGACGATTAACGTTCCCCGCTGTTTTTCTGCGCGGGCGGCCCCGAGATACCAGAAGATGTATACCGCTTCGAGAAAGATCACCCCGCTATAGGGAAGAGTGAAACGGGAATACATCCAGGGAGGTATAAACAGACAGGCAGCAGAGGCGGCAATACCCACCAGAGGAACCCCGATACGGATTTTCTTGTACCAGAACATGTCCAGCGGTCCGAAAAGCCCGGTGATGTAGAGGAAAAAGAGGGGAGGCACCAGGAATAAGCCGAGGAACTCGAGATACATTCCTAGATCGAAGGATATGCCGAGCAGGTTGTAGAGAAGCCTGCCACCGGTAAGCATGGTCCGGGTGGCCAGCAGAAGAGACACCAATCCGAACCACAAATGATATCGTTCTGTCTTGGGAGCCAGAAAGCGGGCCAAGTGATAGATGCCGATGACCAAGAGTATGCTGAAGATGAACATCTCGAACATCCTCAAGCCATCGACCGCCCGTGTAACCTTTTCGCGGGGGCCATAGCTGATAGGAGCGGTCCACAAACCCCCGAGGGTATCGTGAAAATTGGATATCTGGAGAACGAGTTCGACTTCCCGGCTTTGCTGATCGAAAACAACTGTCTGGACGGCGTAAGAAGGCCTGCTTTCCAATCGACTGGTACCGACTTTTCCCGCAGAGGCAAGCTCTTCCCCGTTCACAAAAAGCCGGTAGGCTGTGCTTATGGGGGGGATAAAGAGGGCTCGCATATCATCCGGCACCTCGCCCGTCTCCAACACGAGGCGATAGGTAGCAACCCCGAATGCATTTTCCATGTCTTCCCCGAAGGTATGTTTCCAAGGCTCCGGGAGAGCGTGGTAACCGGCCGGCTCCGCTTCTTCGGCCTGATCGGGGAACAGCAGTTCACCGGGATAGTACTCCCAGAGTGCACGGATACGCCGGCTTTCCTGTGTTTCTCCGGATCCAATCTCATATCGACCGAGCTCGAGGGAGCTCCGGTCTTCCGGTTGTCCGAAACAACCTGTTAATAGGAGAAAGGCCGCGAGGACGGCACAATAGATTAGGGCATTTCCACGAAACTTTTTCATAATATTGCTAAAAAAACCCTACTATCATTTGAGGGAAAACGCAAGATTGCACTGTCGGTCAGAATTCTTGGAAGTAGACCTTCAGGATCAGTTTGATCTCCTGATTCGAGAGTTCAAAGCCTTCATCCTTGATTATCGGAGCAATCTCTTCAGCATTCCAGGAAGGATTTCGTTCTTTCAGTTCTACGACCCGCTTGAGCCCCTCTCTGTCGAAGGGAGTCGGGCCCCTGAACCAGCCGGTATTATGAAGCACCATCACTGAATAGAGCAGATCCCGATAGTCCGAGAGGAGCTTCTCGTGCTCCTCTCGGAGCCGGCGGTGCCGGGCTGATAGTTCTTTCAGGCTCGAGCGAAGCTCCTCGACCGAACCGGAATTCTCTGCTGCTTCGGTCTGCAGTTTGTCCAGCTCCTTTTCCACACTTACAAGCTTCCGCATAGCGTAGGCAGGATCGTTGGCCTGAATGTAAGCAAAGGGATTTGCAACGGCTTCCGCCATTTCAGCACAGAACTGTTCACGGTCGACAAATCGTCCGAAAAAACGAAGAAAAAGGTTGTCCACCAGCATCCGGAAATTGTATTCCAGGTAACCGGAAATATAGGAGAACTGCATACCCGAGGGAAGGTAGCCGGCCATGTCCTTTCCCTCACAGATCAGCTTGGAAGGAACGATGACCAGGTAGGCCCGTTCATTTTCAAAGCGAAGACGGACCGATTGCGCCCGCAGATTGTTCCAGGCAGAGAACTCGTTGTAGAGCTCTTCCATAATGGCTTGCTCGCGGGCGCCTATCCGAGCGGGAGAAGAGACCTTTGTCTCGATTCCCATTGTGTTCTCCACAGCATACACATAATATCCGTCTTCGAAGACGGGCTCTGAAAGACGGTATCCCCGGTCTCCAGCAGCCAGGAAAACAGGTATGGTCAGCAATGCAAAGACAACCAGGATTTTCGATCGTACCATATGGATCTCTCCTACTGAATATCCAACAAGATCTTGTCAAAAGGCTGTATGGAGGCCTCCTCCCCGGCAAGAGAATTGAGCCGGGCGAACCATCTGTTGTCTTCTTTATAGACAGTAACGGTCCCGAGCAATTCATCGTCTCTGCGGAACACATAGGCCGTATCACCCTCTTCGAGGGGATTAATCGAGTTCACATAGAGTACGATCCGCTCGGAATCCCTGGGGTCGATAATATATCCGTTCTCGCTGTTTCGGAGGGTCAAATCCTCCACTGCATAGCGAAACCGATCAAGGGCCGCACGCTGCTTTTCAATGAGGAGGTTTTTCTCTTCGAGAAGCCGGGAGAGCTCATCCCGGAGCATTTCATACTCACCGAGCATTTCTTCCTGCATGGCTTCTATCCGGTCGATCGACAGGTCCACCGAATTCCGGTAGGGAATCTTTTGGAGCCGCGAAACAATCAAAAACAGATTGCGCGAGGTCTCATGCAGATCTTCGATTCCACCTCGGCTGATCACACCC
The DNA here is from genome assembly GCA_021736255.1 of Spirochaetales bacterium. Lineage (GTDB taxonomy): Bacteria > Spirochaetota > Spirochaetia > JAIPGG01 > JAIPGG01 > JAIPGG01. The sequence goes on along the minus strand of JAIPGG010000005.1, from coordinate 25,685 downwards.
TCTGTGTCGAGTACCTGCCGGTATTCCCGAAGCAGAGCTGTTTCGCTCCTGTCGGACCCGGCATTACTCTGAAGTATCCGGCGGAGCTGGGGGTCTTTGAAATTCGGATTGTACCGCATGAATTGCCGATTCAACTCCCGTCGGTGGTTCTCCTTCAACAGGGAAACGAGTTCTTCGTTGTGAGATTTTATTTCGTTTATTTGCCGGCGGTGATTGGCCTCGAGCTCGGAAAGCCGGCTCTCGTAATAGTTTACCGTCTTTTCCATCTCTATATCGAAAAGGCGCTGTTGATTATTAATAACCTGTTCCTGCCGGCGGGCCTGCTCGAGCTGCCTGCTGTCGTATTCGGCGATACGTTCCTCGATGTCCTCGATTTTTTCCTCTTGCTCGTCGATACGACCGGCAAAGGAGGCTTCGATTTCTTCTATCTTCGCCGCTCTTTCCTGTTTGATTTCGTTTATCCTGGAGGTTCGGACTGCGGCACTGAGCTCCTGATTATTCACGATCTCTATCCGGCGCTCGATTTCACTTTTCACGGTCTCTATTCGTTCGTCCCGTTCGTTGACAATGGCCTCTAATTCGCGCTCGGCCTGCTGCAGTTCGTTTTCGTAGCGTTTTGCTGTATCGAGAATTTCGCGGAGATTCACCTCCTCGAACCCGCTGATACTTACGTTGACCTGACCGGCTTGTGCCTGAATGCGGTTGGTAAGCAGCACGGCACCGAGGGCAACAATCGCAATGAAAGCTGCAATAATGACCGGCACAAGAACACTCTTGTTTTTCCGGGTCTTTTCGTACTCATCCTCGAGATTATAGAGCTGCCTGCGATGGCTCATCTCCTGAATGACATCTTTGAGAAAGATGTTTTTCCCGCGGACGCTCAGATCCCTTACTTTGTCTTCATTGTCCATATTCCATTCCAATCATCCGGGGCCTTTTGCGGCTGCGTCCTTTCTGCAAAGATCTCGGCAACTGCGAGATTCACCGCGGAAAAGTCCGCATAGGCCTGCTTCCAATCCCCTTCATAATAGGCCCTCAGCCCCCGGGAGAAGCGCTCGACATCCGCTTTGAAATCATCATCGAGACGTTCGACGGGAATCGGCCAGTAAACCTTCATACCCTCGGTCTTCCCTTTTACCTGGACCATGTCTATCTCGAGAAAATAGAAATCGTCGGTATCTCTCTCAACATCCTCCTTGATATAATCCGAACAAACGACCGGGACCTTGTAGACCCGGGTCAGCCCCTCGAGGCGGGAAGCGGAATTCACATTGTCCCCGATAACAGTATTGGTCATCCGCAGATCGGAACCGATATTCCCGTAAAACACTGTCCCCCCGTCAATACCGACACCTACATCAATCAGTACCGCCTGGTAGATCCGTTCTTCCTCTTCGGTCAGGCTGCCGCGTTTTTCAATGATCTCCTCACGGCGAATGCTCATCTCCTGTCTAAGTTCGGAAGCGACCTGGTGCACAAGATAGGCCGATTCAATGGCATGAACTGATTTATTCCCCTCCAAAGCGGCTCCGCTCACCCCGTAAACGGCCAACAAAGCATCTCCGATGATCGAACCGATAACCCCGCCGTGCTTGTGGATATGGTAGATCGCCTTGTCGTAATGCAGGTTTAAAAGCTTGATAATGTCGGTTCCGAGCGTCTCGGTCATGTAGGTAAAGCCTTTGATATCTGAAAAGAAGATCGTGAGTTCTTCCTGCTGCCCCTCCAGGCGGACCTCCCGCTCTTCGTAGGCCTTCCGGGCTACATCCTGGGCTACGAACTTTTTGAAAATAGAAAGCAGATTATCGATGGTACTCGAAAGAGCATTGAACGAGGCCCCGAGATAGGTAACATCATCATTGGGAGCTCCCTCCAGGTCCAGAAGATCAAGCCGCTGACTATCCATCATCTGCATGATCCCGTTGGTCATCGTTTTCAGGAAACGCAGGATATAGCGAATCAAAAAAATTCCGACCACCGCCCCGAAAAGGGCTATACCGATGATGATGTAGGTGGTTTGCCGGAAGATCGCCCATGACTCGGCATTGAACTCCTCGGTCTCTTCAGCCCTGATCAGATACATTTCCCACTGCGGCTGATACTTGTACATACCGAAAAATTTATGACCGGCCAGGGTAAAGTTCACCGTTCCTTCCGTTGATCCCTCCCGCCGGCTTTCCTTCATTTGCTCGAGGGCATCGGTATCGGAAAACCGGTTCACTCCCGCTTCCCGGAACCACTTCCCATTGGCGGCATGAAAAAAGAGACCCCCCTCCGGTTTCACTCCCAAAGCCAGGGAGAATGAACGGGGGAGCTCCCTTCCGGCGGCTTCGGAAATACTTTCTTGTGCTCCCTCCAGATCGGGATTGTATTCATATATCTGATGCTGATTGGAACAGTAAACGTAGAGCTCTTTTAGATCCTTTACCAGGATCTTGTTCATGAGCTTTACCAGTTCACCGCGGGCAAGGACCAGGGTGACATAATTCGTAGCAAAATTTGATACCAGGAGAAAGATCACGAAGATAACGATAATCTTCAGCACAAGCGGGACAACGCGGGTTTTTCCCACCTTCTTACCAAAGAGATTATCGCCGCTATTCCCCATGTCTACCCATTACCTTGCGATCTGCTGAATTGCGATCTAGTAAAACCAGCTTATAACCGCTTTGACCTTTTTTCAAGCAAAATTCCTTTTATTACGCTTTCTCGGCATCGAGGCAAACTATGACTTGATTGACTGGTATCAGTATCATATAATCACTATCTTGTATTATCCATAATAAGGAGGAACTATGAAAAAGTCACTCAGAGGCGCTCTCATGATCGCCGTGATTTTTCTGATTGCAGGCGCCTTCGTCTTTGCCGGAGGCAGTCAGGAGGGCGAAGCCAAAGGACCGATTAAGATCGGCGTTGCCGGAGCCCACTCGGGAGACCTCGCATCCTACGGGCTGCCTACCGTGAACGCTGCAGAGCTGGTAGCGGAGAATGCCAACGAAAAGGGCGGAGTCCTCGGGCGAGAGATCGAACTGGTTATCGAAGACGACCAGTGCAAGCCCGAGGTGGCAGCGAATACCGCAGCCAAGCTTGTCGGTGAAGAGGTCGTTTTCGTACTGGGACACATCTGCTCCGGAGCCACCAAGGCCGCCCTGGGAATCTACAAAGATTCGGGCATTCCGGTCATGTCTCCCTCTGCTACCAACCCGCCCCTCACCCAAAGCGGCGAGTATCCCAATTTCTTCCGGACCATCGCATCCGATGATGCCCAGGCCCGACTACAGGTTGATTTTGCCGTGGACAACCTCGGTCTTTCAAAGATTGCCGTGCTCCACGACAAGGGAGACTACGGGAAGGGTCTTGCCGAATTCGCCAAGCAGTTTCTCGAAGAGGAATCGGGGGTAGAGGTGGTTCTATATGAAGGAATTACTCCTGGAGCCGTCGACTATTCAGCGGTTATCAACAAGCTCGGCAACTCCGATGCTGAAGCGGTAATCTACGGCGGGTACCACCCCGAGGCTTCCAAGCTCATCCAGCAGATCAAGAAGAAAAACATGGACATCACCTTCATCTCCGACGACGGGGTAAAGGACGAGACCTTCATCAAGGTTGCCGGCGATTTTGCCGAGGGCGTCTACGCCACCGGCCCTATCGACACATCCAAGAGCCCCATGGCTCAGCAGGCAATCCAGGAACACCAGGAAGCCTACGGTGAAGACCCGGGCCCCTTCTACCTGAACGCTTATGCCGCAGCACAAGCCATCCTAAACGGTATCGAACAGGCGGGCTCCACCGATTACGATGCAGTAACCACCGCACTCCGCAACAATTTCGTCGAGACTCCCCTCGGGGAAATCAGCTTCGACGAAAAGGGTGATGCAATCGGTGTCGGATTCTCCATGTTCCAGGTGCAGGACGGGAAATACGTAGAAGTGAAATAAACCCCGTTCCTTCGAACGGATTCGTATCGGCGGAAACTTGTTTGCCCGGCCCTATGCCTGATCGCAAGACAAACGATAAGGGCACGGCCTCGGCAGGCAGGTTTCCCACCGGTATTCTCTAAGGAGCCAAGTCCCCCATGGATCTCACCTATTTTTTCGAACTCTTACTCGGCGGCCTGACAAGGGGCAGCATCTATGCCCTGCTCGCCCTGGGCTATACCATGGTGTACGGCATTATCCAGCTGATTAATTTTGCCCACGGCGAGATATACATGATAGGCGCTTTTACCGCTCTTATCGTGATCGGTGTACTTACCTTTACCGGCATGAACGGAATTGCCATTATTTTGATCGCTATTGTCGTAGCTATGGTTTTTTCCACCGGTTACGGTTTTACAATGGAAAAACTGGCCTACAAACCTCTGAGGCGGGCCCCGCGCCTGTCGGCGCTGATCTCGGCTATCGGCATGTCAATGTTTCTTCAAAACTACGTGCTGCTGGCCCAGACCCCGGATTTTCTGCCCTTTCCGAACCTCCTGCCGAAGATAGCCCGACTCGAACAAGCCGAAAGTCTCATGAACAGCTCCCAGTTCACGATTCTGGTAACAACGGCGGGAGTAATGATTATCCTGACGTTCCTGATCAAGTTCACGAAAATCGGCAAGGCAATGCGGGCCACCAGTCAAGATAAAACCATGGCGATGCTCTCGGGCATCAACATCAACAAGGTTATCTCCTTTACCTTCGTTGTGGGATCAGCCACTGCTGCCCTCGGCGGGGTTTTGATCAGCTCACACACCGGTCAGATCAATTACTACATCGGCTTCATCGCCGGTATCAAGGCCTTCGTTGCAGCAGTTCTCGGGGGAATCGGAAGCATTCCGGGAGCGGTGCTCGGAAGCCTCGTCCTCGGATGGACAGAGAGCTTCGGAACCGGATATATCTCTTCCGACTATGAGGACGTCTTTGCCTTTATCTTTCTGATAGCAATACTCATTTTCAAGCCGTCGGGAATTCTGGGAAAGACCTCGGCCGGAGATAAGGTGTAGCATTATGAGCAATGTAAGCACGGAAATCAAACCAACCAGTTTTCTTTCTTTCAAAGAGTTAAAGAAGTCGCTGTTTACCGCCGTATGGTTCATGATTCTCACCCTGCCGATCATGGTAATCAAGGTGAATACCATCGAGAACACCGTGGAATGGCACTGGAACCGGATGGTTTTTGTAGGCCTTCTTATATTTTTCGGTTCCTGGGGATGGCGCTACCTGCTCGCCCGCCGGGAAATGGGCCCTCGGCCCCGCAAGGCCGAATCCGAACGGAAACGCTTCAATCTCACCGCCATACTCATGGAGCGAAAACAGGTGAGGACCCCCACCATTATCATCCTGGCGGTCATGGTAATCGTTTTTCCCTTCATCAGCAGTATGTATCAGACCAACATCATGATCACTGCACTGAATTACATCATCCTCGGCCTCGGCCTGAATATCGTTATCGGGCTGGGGGGAATGCTGCACCTGGGATACATTGCCTTTTACGCCGTGGGAGCCTACAGCTACGCCCTGCTCAACTACCACTTCGGTGTAAGCTTCTGGCTGGCCCTGCCCATCGGAGCCGGGCTGAGCGCTATCTTCGGGATACTGCTTGCTATCCCGGTCTTGCGCCTGCGGGGAGATTACCTGGCTATCGTTACCCTCGGATTCGGAGAAATTGTTCGAATTATTTTGGAAAACTGGAACGACTTTTCCTTCGGCCCGAGCGGTATTGCCAATATTCCACGACCGGGACTGTTCGGTATAGATTTTTCCCTGCCTCAGGTGACTACCTTCATCTACTTCATCATGATCGGCCTGGTGGTTTTTACCATTTTTCTCATGATCCGATTGGAGAATTCCCGACTCGGACGTGCGTGGGTGGCCATGCGGGAAGACGAGGTGGCCTCACGGGCCATGGGTATCGATATCAGGAAAAACAAGCTCACCGCCTTCTCTCTCGGGGCGGTCTGGGCGGGGATGGCCGGTGTTGTATTTGCGAGCAAGACGACCTTTATCAATCCGGCCAGCTTTACGATCTGGGAATCGGTCATGGTGCTCTCAATCGTGGTTCTGGGGGGAATGGGCTCGATTATCGGAATCATCATTGCCGCCCTGATCATGATACTTCTGCCCGAATACCTGCGCGCCTTTTCCGAGTTTCGGATGCTGCTGTTCGGATTCCTGCTGGTTGCCATGATGGTCTTCCGTCCCGGCGGTCTTGTTCCTGCAAAACGCAAGGTCTACACCTTTCCCCAAGAGGAGGCAGGTAATGAGTGAATCAAACTGCATACTCGACACCAGGGCCCTGACCATGGACTTCGGCGGGCTGCGCGCCGTTGATGCGATGAACCTCAAGGTCTGCGAGGGAGAAATCGTCGCCCTCATCGGTCCGAATGGGGCCGGCAAAACAACCTTCTTCAACTGTGTCACCGGGATGCTCAAACCGAGCCTCGGCACCATAGTAATCACAATGCCGGACGGCCAGGAAAAAGAAATCCAGGGCAAACGACCGAACGTGGTCACAAACTACGGTCTGGCCAGAACATTTCAGAACATCCGCCTCTTTCAGAATCTGACGGTTCTCGAGAACGTAATGATCGGCCGCCATACCCGGATGAAAGCCGGAATCCTGGGAGCCGTCTTGCGGAATAAGGCAACCAAAGAAGAAGAGGAACGGGTTATCTACGAGAGCTACGAATACCTCAAGAAGCTGCACCTGGAACAGCACGTCAACGAACTGGCAAAAAACCTTCCCTACGGTGCTCAGCGGCGCCTCGAGATCGCCAGGGCTATGGCAACAGAACCCTTCCTGCTGCTTCTGGACGAGCCGGCTGCAGGAATGAATCCCCAGGAGACGCGGGAACTGGACAACCTCATCGTCAAGATCCGGGATACCGAGAAGATTACCATTCTTCTGATCGAACACGACATGAACCTGGTCATGAGTTTGTCCGAACGAATCTATGTGATGGATTACGGTAAATTGATCGCCCAGGGAACCCCGGAGGAGATCAAACACCACCCGGAAGTGATCAAGGCCTATTTGGGGGAAGAAGTAGATGCTTAAAGTAGACAACCTGCAGACCTATTACGGGAATATCCAGGCGCTCAAAGGGATTAGCTTCGAGATAAACGAGGGGGAGATCATCACCGTAATCGGCGCCAACGGCGCCGGAAAAACCACTACCCTCATGTCCATCAGCGGCATCGTCCCCCCGAGATCGGGTCAGATTATCTTCCGGGACGAATCCCTGATGGGGATAGAACCGGATTCGATTGTTTCCAAGGGAATCATCCAGGTACCCGAGGGCAGACGGATCTTCCCTTATCTGACCGTACAGGAGAACCTCGATATGGGGGCTTTTCTCCGGAAAGACCCCGAGGGTATCAGGGAAGACTTCGAATATATTTACTCCATGTTCCCCATACTCGCAGAACGGAAAAACCAGCAGGGGGGCACCCTCTCCGGAGGCGAGCAGCAGATGCTCGCCATTTCCCGGGCAATCATGGCCCGGCCAAAGCTGCTCTTGCTGGACGAGCCCTCCCTCGGCCTGGCACCGATCATCGTCCAGAAGATCTTCGAAATCATCGGGAAGTTCAACAAAGAGAGCGGAACCACCATCCTCCTGGTCGAACAGAACGCCAACATGGCACTCAAGGTAGCCGACCGAGGATACGTCATGGAGACCGGAACCATCGCCATGGCCGACACCTGCGAAAACCTGATGAAAAGCGACGAGGTGCGCAGGGCGTACCTGGGAATCTGAGCCCGGCGCCTAAGCTGGAAACAGACGATAATCAGAAACAAGGCTGATACCACAAGTTAATTCCGTGGCTCTCCCAGATGATAAACGAAACCCAGGGAAACGTACTGAATGAGCATGGAATCGGCTGCCGCCGGTTCATAATTTCCTATATCAGGAAGCATGAGCACCGGATCGACATAAAAACCAAGCCGGTAGGCAAGCCCGAGCTGCTCGGTGATGTTCCAGGTCACCGCCGGAAACATCCAGAAAAAATTCATAAACCTCATCTGCTCGCCGAGGGCCGCTCCGGCGGAATAGCCGATGCTGAATGATGCCGATATACGGTCGAGCAGGCGAAACCGGTAGCCGAGCCCCGGTACAATCACGGAATTCTCCAGCCCGTCTCCGGTAGCATCGAGATAATCGTAAAACAGAGTGCCGACCAAACCGTGCTCCCGGGAAGGAAACCAGGCGGCATCGAGACTAACGGGCAGCACGTTGAACCGATACCCAATTTCCATGCCATCCCCGAAAGTAAAATCCGAGGTCATATGAAATAACCAGGCAGTGAGCTCGAAGGGAGTGTTCAGTCTGTCGGCAAAATCAATCTCCTCGACCATCCTTCGGGTTCCCTCATCTTTGACCCGGACGTTGATGCGGATCTCCGGCTTCACCATACCGAGGTATTCGGACATTTCCTCTGCCGTCGACTCGATGAAGCGCTGCAGGGCCTCCTGATCACCCCGAAATTCCGTTTCATCTACAAAACGCTCGCTCCACATCTCAGCCCCGGCCTCAGCCCCGCTTTGCCGCTGTTTTTCTTCGAGAACCACCTCGACGGTATATGTATCGGTCCCGCCTGCTACATGAACCGACAAGCGGTTATGTGCCCGTTCAGGGTTTTCCACCCTGACTACCGGCTGCCGGGAAGAAAGCGTGGTAAACACATATTCATCCAATGAAGACAGAAATGTCTCGTCATCCGGCGCAACCGGTCCGGAGGCTGAATAGATAAGCAGAAGACGGCGAGGGATTCTTTCCGATTCGGCGGTCCCGCCGGCTGCACTCTTTTGGGTGTCACTTTTTTCGGCTCCATTGGCCGTTCCGGTCCCGCCGGCTGCGCTCTCCTGGGCCCCTATCGGCGCGGCTTGAAAGAAAACAAAAAGAAAAGCGATAGAAATGAAGGCAATAAAAAAACGGATCGCCGGTACATTCATAGTAAGATGCTTCATCAGAGTCTCCTTCCAAAACCCAGATGCATCTTACCGCCCCAGTTGACAAAATCTACCGGTGCACTGCCGCCGGCATCGTCAGGTGGTCCAACATCGAACTGTACTGAAAACGGATCGAAGGTCATCCCGAAATCCATGAACCAGGGCACATCGGAAAACCGCTGCTGAAAATAGATTCGAATCCCCGTATCAAGGCTCATTCCTGCAGCAACGTAGGGTCCGCGCTCAATGACCGAAGCAAGCCCTTCATCGTAAAAGTCGAAGGCGTCGGAATACCTGCCGTGAGCAAGCAGGGAAAGATAGACATCGATCGATTTTCCCGGAAAAGAGACCTTGGGACCGAGAAAGAGGGTGTAGTCGTTGGTGCTCAGGTCATCGATGGCTACTGGAGAATCTATTTCGGCCTCGTAAAAGATTACTGAAAACCCGGCAGCGAGCTGAAGGGGATCGAAAAGGTGGTAGTCATAATTGAGCACAGGCCCATAGCCGAAATGAGCCCGGCCGCCGTCCACTTCACCCGCCTGGTTGTAGACATTGTCCATGGTGCCCCCGTATTCCGCAAAGACGCTCAGAGAATGACGCCGCGAATTCCGGTTGGCCGCGATCTGTTTAATCGTGAGCTTTTTCTGATAGCTTACCACTTCCTGACTCACGGTCTGTTCCTGTTCGATCACCTCCCTGCCTACTGCAGGAAGCACCCGGTCCACGTTCTCCAGGAAACCGCTTGTCATCTCGTCGATCGAGTCAAACATGGCAAGCCCCGCCTCACCGGTGTACATGGTGCTGGTTTTTACCTGCCCGGTTCGAACGTCGTAGAGAGCTGCATGAACAAAGAGTTTCTCGTCTGCATTGTAGGAACCGGATACGAGGAGCTCCGCCCCTTTGGCCGAAGCAAGAGAGAAACCGGGTTCAGCCGGATGTACCGGAAGCTGCCGGCGTTCTTCCGCTTCGAGCCGGAGGACTTGGAGATTTTCCCGTTTGTACAAGCCGGAGGCGATTCCGTCGGAAAAAACCGTTCGCAGATTGTCCCGGGCAGCTTCGCCGGTGTTGCCGAAGGGCGTTACCAGCAGCGTATAGCGATCTATGCCGGAGGCAGCATCTTCCCGTTCAGTTGCGGTCGCTGCCTCCTTTTTCTCAAGCTCCAGGCTGAGCTTTCCCGCTCCTTCCACATCGATAAAGGTCTGCACCGCAGCGAATCCAGCCATTTCCAAGCGCAGCAGATGCTTTCCTGTCTCCAGCTCTGCAGTGAGGGGGGTGGTTCCCCAGCTTTGATCGTCGATAATTACGTTTGCACCGGCCGGAGTGCTTTCGATCCGATACTCGTAGCGTGTCTCCTGCAGGGTGTAGCGAGGGGTAAAAGGGCCAAAGCCGACGAAGTTTCGCCCGTACCAGCTGGTGAACTCGATAAAGTCACTGCAGTCGGCGGAAACCCACTTTTTGTCTTCCGGCCGAAGATCACGCAGCCCGGGATCGTTCCTTCCGGGAACAACCTTTTTCTGAAAAAGGAACACCGATCCAGGCGGCAGATCAAAGCGTACCGGCGGCCCGGCCTGGCCTCGAAGGGTATAGCTGCCGGCATCAAGGTTCAGATACAGCGCCTTTTTTCCGGAACCGGCGGGTACAGCAGTATCGAGCTCGAATCTCTCCCCTCCCGCTTCTTCCAATATAAGGCCGGAAACCGTCCCGGGCCCTTCGCTTTCGGCCTCGGCAGCCCGGGCGGCGGCGGCATCAATGAAGAGGATAAACAGGCTATCCTGATCAGTATCGGGTGCGGGCATGCTTCCGCAGGCTGCAAGGAACAGAATCCAGGAAACCACGAGAACGGCGGGAAACAGGCGGCTCCAGTTTCTGAGGCGAAAAGACATGGCACTCTCCCTATTGCCGCGGCTGTCCGAGCCGCCACACAAAGCCTATAGAAACGTACTGAAGGAAAAAACCATCATAGTCCGTCTGAGGGCCGTCTCCTTCCCCGACCAAAAGCACCGGGTCAACATAGCTGGCAAATCGGTAGGAAAGGCCGAGCCGCTCGGTGATATTCCAGGTAACCGAGGGGTACACCCAGAACAGGCTCATAAACTGCACCTGTTCACCGATTCCGGCGCCTGCCGAGAGACCTATGGAAAAGGCGGCCGAAATCCGGTCCAGGAGGCGGAAGCGGTAGCCCAAACCGGGAAGTACAGCAAAATCCCCGGCCCCGTCCCCGAAGAGGTCCACATAGTCCAGGAACATTTGGGCCACCAGACCGTGTTCCCGCCCGGGAAACCATGCGGCATCCAGGGTGAGGGGAACAACATTAAAACGGTATACACCGACATCATAGGAAAAGTCGGTAGTTAAATTGACTGCCCAAGCCGTGAGCTCGAAGGGGGTGTCCAGCCTGTCGGCAAAATCCACCTGTTCAACCATTCTTCGCACCCCCTCGTCCTGCACCCGAACATTGATCCGGATTTCCGGTTCCACCAGGGGGAGGTGCTGCGACATGGTATCGGCACAGTCCTCGATAAAGCGGCGTAGATCTTCCCGGTCCCCCCTGAATTCAGTGGAGTCCCGGAACCGTTCTATCCATTGTTCTTCTTGCTTTTCTTCCAGCAGGAGTTCGAGACTATATACTTCAGAGCCTCCATCGACATTCACCTGCAGGCGGTTGTGAGCTCGCTCCTGTTCCTGAACCCGAACCACCGGCCGGCGAGAGGAAACGGCGGTGTACACGAACTCGGGGACCCAGGCAAGATATTCCTCATCCTCCACTGCAGCATCCGGTGAAGGGGTATATTGAACCAGAACACGCCGGGGAATTTTTGCCGCTCCGGATCCCGATGCTCCTTCAGCATTTTCCGTTTGCGCATAGAGATCAATCGGCAAGAGGAGGGAGGCGGCGGCGAAACCGATACAAAACAGTACAGTAGTGAGCCGTTTCATCAGAATCTCCTTCCGAATCCGGCGTAGAATTTACCGGTCATAAAAATATAATCGATCGGTTCGTTGCCGCCGATGTCGAATTGCACCGAGATCGGATCAAAGGCCATCCCGAAATCCATAAACCACGGTACATCGGAAAAACGCTCCTGGAAATAGGTCCTCATTCCCGTATCGAGGGTCAGACCGGCGGAGATATAGGGACCCCGCTTGATAACCGAGGTAATATCCCACTCGTAGAAATCGAAGGCATCTCCATATGTGCCGTGGGCCATCATTCCCATGTACACATCAACGGACCTGCCGGGGAACGAGATCCGGGGTCCGACGGCCAGGAGATAGTCGTTCGTGCCCGTGTCCTCGAGTTCAACCGGCGAATCACCATTGAACTCCTGAAACCTCACGAGAAACAGAGCAGTTAATTGCATGGGATCGAAGATGTGATAGTCGTATAAAAGAGAAGCCCCGAGCGAAACATCGCCCCTGCTCATCTCGTCCTCAGGGTCGCCGGACTGGGCATACACGGTGTCGAAACTGCCGCTGTAGTTCACTGAAACACTCAATGCATGGCGTCGTGCGTTCCGGTTCGCCGCAATCTGCTTGACGGTCAGTTTTTTCTGGTAGCTTATCACCTCCTGACTCACCGTCTGTTCCTGCTCGATTACCTCCCTTCCGACCGCCGGCAGGACCCGGTCGACATTCTCGAGGAACTCTTCGGTCATCTCGTCGATGGAGTCGAACATGGCAAGTCCCGCCTCGCCGGTGTACATGGTGCTGGTTTTGACCTGCCCGGTCCGGACATCGTAGAGGGCGGCATGGACAAAGAGCTCTTCATCGGCGTTGTACGCCCCGGAAACGAGGAGCTCGGCCCCCTTCGCCGAAGCGAGAGATAAATCGAGACCAACCTTGCCGAATGCCGATGCCTCCCCTTCGTTCTTGAGTTCGCCCCTTTCGAGCCGCAGCACCCGGATATTCTCCCGTTTGTAGAGGCCCGAGGCGATTCCGTCGGAAAACACCGTTTCCAGGTTGTCCTGGGATTCATCTCCGGTATTAGCGAAGGGTGTTACCAAAAGGGTATACCGGTCCTGGGAAAAAGCCTGGTCCGTCTCCTCTTCGGCTGATTCAAGCCCTTCGATTCGGCTCAGCTCCAGGGTGAGCTTTCCTGCTCCCTCTACATCGACAAATGTCTGTACCGGAGCAAAACCGGCCTTTTCGAGGCGCAGCAGATGCTTTCCTGTCTCCAGCTCTGCGGTAAGCGGGGTGGAACCCCAATTCTGATCATCGATGATTACGTCGGCCCCGGCCGGAGTACTCTCGATTCGGTACTCGTAGCGGGCCTTTTGCAGGGTATAGCGCGGGGTAAACGGACCGAACCCCACAAAACTCCGCCCGTACCACTTGGTAAACTCGATGATGTCGGCGCAGTCTTCGGAAACCCACTTGCGGTCTTCCGGCTTGAGATCCCGGAGCACGGGCCCGTCCCTGCCGGGAACGGCCTTTTTCTGGAAAAGAAAAACCGACTCTGCAGGCAGATCGAAGCTTACCGGCGGCCCTTGCAGGCCGCGGAGGGTGTAGGGACCGGCTGAAAGATCGAGGTACACTGCTTTACCGTCGTCATCGCCGGAGAGGGATCCCTCGATCTCTATCGTGGAGCCGTCTCCCCCTTCGAGAGTGAGTCCCGAGATCTCGGTTGATTCCCGGTTTTCTGCAATGCCGGATTCTAAGTAAAAAATAAAGAGACTTTGGCGAGGATTTTCAGGAGCAGGCATGCTTCCGCACGCAGATAGGAGCAAGACCCCAAGGAGAAAAGCACATAAAGGAAACAGTTGCCTTAGATTCCAGTGTGCAAAGGACATGGGCGTCCCCCTTTTACTTAATTAGAGCACCACCGAAGACAGCTGTCAAACTCTTTTTTACTGCCCCCGATCGTGGAGACGCCGTATCTTGAACCACATTTCATCTACTCCGGTTCAGGCCCTTCCTCTGCGCTGCCGGTGTTTTTCATGGAATTGTAGATATCCTTGATCTCTTCGGCATACTCGGGCTCGGATTCGACATGCCCCCATCCGAATTGCACCTGGAAGATCCCGTCGTAGGCCGAGTCGTGGTAGGAGTGCATGTAGTGAGGCACACCCGCCTCCTTGAGCAGGCTGGAAAGCAGCTGTGCTTCGATTTCGTTGTTCAATGTAAGGACCTTTTCCATTCGTCTCTCCTTTTGCTTATAGCTTTCATACGGCTCGGCCGGGACGGGCCGGGTTTTACCGACCGAGCTTCCTCGCTCTCGGCCGGGGCGGGCCGCAGCAGGCCGTACTCAGCCGGAAACAAGTCGGGGTCGATTACACCCGACCGGGCTTCACCCGTCTTTCACCATTCCTGTCACGGTACATCAGATACTCCCGGGCCGGGGGGCTAAAACCAAAAGAAGGCTTCAGCGCCCGGGCCGGGCAAAGATCTACACAGGTCGTACAGAATATACACTCAGTCGATCCGATTCGTCCTGAATCCTTGTAAGCAGTCAGCGCGATATCCATAGGGCAGTTCTCTTCACACACCCCGCAGTCGACACAGCTGTGTTTATCGATTGCAATCTTGAGCAGAGACAGTTTCGTACCCGCCTTGAGAAATACGGTAACAGGGCAAAGATATTTGCAAAAGGCACGATTGTCCTTCAAAACAGCTGCTGCAACAAAGGCGGCTGTATAATATGCCGCATTTCCCGCACCAAGCCACAAAAGCTCGCTTTGCCCCCGCGGAATCGCCATCCCGCCATCGTTTCCAAAGATCACCCAGAAAACCAATCCGAGAGAAGCGCTAAAATGCAGATACCGAAGGATTCCCAGTTTCCGTACCCGCCCGAAGCGGGGTTTTTTCCAGGGCAAAAGGTCGGTGAACATGGCCGTCCAGCAGGCCCAACCGCACCAGCCGCGTCCGAAAAAGAAGGGTCCGGCGATTTTCGCAAGAAAATAATGGAGAGCGGCGCCGGCAAACACCCCCATCCAGAGATAGAACCAGAAACCCTCGATCTGCAGGTTTTCATGCAGGCGAAAACCGACGTAGCCGAGCAGGTACGAGCCGACCATCACAAGCGAGACCCGCCGCCCCCAGGGCTTCAACCGGCGGGGAAGAATGTTGCCGAGGAAAATTCCCAAAGAGATTGCCGTTCCCAAATATCCGAAGTTGAGCAGGTAGAAGGCAGCTCCGGTAGCCAGAAAACGCCAGAGTCCGAAACCCAGAAAGATTCCGAGGAAGACGAAGGGCAGACGAATGCTCTTCCCGTCGATTTTCAAACAGGCCTCCCTTTTTCAGCCTATTCTAAAACATTGCACGGGCGATAAAAAGAGAATAGTATGAAAATACTATGAATGGAAAAACGAACAAATATCCGGTATTAATCAGCATTTCTGTCCTCGTCATCTTGCTTGCAGCAGGACTCGTTTCGACCTCCTGCAGTTCAACGGAAGAAAGATCAAATTTCGAAGGAAAAACCATGAAACTCGATACAGTAGAAGAGGTCGATCTCGAGCGGTTCACAGGAACATGGTACGAGATCGCCAGATATCCGCACTTCTTCGAGAAGCAACTGGTTGGGGTAACGGCTACCTACACCCTCCGGTCCGACGGAAAACTCCGGGTTGTCAACGAGGGATACACCGATAGTTTCGAAGGAAAGAAAAAGGCTATCAAAGGGCGGGCACGGGTACCCGATCCCGATAATCCGGGCTGGCTCCAGGTCAGCTTTTTCCTCTGGTTCTGGTCGGACTACCTCATCCTGGAACTCGACACGGAGAATTACCAATACGCCTTGATCGGGAGTTCTTCACCGAATTTCCTCTGGATTCTCGGCCGGCAGCCGGAGATGGACGAGGAAACCTATGAAATGCTGGTTACTCGGGCCCGGGCCCGGGGCTATGATATCAGCAAGCTCAACAAGGTCCCTCAGCAGCCGGAGAACTGAAGACCATGGCAGGCATACACTTAAACGCTTCGTTCGCTCGAATATTCCGCGCTCTTCTTTGCCCCGACAGAGGAATTGGCAGTGCGGAGGCAAAGGCTTCCGGCAGCGGGTCGGCTCGCGCCTCCGGCACACCGGAAGGCACCGTCCCGCTCGCAAGCACCGTCCCCCTCGGAGGCACCGACTTTTCCCGCCTCCCGGAAACCGGCATAGCGGCTATGCTCAGGGCCTTTGCAGAACAGCTTGCCACCGAAGGGGTCGAGGGCTGTACCGACACACCCCCGAAAGCAGCAGGGGTCAGCGGGAAATTCCTGCACAAGGGCGCCCGGCTGATGCGCATGGAACTGGACAAGCTCTACAAACATGACAGCCGCTTTCATGATGCCGTCGAAGAGGCAGCATCCTTGATCCCCGAAGGGGGCCGGACTGCCTGGACCCCGGAGATCAGAGAGGCCATCTGGAAGGTCTTCTTCCCCGAAGGGGTCGGCCTGATGGAGGCCCCCGAAGCAAAAATCGAAGAACTTCGACGGCGGCGGACGGTTTCCATCACCTCCCTCAACCCCAATCCCCTCGAAAACCCCGCTGCAGAGCTCATTTTCACATCGAATATTCTTATCACCCTGCCCGCCGAAATCGATACGATCGACGGGCTCGACTATCCGGACAGCCTGAAGGAACAGCTCAGATCGGTAGCGGGCGAGCCCCAGCTCTATCATTACGACCATCCCATCCACATCGGCGTGGACACCGAGAGCAACGAGGCCGTCTACGGAATGCGGGGACTGGACCAGGCAATTGCCCGGGAAAAAGAGACGGGGCGGGTTGATGCAGGGGCAAAGGTCACCGTGCTCTTGAGCCTCTCGGTAACCCACGAGGGTCTGCACAGCATTGCCAAGGAATACATGAAAGGAGAACTCGATCGAGGAGGTCCTTTCGATCATCTGGATATCTACCTTTTCACGGAAACAGAGTGCCGAAGGATCATAGACGAGGTGATCGCTGTCCGCCTGCCTTCGGCAGAGGCCGGGGACCGGCAGGAGGCTGAACAGGATGCCGACAATCTTCGACGTGTCTTCGGGGTTGACGGCGAATACGGCCGTCACTATTCATTTCTCAAGGCCGTTGCCGCATTCTGGCAGGTTTTCATCGACCCTTCCGTGCGGGCCACCTTCAAAATCGATCTGGACCAGGTTTTTCCTCAAAGGGAACTGGAACAAGAAAGCGGAGAATCTGCCCTCGAACACTTCAGCTCGCCTCTGTGGGGGGCCCGGGGTGTCGATGAGCGGGGAGATTCGGTGGAATTGGGAATGATCGCCGGGGCCCTGGTAAACGAGAGCGATATCGGCACGGGTCTTTTCACCCCTGACGTGCACCTTCCAAAGACAACGGAGCCGGGAGAGGATGCGGTTTTCTGTAAACGGCTTCCTATGGCCGTCAGCACCGAAGCCGAAATGATGACCCGCTACACAGATTCCTCTCTCGACGGGAAGACCCGCTGCATTCAGCGCTTCCACGTTACCGGCGGGACAAACGGAATCCTGATAGACCATCTGCGCCGGTACCGCCCCTTCACTCCTTCCTTCATCGGGAGGGCGGAGGACCAGGCCTATATTCTGTCGGTGCTCTACGACGGAAAGGAAGACACCGACAGCACCGGCGGCCCCTTCCTGCGGTATGTTCACAAACCCGGATTGATTATGAGGCACGACAAGGAAGCCTTCGCCGGAGAGTCCATCAAGTCCGCCGAACACGGGCGTTTCGTGGGAGATCTGGTCCGAACATGGCTCTACTCCCGCTACCTCTCCATTCTTCCCTGGGACACCGAACGCTGCAAAGAAGAGATCGACCCCTTTACCGGCTGTTTTGCAAGCAACCGGCCGATCAGCCAGATTTTCCTCCGGTTGATCATCTATTGCGGAAAGATTCTGACAGGTGATACCGGGGTTGAAGAAAAAGAGGTGCAGGGGCTGCACTCAGAAATCGGCTGGAAGCAGCGGGAAGAGGAGGTCCGCCGGGTACTCGAACTCGCCGCGGAAAAACTCTTTCCCCTTTTCAACAAAAAGCGGGAAAACTTTGTCGGCCGCGAATATGCCCGGCAGAAAAAGGCATGGGAGCTCTACTACCAGGTGCTGGCAAAGACAGAAGCGGAGGCGGAAAAACGTCCCGAGCGGGAGTCGTCAACCAAGGCACGGGAGATCGTCGAAAGCTGCAGAGTCGGCTGAGAGGCGCAGACAAACGCGGCAGAAAAAGCGTACATGGAGTTAGGGAAATGGCGGAACAGGAACAGAACAAGGTAGTTTCCATCCACAGCGGGAAAGCATCAATGTATCTCTACGGGAGTCCCTCCGGATATCTTCTTGTCGATGCCGGACTGAAAAAATCGATCAAAGACATAACTTCCGTCCTTTCTCGGTTGAACGCCAAGCCGGGGGACATCAAACTCATCGTAATCACCCACGGACACTCCGATCACACGGGAAGCTTGGCAGAGATCAAGCGGCTGAGCGGAGCCCCGGTTATGGTTCATGCACACGAAGCAGCCTCCCTGGAGGCAGGGTTCAAGGATATGCCGAAGGGCACAGGACCTCTCTGGCGGATAATGATCGGACTTGCGAGCCTTGCTCCGAAGGCGGGCTCCTTCCCTCCTGTCAAGCCTGATGTCGTAATCCAGGAAGACACTGATCTTGCCCCCTACGGTTTCAACGGACGGGCGGTTTTTCTGCCTGGTCACACGGCGGGTTCTCTCGGGATCATCACCGAAGACGGGGCCCTTTTTTGCGGGGACACCCTGTTTCACCTGATTCGCAGACGATACTACCCCCCGTTCGCCGACGACAGTGAAGCCCTGCAGGAAAGCTGGAAACGTCTGCTCGATGAAGATATCCGGACGGCATATCCTGGTCACGGCGATCCGATCGACTGGGAGGATTTCCGTCGCTATTATCACGAACGGTTCAGCAGTTAATCCTTGATGGAGAGTGAAATCCGCGTCGGTACGGTGGTGGATGTGAATCCCTTGCCCAAAGCCAGGAAACCAGCCTTCGTTCTGACTATAGACTTTGGACCGGAAGGTGCCGAAGGGCCGCCGGCTCTTGTGAATCGAGGTCTTTTCCGGCAACCGCTATTCGCTGAGCAGAACCTCGTCGGTGGCGAGCTCCCGGTGACGGATCTCGTGAAAACGCCGAACCAGTTCGTCCACCGTCAGTGACTGTTTCTCCTTCCCTGATACATCGAGGATAATCTCTCCGTTGTCCATCATCAGAAGCCGATTTCCGTATTTAATTGCCTGCGCCATGTTATGGGTGATCATCATGGTTGTCAGTTGATACTCCTCGACAAAGCGCATGGTCAAGTTCAGCACGATCTCCGCATTCGTAGGATCGAGAGCGGCGGTGTGCTCGTCGAGAAGGATGAGCCCCGGCTGAGAGAGCACCATCATTAATAGGGTTACCGCCTGCCGCTGTCCTCCCGAAAGCAGTCCCACATTGTCCCGCATCCGGTCTTCGAGCCCCATCTCCAGGGTGGAAAGACGCTCTCGGAAATACGCCCGCATCTTTCTGTCCAGGCTCCGCCGGAGCCCCCTGAAGCCCTTCCGGTAGGAGATCATCATGTTGTCCTCGAGGGTCATATTGGAAGCCGTCCCCAGCATGGGATCCTGGAAAATCCGCCCGATAAAGGATGCCCGCTTGTATTCCGGCACCCGGCTGATGTCGCGGTCCCGGTAGGTGACCGTACCCGCCGTCGGAAGAACGGTCCCCGAGATCAGATTGAAGAGAGTCGTTTTTCCGGCCCCGTTGCTCCCGATGATGGTGATGAAATCACCCTCGTGCACATCGAGGCTGACGTCTCTGATGGCGGCGTTTTCGTTTGCCGTTCCGGGGTGGAAGACCTGCGTAGTAGAATCAAGTCTGAGCATTGTTGCCGTCCTTTGACGAACTCCGGTCCCCGCCGTCAGGGGTTCCTCCTGTTGAAGCCGTCTGAACGGCCGGTTTACCGCCCAGACTTCCCTCAAGCGCCCGCATCACACTTTCCCTGGCTGTCTTCTTTCCTCTTTGTCCAAAGGTGGTGATGATAAGGGAAATAATGATCAGAATACCGGTAATCAGTTTGAGATCGTTCGGCGTGAGGTTGATGTGGTAGCCATAGTAACGCCCGAGAAACATGATACCCTTGAAGACGATTGCTCCGAGCACCACCCGCAGTGTCAGTAGAACGATGCGGTTCGACCGCAGAAGAAACTCTCCGATCATCACCGATGCCAACCCGGTAACGATGATTCCCTGCCCCAGGCTCACATCCGCAAAACCCTGGTACTGGGCGGCAAAAGCCCCGGCAAGCGACACGAGACCGTTTGAGAGCCCTACACCGATCAATTTCAAATGGGCCGGGTTTACCCCCTGAGAGAGGACCATCTGCTGATTATTGCCGAGGGCTCCGATCGTCAACCCCAGATCGGTCACAAAAAAGAGATCCAGAAGAAGCATGATCCCGATCACCAGCACGATAAAAAACAGCAGCAGGGCAATACTGTCGGGAGTGCCGAATCCCTCCAGCAATCCGGTGACCCGGGTCAGAATGGTTTCCTCCCGGATCAGGGGAAGGTTGGCCCGGTTGCCGAGCACCCGAATATTGATCGAATAGAGCATGGTCATCGTCAGGATCCCTGCCAAAAGGTGCGGAACGTGGAGGCGGTTATGGATAACCGCCGTGACGAACCCGGCCAGCAACCCGGCACCGAAGGCAGCAATCACGGCAAACCAGGGTTCCACCCCGTTCGCTATCAGGATTGCACCTACCGCCGCTCCCAGGGGAAACGATCCGTCGACGGTGAGGTCGGGGAAATCAAGGACCCTGAAGGTGATAAACACCCCCAGGGCCAGGATTCCATATATAAGTCCTTCGACAAATATTCCTTCAATCATTTACAATACTACTGCTATTCGTTCTGCTTGATTACTTCGCCGTCTTTTACCAGGGTAGCAGCGTTTTCGATGGTTTTTTCGGGAAACTCTATCCCCATCTCTTCGGCCAGATCCAGATTCAGAAGGAGCTCGATGTCTTCCTGACTAGTCATAAAGCGGGTCGGGATCTCCGAGGTAGGCGTTCCTTCCAGAACATCCTTGATGATCTTTCCTGTTGCCCGTCCCATCTTGTAGTAGTTAAAGCCCCATGCCGCCAGAACATCGTAGGTCTCTGCAGAGGAGGGATCGGCCGACATAACCGGCACTCCCGCCTGCCGCGCGGTGTTGCTGAGAGATCCGAGAGCGGAAACAACCGTGTTGTCGTTACTGACGTAGATGCCGTCGACCCGTCCGACGATTGACTGTGTAGCCTGTTTTACCTCGGCGGAGTTCTGCACGGTCGACTCGACAAACTCGATACCGAGATCTTCGCAGGCTTCCCTGGCAAGCTCCGCCAATCTCACTGCATTCGCCTCGCTGCTGGAATAGACATGTCCGAGGGTTTCAAGATCAATAAGATCGGCAAGAAACTCGATCTGCTGTCGAACAGGAGTCATATCCGAGGCACCTGTTACATTGGCGCCGCCTTCATCGTAGGAATCGACCAGACCGGCATCAACCGGATCGGTTACCGCCGAATAGATAACCGGGGTATCCTTGAAGGTGTTTACCAGAGCCTGGGCGGTTGGGGTAGCAATACCCACGACGAGATCGACCTCGTCGGCCTTGAATTTGTTGGCAATGGAAGCGGCGGTTGTCATATCAGCATTGGCATTCTGCAGATCAAACTCCGCATTCACTCCCAATTCATCGAGCTCGTCCATGATTCCTTGTTCTATAGCATCAAGAGCCGGATGCGATACGAACTTCGCAATCCCGACCTGATACGCTTCAGCAGATTCCTCGGCAGCCTCTTCTTCCTGAGGCGCCTCCTGCTGCCCTCCGGCAATCAGCGGCATAGCAGC
The DNA here is from genome assembly GCA_021736255.1 of Spirochaetales bacterium. GTDB lineage: Bacteria > Spirochaetota > Spirochaetia > JAIPGG01 > JAIPGG01 > JAIPGG01. The sequence continues at coordinate 3,939 of JAIPGG010000005.1, read as the reverse complement.
GGCCGCCATCAGAGCCAGCACAATAATGAACACTTTCGCGTAATTCTTCATCTTCGATCCTCCTGTTTTCTCCATCCCTTTACTCGTACCCGGAAAAAGCCTGCAGACAGAGCCGAACCCGCATACATTGCCGGGCCCGCCGGCTCCATGCGTTTCTACCCATAGATACAAAGAGGACAATGACAGAAAGCAAAAAAAATGTAAAGGGGGAACGACCTCGATAGGAAAATCCCGAGCTCAGCCCCAAACAGGGTTTGCAGGGCCAGCAGACCGCAGACTTGCAGACCGACCCTTCCTCGGGTATAGTGCGGAACATAAAGATTGGAAGCTACAGGAGAACAGCATGCAGCTGGTATGTATGGATCTCGAGGGAGTATTAGTCCCGGAGATATGGATAGCCTTTGCAGAAAAAACCGGCATCGAGGCTCTGAAAAAGACAACCCGGGACGTCCCCGATTACGACGAATTGATGCAATACCGCCTGGGTATCCTCTCGGAGCATGGACTCAAACTTCCGGATATTCAGAGCGTGATAGACAGCCTGCACCCGCTGGAGGGCGCCTATGAGTTTCTCCTGGAACTGCGTTCCCGCACCCAGGTAATCATCCTTTCGGACACCTTCGAACAGTTTGCAAAACCCCTCATGCGCAGCCTCGACTGGCCTACCCTCTTCTGCAACACCCTGAAGGTGGACAGCGACGGGGCCATCAGCGGGTACACCCTTAGACAGAAGGACGGAAAACGAAAAGCAGTCCTGAACCTCAAGGCCACCGGTTTCGAGGTAATCGCTTCGGGCGACTCCTACAACGACCTGAGCATGCTCGAGGAGGCCGACCACGGAGTACTTTTCCGCCCTCCCGAATCGATCGTTCTTGAACGACCCGAGTTTCCAGTAGTTCAAAACTACGACGAAATGATGCGGGAGTTTCTCCGCTTCCTGGACTGATCCCCCGTTCTTCGCCGGTATGCCTTCCGGAAAAATTCGACTTGTCCCCTGGGGCGGCGGAGACTACAATGAAAAGGAAATGCCAAAAAAACGCACATCTTCGCTGAGGAGAACGGCGGCTTTCTTCTTGCTTGCTTCAACCCTGCTGCTTTCAGCCATGCTTTTTCCAGGATGTTCCCCGAAGGAAAACCGGATCAGTCACCAGGAAGTCGAGAGCAGGGTAAAAAACCTCCTCCAGATGCCCACCTTCGAACATATCTACCGGGATATCATTTACTACGGGAAAAACGAAAGGTTCTGGTTCATTCCGACGGTAAACAAGGAGATCCTGTTTTCCATAGAAGTACGGGTTCAGGCGGGAATCGACTTCTCGAACGGATTGCGTATCGAGCCGGGGAGCGAGGGGGAACTCGTCATTTTTCTCCCGCCGCCGGAAATCCTCGTAATAGATGCCGATGAGTCGACGATACGCCAGTACTACATCCGGGAATACGGGGAAAGGGTCAGCCGTCTCGAATACTATGATGTCATCGATGCCCAGAAAGAAAGCATCCGAAACGATGCAGTGAAACGAGGCATTTTGCTTCGGGCCGAGGAAAATGCGAAACAGCTGCTGACCAACCTTCTCGAATACTCCGGATTTCAGACGATCACCTTCCGAAGCGCTCAAAGCGGAGTTCGGAAGAAAGAGGAGGAGCCATGAAACGCCTCCTGCGCAGGGTCGTTGGGAGTATCCTCCTCGCAGCCGCTGCCTTGGCAGCGCTCTTCTACCTCAGCCGGCAGGGTTTCCTGCCGAATCTCAATCCAAAACACAGCGAAACCAGAGAGGTCGCCGTCTCGGTACTCCAGGAAGTCCATGACATTTTCGAGCTTCACACGGTAGAGTATGTCTACAAAAGCGTCTTTCCCTACGATTATACCGAAACTGGTTTTTCCTGGTCCGTTTTTACCGAGAGGATGCGCCGCAAGAGCCTGGAAAACAAAGGCTTGACCGACCGAGAACGGCGGCTCATGGCTATACACAACCTTGCAAGCCGGGCCGGCATCCAGCTGGAAAAGGAAGAGGGGAAATTCGTGGTGATAACCACCATTGTCCGGGCCGGCTATGATCTCACCGATACGGTGTTCCGGGATCCGGCGGACATCTCCGAAGATCGTTTGGAACAGTTCGTACGGATTGAAGAAAACGACAGTAATCGTTTACTCTATCTGCGTCTTCCAAAGGCCCAAGTCCTGGAGGTACGGACGGAAGATTCCACGAGTTTCGATTATGGCTACCCGGATATAGAGATACCGCCGGACGTATGGAAGGATCTGGCCGAGCTTGCCTCGCTGACGGTAAGAGAGCAGGTAGAACAGACCGGCCTCCTCGAAACTGCAGAAAAGAACGGCCGGCAATTTATCCGCCGGTTCCTCGAAGATACAGGATTCAGTGAGGTGAGATTTGTTGAATAAGGGAAATCCGGAACCTCGACCCAGAGTACTCATCAGCCGTTGCCTGGGATTCGACAACTGCCGCTACAACGCAGCGGTTGTCAAAGACGAGTTTGTAGAACAGTTAAAAGAAAGTATCGAAGCGGTCACCGTATGCCCGGAAGTCGAAATGGGCCTGGAAACCCCCAGAGAACCGGTACGCCTCGTCGAATGGGAAGGAGAGTTTCACCTTTTTCAGCCGGCTACAGGAAAAGATTATACCGAAAAAATGAATGATTTTTTAGACAGGTGGTTCGAAAAAATACCGCAGTTCGACGGGGCAATCCTGAAATCACGCTCACCTTCCTGCGGGCCCGGAGATGTTAAGGTCTTTAATGCCTTCGAACAACCGGGACAGGCCGGTAAGAGTTCCGGGTTTTTCGGAGCACGGCTGAAAGATGAATCCGGCGGGTTTCCGATCGAGGATGAGGGGCGACTGAAGAATTTCACGATCCGTGAACACTTTCTGACCTCTATCTACACCCTTGCCCGGTTCCGCATGCAGGTTTGTTCTGAAGAAGACAATTCCTGCCTGATCAGCGGGCTGGTGGCCTTTCACCAGCAGAACAAAATGCTTTTTCTTGCCTATAACGATCCTGTCCTTCGCGAACTCGGGCGCATCGTTGCAAATCACAACCGGCTGCCGGAAAAGAATATCATCGACGAGTACCGAAACCTTCTGCCGGAGCTTTTGAACGGGCCTCCGAAATATTCCGCCATGATCAACTCGCTCCAACACGCCTTCGGCGGTTTTAAACACGACCTTTCGGGAGAAGAAAAGAAGTTGTTTCTCAATACCCTCGAAGAATACCGGGACGAACGGGTTCCTCTGAGCGTACCGCTTCACCTCCTCAAGAGCTGGGCAGTGCGATTCGATAACCAGTACCTCATCGACCAAACGCTGTTGCAGCCCTACCCTCTCGAGCTGGTAAACATTTACGATTCCGGCAAAGGACGAAGCAGCGCGCGGACTGCTTGAATGGTGAAGGCAGGCTTTGGTATACTGTTTGTATGAAATCATTAACCGAGTATCTGTGGTTCAATACCAAAACACGACGAGAGTTCATCAATATCACCCCAACCGTACGCGAGTTGGTCGAAAAAAGCGGAGTGCAGGAAGGGCTCGTACTGGTTAATGCCATGCACATTACAGCAAGTATCTTCATCAACGACGATGAACCGGGGCTTCATCGGGACTACGATCAATGGCTCGAAAAACTCGCTCCTCACGAACCGGTCGAACAGTACGCTCACAACGGCATGGAAGACAATGCCGACGCCCACATGAAGCGCCAGGTGATGGGCCGGGAAGTGGTTGTTGCCGTAACCGAGGGCCGTCTGGATTTCGGCCCCTGGGAACAGATCTTTTATGGTGAGTTTGACGGCAGACGCAAGAAAAAGGTGCTCGTTAAGATCATCGGGGAATAACCCCTACCCGGGGGAATAATCCCTTTCCCTATTCCCTCGTCTGTTTCCGCCGTTCCAGTTCCTCGAGCACTACCTCTCTGAATTCCTTGAAG
>JAIPGG010000048.1 GCA_021736255.1 Spirochaetales bacterium | reverse complement strand
AGAGCTTTGTCCAGGATCAATACCAGCCGAATAATATTCACCTGCTGGTGGGAGCCCTCTCTCAATTTCTCTACACCTTCGATTATGCTCACCTGAGAAGAAAGGGAAAAATGACCGCCTATCAAAAGTCAGAGCGCGATCGCCGGGAACAAACGTATCTTCGCCCCGCCGGCACACTCACCCCTTCATTCCGAAGAGTACTTGATACCCTCGAACAGTTAGGCGCTTCCCGGCCAAAGGATGGGCAGTTGACCCTATTCACCGATAAGAAAAAAGAGTATCAGCGGGTGATAGCACAATCACCGGTATTTGGGGATCAGGGAGCCTTTGTCCACCGAACCGTCAGCTCTCGCCGGGCTCGGAACACGGCAAACCCCTTATTCGCCGTGAATTACTTTGACCGGGAGATTCGCAAGGACAATGCAAATCATGTGCGGGAGAGTGTCCAGTTCTCCCGGGATGTGAACAATTGTAACGACCGGCTGGCTGTTTATCAGATGTATCACAATTACATCAAACCCTATCGGATCGATCATCGAAGCAAGCGTTCCCTGCGGCATGCCCAGGTGGCCGGGATCAGCAGGAGAAAGATCGATGAGGAGCTGGCGACTATCTTCCAGGAGAGGAGGTTTTTCTCTCACGTGCGCTTAGATCAGTCCAGCTTATTGATCTGGGCCCGGATGGCAGGCAACCGCGACCGCTTTAGCGGGGGGTATTGGCCGCGTTATGTCTGGATGTAATGGTTCTGCCTGTTTACACAGGGTTTGAACCACTATTTACCATTTAAAAAGGACACCGATCAGGCCACCGCCCCAACGGCCATAGTAACCCCCTTCGAGAGTAACGGCAAAGTTCGGACTGAAAAAGTAATTGACACCGCCTATAGATCGTAATCCCATTTGAAATCGATCATAGGTATTGTTTAAATCGTCATCATAGGTGTTCGAATAATTGAAAAAGCCTATGCCGAGCCCAACGTAAGGATCGAAGTTTCCAAGCCAACGCATATCTTTCTCAAGATCAAGGGCGTTTAAACCAAAATGGACAGTGCCGAAGCCTCCACCCCCGATATAGGTATAATGATAAGCTTCCGTGTAATTCTGATAGTTGTATCGATAATAATTGAACTTTCCTGCCACGCCGTAGGAAAGAGGCAATTTGTCTCCAACCTCGTGTTCGGCAACTATATACTCAATGCCGCCTGATACATCAATTGCTCCGGAGAAGAAGCCTGACCCGACACCTGCTGTAAACGCAAGATCGTTTTTCCCCATTACATACTCTCCCTGGGAAAAAAGCGGGGCGCTGCAAAGCATAAGTAATATTAAAAATATAAATAGTGTGCGCTTCATTTTTATGCTCCTGTGTATTAAAAATGATGAGTAGTGATCTGTGGTTGAGTAGCGCGCTCCTGCAATGACCTGGGATCAACCTACAAAGACGAGTCCTTTGCCGTCAAATTGAAAATTCCGGGTTACACCCCGCCTATCAGGCTGTCATGGCTTCCTGCCGCTTGATCTGGTCGAGCAAAACAATGGCCGTCATGGCTTCTACCACCGGCACAATTCGAGGACAAATGCAGGGATCGTGTCTCCCCTCGGTTCGAATGGTTTCGTTTCTGCCGTCGACAGAAACGGTTTGTTGGGGGCTCGAGATAGAAGAGGTTGGTTTGACCACTATGCGGAACCGGATTTCTTCGCCGGTGCTGATACCGCCGATAATCCCGCCGGCATTGTTCGTGAGAAACCGGAGAGCTTTTGTTCCCGATCCGTCTTGTGTTGCTTCTTCGGCCGAGTCCGTGCTCGCCATTTGCATCTCGTCGTTGTGTTCGCGGCCTGTCATCCCGGCGGCGGAAAATCCTGCTCCGAACTCGATACCCTTGACCGCCCCGATGGACATGACCGCCCCTGAGAGTTCAGCATCCAGTTTGCCGAAAACCGGTTCTCCGAGACCTGCAGGCACGCCGTCAACGCGGCATTCGACGATGCCGCCGGCGCTGTTGCCCTGTTCGGCGAGTTCGAGGACCCGTTGTTCCATCTCCGCCGCGGCGCTCAGGTCGCAGGCCCGCATTGGATTCTGTTCTATTACATCCGGGTGGTACTCGCTGCAGACAACCCCGGCAGCTTCCCGGGTGCAGGCGGTAATGCTGATTCCGCGACGGGCCAGGAGTTTGCGTGCGACTGCGCCGGCCGCAACCCGGCCGGCTGTCTCCCGGCCGGAGGCTCTGCCGCTCCCGCGGTAGTCACGGATCCCGTACTTTTTCAGATACGAATAATCGGCGTGGCCGGGTCGAAAAAGGCTTCTGATTTCGTCATAGGCAGAGGGCTGAGCATCTTTATTGTAGAGAATCATCATGAGAGAGGTGCCGGTTGTCCGGCCCTCGAAGATACCCGATAGAATATGCACTGTATCTGTTTCCTGGCGGGGAGTGGTAACCGCTGATTGTCCGGGTTTTCTCCGGTCAAGTTCTTTTTGAATCTCGGCTTCAGTGAGTTCGAGGCCGGGGGTAACCCCGTCGACCACAACGCCGACAGCGCCGCCGTGGGATTCACCGAAGGTCGTCATACGGAATATCTGACCAAAGCTGTTTCCTGGCATTTATGTACTCCTTACAGTGGGTTTTCCGGAAAGGAAGGGCGTTTTTCATGGTGCTGTTCCGGCCGATATAGCCGTTCAATTATTGACTCGGCCGATTGCTCAGGGTTCCTCCCTTCGAGAGAAAAGACAATGTCTGCCGTATCGAGAGCCAAGCGGTGCCGACGATTATAGAGTTCGAGAAATGACTGATAGGGCCGTGCAGGGTCGAGAAAAGGGGGGATACCGCCGGCTTCGATTCGACGATAGAGAATCTCCGCTTCTTCCTGCAGGTAGAGCATCACACAGGCGGGCTTCAACCGGCGAACAGCCTCTCGGTTTTCCATGATCCCCCCACCGAGGGCCGCGACAGCTTTGAAAAAAACAGCGGGTCCTTTCAGGCCATTGGTTCGAGGATCGTTTTTTTGAACTTGTTCGAGAAGGCTCGAGGCTGCCTCTGCTTCTAAACGGCGGAAGGCTTCTTTGCCAAGGCGGCGGTACAGTTCCCGCAGCGTTTCGCCGTCTTCTGCAAATTCCCCCGTAATAATCTCGTCGAGGTCGAAAAATTGCAGCTGTTTTTTTTCTGCAAGCAGCCGTCCGATCGAGCTTTTCCCTGAATGCTTAATGCCGAAAAGACAGAGGATTTCCCTTTGTTTACTCGAGGAGGAACCCTCATTGTTTTTTAGGGACACACGAGCACCCTGATTATCCGTCCTTTTGGAAGGGCGTGGTTTTCATGTCTTCCTGGTAGCGCTTGTCCATTTCCATGTAAAAGTTGCGAAAGTAATCGTCGAAGTAGAGAGTAGCTTCGAATCGCTTTGAAAACAGGATAAACCAAGCTTCCCCTTTGGCGAACATTCGTTTGGAATACCAGGTAGTGTCGTCTTCGTAATGATAGTAGTTTTCGAAATAAAAACTCTTCAAAAACCAGGGAAGAGGTTCGAGTGTAGCCGTCATTTTTAGCGGGATGCCGGTTTCCGTTTCGAGCCAGAAGCTTCCGGTAGTTGTTGTACCGTCACTGTGACTGAGGCGGTAGGAGAATCTTCTGGTTTTTTTCCCCTCCATATAGAAAACTTCACCTGTGTCTTCGTAGGTTACCCGGTCTTGAAAGAGAGGGTTCAGGGGATTGTCGCCGTAGTTGGCTCCCGATTTTTGCTTGGTTCCGGCTCCCCGTGGAGCAACCCCCTGGCGCCATATGGTGATGTCCTTGCCGTCCTTTACCGCTTTAACTACATCGTGTTCGAGTTCTTCTTCTTCTATCCAGGATTCGATGTAGATATCCTCTCTGCTTTTGACGGTGTCGTCATCCTCGAGGTAGTTGATATGAATATGAGTCGAACCCGGCTGCCAATTGTAATTAAAACTGAAAAGCATGGATGCCTTTTCCCAGAGTGTTTTCTCTGCATGCAAAGAAACAGGGCCGGTAAGAAAAAGAAAAGCGGCAAGAAAAAGAAAGCCTGTTGGAAAATCACGGAATAATCTCATATCGAATTTATATATACTACGAAACTTTATCCGTCAGCAAGTGTTTCATCAACAGGTTTGATTTCTACTCTGCGATTGAGCGATTGCATTTCCCGATCATGCGTGACAGGCTGGTCCCCTCCGTACCCGATGATCTCCGGTGGAGTAGATGGTTCCCATCCTGCATCGAGAAGCAGCTGGTAAACACGCTCCGCCCTGTCCTTTGACAGCTGAGTGCGGCCTTTTTCGGTCCCGAAAAGGGCACAGTGTCCTGCAATGATGTATCGACGGTTTTCCGGTTCCTCGTTGAGCCTTTTGGCGAGGGAGCGGATCTCGTCGAGAGAATCGGCACGCAATTGTGCGGTATCAGGAAGGAAATAGAGCCTGGTCTCAATGGGCGGCGGGAGAGGCTCTTTCGGCTCCGTAGATTCTTCAGCTTCCTGCGAGGTTTTTGTCTCCTGCGGCTCTGCTGCCGGGTCGGAGGTTTCTTTTTGAACCTTCTGCCGGCTTGATTCATCGGGTTTGCCGGTTTCGTCTGATTCTGCGGCATCGGGCTGAACCGTGGTTTCCTTGTAAGAGCTTTCCTCTTCCTTCACCGGTTCGGGTTTTTCGGTCTGCCGGGTTGTTTGCCTGTCCTTGTCAAAGATATCTGCCTTCTTAATCCCAAAGGTATCTGTTCCAAGAAGGGGAGTGAAAGCGAAAAGGAGAAACAAAACTACTGCGACAATTCCCGCCGAAAGGAGGGTAAACAACGTTTTCCGTCCTCGGAATGCCGGGCGAAGGTCGAAGGTTTTTCGGGTCCAAGGGTTTCCGTTTACCTGCAGGGAGGTAGAAAGCTGCATCCCATCCAGTTTTCCGTGCAGCTCCATGAGCAATTCCCCGGCACCGGCAGGGGGGAGGTTGTCGACGATTATTTCACCGATGCGCTTTGGTTTTCGGCCGGGAGCGATGTAGAGTTCGATTATTGCTCGTTTCTGATTGTTCTGCAGAGTGGTTAGGGGTAATCTGCCACGGCTTTTTTCGGCCGGCAGAAAGGTGGATAACCTGCGATGATCAACTTGAACGAGTACGGGACGTTTCATTGTTTGCTCATTTTCACTATATTACACATGTAAAGATTTTGCAAAAGAGGAGTGTATATGGCACGTCGAGCTGATATTGGGCTTATCGGGCTGGCTGTTATGGGTCAGAACCTTGTTCTCAATATAAATGATCACGGATATTGCGTTGCTGTCTATAACCGTACTGTCGAGAAGGTTGACGCCTTTCTAAAGGGGCCGGCAGCAGGCAGGGAAACGATTTTGGGAACCTACAGCCTGGAAGAGTTCGTCGGTACCCTTGAGAAACCGAGGAAGGTGATGCTCATGGTCAAGGCCGGCGAAGTAGTAGATCTGTTTATCGAAAAACTCCTTCCCCTTCTCGAGGCGGGTGATGTAATTATCGACGGGGGAAATTCGAATTTTGACGATACGATGCGCCGCAGCGAGGAACTTGACCAAAAAGGAATCCGTTTTGTTGGGACCGGGGTTTCCGGAGGAGAAGAAGGGGCGCGCCGGGGACCGTCTTTGATGCCGGGAGGGCATTCAGAGGCTTGGCCGCTTATTAAGCCGATTTTTCAGGATATTGCGGCGAAAACAGCATCCGGAGAGCCCTGCTGCGACTGGGTAGGAACAGACGGGGCCGGCCATTTTGTGAAAATGGTACACAACGGTATCGAATATGGGGATATGCAGCTTATAGCTGAGTCCTATGCGCTTCTGCGCTCGGGTGCGGGACTCGACTATTCACAGCTTGCCGAAACCTTTGGAGGCTGGAATAAAGGGGATCTGGATAGCTACCTTATCGAGATCACCGCGGAAATCATGGCCTATCGGGATGAAGACGGCAATCCTCTGGTAGAAAAAATTCTTGATTCGGCCGGCCAGAAGGGTACCGGCAAGTGGACGGCGATCAATGCTATGGAACTCGGCAAGCCGGTAACCCTCATCGGCGAGGCCGTATTCGCTCGTTTTCTCTCGGCTATGAAGGAAGAACGAGTGGAGGCGGAGAAGATTCTCGAGGGGCCGGAGGCTTTTTCATCCGGCTCCGGTGAAACGGACGGTTTTGTCGAGGATGTGCGGCAGGCGTTGTATGCGTCGAAAATCGTTTCCTATGCCCAGGGTTTCATGCTCTTGCGCGGTGCGGCTGAACAGTACGGGTGGAAACTCGATTACGGTAGTATTGCAATGATGTGGCGCGAAGGCTGCATCATCCGGAGCGCCTTTTTGGAACGGATCAAGGATGCTTACCAGCGGGATTCCGACCTCGAAAATCTATTGCTGGATGAATATTTCCGTGCTGCTGTTGAAAAGGCCCAGTCATCCTGGCGCAGGGTTGTCTCCAAAGCGGCGGAACGGGGAATTGCTGTTCCGGCTTTTATGGCGGCGCTCAGTTTCTATGACGGATACCGCAGCGGCCGGCTCCCGGCGAACTTGATACAAGCCCAAAGGGATTACTTCGGAGCCCACACCTATGAAAGAGTTGATCGAGAGCGTGGTGATTTTTTTCACACCGACTGGACCGGCAGCGGCAGCGGCGCCTCCGCCGGCACCTATAACGCCTGATGTTCGACAGGCTTGGCAGTCAGCGATCGTTGAGTGGAGCGGGTTTCATCACCACGTAGCCCTGGGCATAATCGACCCCCATCTCTGTGATGATATTCTTGATTTCTTCGCTGGAAACGAATTCGGCAATGGTCTGAAGACCCATTGTGTGGCCGATGCTGTTGATCGATTCCACTAAGGCTCTGCTGGTGGGGTTTTCAACTATATCCTTCACATAGCTGCCGTCGAGTTTTAAAAAGTTTACCGGAAGACTGCTCAGGTATTCGAAAGAAGAAAAGCCTCTGCCGAAGTCGTCCAGAGCGAACGTGCAGCCGAGTTCCTTCAGGTCTTTCATGAGCTGGATAGCCCTGGACATGTTCTCGATGGCGGTGGTCTCGGTGATTTCGAAACAGAAACGAGCGGGATCTGCTCCGGTTTCCCCGAAGGTTTTCTTAATATAAGAAAAAAGGGTTTCATCGGCCAGCGAGGTGCCCGAAAGATTGAGGGAATAGATTACCTCATCGTCTGCTTCAGCAAGCTGAGAAAGGGCATTTTTGATTACCCAACGGTCGATTTGCGGCATAATGTTGTAGCGTTCGGCTGCAGGAAGGAAATGAGCTGGTGAGATTATCTCTCCTTCTTCATCCTCGAGTCTTATCAGGATTTCCGCCTTTTTGCTCGTGTTGCCTTTCTGGAGCGCTTCTATTGTCTGGTAGAACAGAACAAAACGGTCTTCTTCGAGTGTGAGGTTCAGGCGGGAAACCCAGTCCATTTCCCCTCGCCGTTTCATAAAGGCCTTGGCCGAGGTTTCGTAAACCTTGATTTTTCCGCCCCCTTCGGCCTTGGCGAGGTAGCAGGCATCGTCGGCTGCTGCAAGGATTTCCTGAGTATCGCTGCTGGTTTCATTTATGGGTACGATTCCGATACTCGCAGTAACGCTATAGATTTTTTCTTCCCAGGTAAATCGGTAGGAATCGAGCAGATTCTTGAAAACCTCCGCTTTGGCTATGGCTAGATCGAGATCGCTTTGTTCCAGCAGGATAGCGAACTCATCTCCTCCCAGGCGTGAACAAATGTCGGTACTGCGGACGGTCTTTTTGACCAGTTCGGAGATTTCGATGAGCAGTTCATCGCCGGCCAGATGGCCGCATGTGTCGTTTATGATCTTGAATTGATCGAGGTCGAGATAGATAACCGCATGAGAGGAGCCGGAGGTTTTTGATGCATTGATGGATTCTTCGAGCAGATGGGCAAATTGTGCACGATTGACCAGCCCGGTCAGCAGGTCATGGCTGGCTTGATAGGTGATCTGGTCGTGCATATGCTTCAGCTCGGTGATATCCCTGAAGGCGAGGACTTTTCCGTCGACTTCCTCCCGCTCACCGAAAATGTGGGACATAACTCCCTCAACATGATAGTGCCGGTTATTCCGGTCCTGGATAATACTTTTGGAAAAGTAGGCCGATTCTCCGAGGCCAGGGGGGATTTCAACCTGTGAAAGGTCCACAACCTCTTCCGATCCCTCATGGAGCAGGGTCAGGGTGTCTTCGATCTTCTGATTGTGCGCCTCATCCTCTGTCCAGCCGGTCATTCGTTCTGCAATCGGATTCATGAAAACGATGCGGTCTTCCTGGTCGGTAGCGATGATGCAGTCGCCAATGCTGTTGAGAATGGCCGACAGCCAGCGCTGCTGCTCTTTGAGCTTCTTGTCGACATTGCTTTTGTACATGGCAATATCGATGGTGGTATGGAGTTCCCGTTCCTTGAAGGGTTTGAGGATATAACCGAAGGGTTCTGCTTCCTTTGCCCGTTCGAGGGTTCGTTCGTCGGCATAAGCGGTGAGAAAAATTACGGGGAATCCGAACTGTTTCTTGATTTCGATAGCTGCGTCAACGCCGTCTTGTTCTCCGGCAAGCATGATGTCCATCAGAATCAGATCGGGTTGCTGTTCTTGGGCCTGGTCCAAGGCTTCCTGTGCGGTGGTTGCCAATCCTACGACCTGGTACCCGAACTTGACGAGCCTGCGTTTCAGGTCGAGGGCAATAATTTTTTCATCTTCAACGATCAGGATGCGTTCAGAAGCCATATTCCATTCCCGTTGGCTGGTTAGCCGTGTATGCTGGCCGGTTCAAAGCTCGAGAGTCCCTTTCAGGTCTTCCGGTTCGAGCCGGTAGGGCGATCCCCTTCCCTGGAGAAAATGGTGCTGTTGGAGCAGGTGGATCGACAATTCGGAAACTAAAAGAGTTTTTCCGTTTTTCTTGTTCTCGATATTGACATTCACTTTGCGAAATATTCCGTCTTCAAAGGGACTGGGCAGAAAGCCTCTGGCCTCGTAAACCTGTAACAAAAACTGCTGATAGGTAATCGGTTCACCCAGGCCCTTGCGGCCCTCTTCCATGAGCTCGTGTAATCGATTTGCTACTTCCTCGAAATCCAGACCGAGCTGCTGCATGATTTCTTCATCATGTTCGATGATATCAACGATCGGCCGGGTATCATCGCCGAGAAAACCACTGGAGGTGATGATGCCGGGCTGCATATTGTCCTGCGCCTTCACATAGAAGGGTGACATCTTCATATTCTCACCTCCTCAGGCAAACTTATCATAAAAGATATCTCCTTCACCGATGTCATTGGCTGTCATCACATTGACACAGGCGTCGATCATGCCGGGGCTGCCGCACAGGTACCCTTCTTTGGGGTCGGCATCAGGCACGATCTCTTTCAGATACTTGTCCAATACATCGGTAATCAGGCCGATTTCTCCCTTCCATTCGTCTTCATCCAGGGGTTCAGAGAGTGCGGGGATGAAGTGAAAGCGCTCCTGTTTTGCCTCCAGGGCCTGCATCTCTTCGAGATAGAATAAGTCCTTTTTGGTTCTGGCTCCGAAAAAGTACCATACATCACGTTCGAATGGACCCTTTTCATCCATATCATAAAGGATAGATTTGAACGGCGCCATACCCGATCCCCCTGCCACACAGATCATTGGGGACTGGGTGTCTTGTTCGGCAAAATCCCCGAAGGGGCCGACCATAGCAATCTTTTCTCCCTCTTTCATATACTGGTGGACATAGGTGGTGACGATTCCGCCGGGGACAAGACGGATCAGGAACTCTACATGATCCTTGTCGCTCGGAGGAGAAGACATGGAGTATGCCCGCTGGGTGGATCCTTTGATTTTCTCGTAGGGAGGAATCTCGAGCTGCCCGTATTGCCCGGCGGTGAAGTTGATCTCGGCGGGGTTTTCGAGCTTGATATAGACCTCCTTGATATCATGGGTGAGGTCTTTGATTCGTTCCACTACGCCGGTAAAGCGCCTGATGTTGAACAGGGCGTCCGGAATTTCAATTTCCAGGTCCTGTTTTACCTTGATCTGACATGATAGTCGAACATTTTCCGCCATTTCTTCTTTCGTGAGGTAAGGAGGTTCGGTGGGCAGGTGCGGACCGATGTCCGAGAGGACCTTGACTTTGCAAGCGCCGCAGCTTCCCTTTCCGCCGCAGGCCGAGGGAACAAAAATACCGCTTTCTGCTAGAGTAGACAGTAATGGCGAGCCCCCTTTGATTTCGAGCTTCCGCTTTCCACTGTTGATGTCGATGGTAAGATCGCCGTAGTTGTTGACGATTTTGTCGGTAATCGAGATGAGTGCGGCGAGTACAGCCCCTATTACGGCGATTGCCAGAGGTGCGGTAAAAATAACAGGATTCACGATCAACCTCCTACTGTACGCTCAACATACCGGAAAAGCCGATGAAAGCCATCGCCATAAAACCGATGATGATAAAGGTAATGCCGGGCCCCTTTAGTCCTGCCGGAACGGGAGCCTTTTCTACCTTCTTTCTAATGGCGGCAAGCGCCATTATGGCGAGCCACCATCCGAGCCCCGAACCGAGGCCGTAGATCACCGACTGAAGAAAGCTATAGTTTCGGATCTCGAGAAAAAGAGACACCCCGAGGATAGCACAATTTACTGTAATCAGAGGGAGAAAGATTCCCAGAGCCATATACAATGCCGAGGAAACACGGTCGATGATCATTTCCAGAATCTGTACAATCGCGGCAATGACTATGATGAAGATGATAAAGCGCAGATAAAGCAGATCCATGGGGATCAGAACATATTCGAGTATCAGCCAGTTTATTGCCGAGGTGATGGTAAGAACGACTGTTACCGCTAGCCCCAGGCCGTTGGCCGATTTCATGTCTTTGGAAATGGAGATGAAGGAACACATGCCCAGGAAATTTGCCAGCAGGATATTGCTGGTGAGTATGGACGCGAAAAAGAGGGTTATCGGATTTACCAATGGTGTCATGCCGCTGCTCCTGATCTATTCATAATACTTTTACCTATCCACACGATCAGCCCGAGGAAGAAGAAAGCGCTCGGCGCCATGACCATGATAGTCCAGGGGACAAAGGTCTCCGGCAGTACCTGGAATCCGAAGAGTGTCCCGAATCCTAAAAGTTCTCGGAAAAAGGCGATGACCATAAGGACTCCCATATATCCCAGGCCGGAAGTGATCCCGTCCCACAGGGATATGACCGGAGGATTCGACTGGGCAAAGGCTTCCGCTCTTCCCATGATGATACAGTTGGTGATGATAAGTCCTACATAGGGTCCGAGATTCCGGCTTATTTCGGGCAAGTACGCTCGAAGGACGATGTCCACGATTATCACGTAGAATGCTATGATCAGGGTCTGAACCATCATCCGGACCTTGCGGGGAATGAGGCTCTTTATCAGGGAAACAGTAAGATTGGAAAACCCTGTTACGAAAACAACGCCGATTGTCATGATCAGGGTGTTCGAAAGGAGATTGGTAACCGCCAGAGCGGAACAGATTCCCAGTACCTGGATGAAGATCGGGTTGTTTGTCCATATATTTTCTTTGAATACAGCGCCGGCTGAACTCTGACTCATTGGGCTGCCTCCAATAGATTCTCTAGTTTGTTGATTTCCGAGTTGATAATGGTTTCGATCGAGTCGCTTGTCCGGGTAGCGCCTGTGACCCCGTCTACCTCGGCGTTGTCAGCGTCCTGATCTCCCTCGCCGCCGGCACCGACACGAATCCCGCCTTGGCCGATTTTTTCGCCACGGAATTGATTTTTGAACCAGGCCTCATCGATACGAGCTCCCAGGCCGGGGGTTTCATTTTGGCTTACTATCTCGAGCCCGACAATCCGGTCGAGGTCCCGGCTTACCGCGATATAGCCGCGGATCGTACCCCAGAGCCCGGAACCTGAAAAGGGTTTCGCCACGGCCGTCCCGGAGTCGCTCTGGTAACGGTAGAGTTGTGTCTGATCTCGTTCGAAGGGTTCGATTTCCGTGTTGTATTTTTCGGAAACCTCCGCTTCAGAGGAGTAGGATATATCCAGCGCAGACAGCAGGGCGCGCCGGCGGGAGAGTTCCTGGTTCCGCTCGACCATCTCTCTGGTTCTCTCGTGGGTGAGGGAGAGAAGAAGTACAAAGAGAAAACCCACCACAAAGGTGAACACAACCGTATAGAGGATGCTCTGCTTGTTCATGACTTGGCCTCCGCCGCGGCAGGGGCGGGTTTTTTCGCAGGCTTTTTCTTCTTTGTCACCATTTCATCGAAGAGAGAGGCAAAAACATTTCCGATAAACACACCGAAGCTGGTGCCCTCCGGAAACCCTGCAAAGGTCCGGATCAGAACCGACACAATTCCGATGACAAAACCGTAAATCCACTGAGCCGCTTTTTTGTTGGGTGCCGATATGGGATCGGTGGCCATAAAGACCGAAACGAACAGGATACTTCCGGTCATGAGAGCGTATTCAGCGGGAACGGCGGTTTTTATACCGGTTATATCGAAGAGAAAGCTCAGAATTCCGGCCCCCGCCAGGGTAGAGAGAATGAGCCGCCAGTTTGCTGTTTTGGTGATGAGCAGATAGGCTGCCGCTATCAGGATCAGCAGGATTGAGCTCTCCCCTACGGCTCCTGCCCGGATACCGAGAAAGAGGTTCAAGAAGTCCACGCTCTCTCCCGCCCGGAGAAGGGCCATGGGAGTAGCTGAGGTAAGGGCGTCCGCGCCGGCAAAACCGGAAAGCATCCCGAAACCGCTCGGCGCCTGCCATGCCTGTCCCAGAACCGTCGGAAAGGTTATATAGACAAACAACCGGCCCGAAATTGCCGGGTTAAAGATATTCCGTCCGAATCCTCCGAAGACTTCCTTTCCCATGAATACCGCAAAGATGATACCAATGGCGGCTATCCAGAAAGGAGTAGACGGCGGCAAAGAAAGAGCAAAAAGCAGAGAAGTAACAAGAACTGCTTCACTGACCTTCTTTTTCCGGGTCTTTTCGAAGATAAATTCCACCAGGATGCCCAGTGCGAGGACCAGTGCGGTCGTGACCAGCACCCTGAAGCCGTAGAGAAATATTGAAAAAACCAGCAGCGGAATAAGTGAATATACAACCCTCCGCATTACTTGCTGTTTTTGAAACACAAATTCACCTCGCTCGCAGGATTGTTTTATCAAAGTTTAGTATACCTTCCGCCTAGAATCAACCTGAAAGACGGTTGAAAATCATTTGCCGGTAGCTGCCGGATGTGGGTATGTTCTGACAGTACATACGGAGGGCCTTATGAATATGGAGCAGAATAATCTGCAGAATGCCAGGTCTCCCTATCTGCTGCAGCATGCAAATCAACCTGTCTGGTGGCAGCCGTGGGAAGAAGAAGTCCTCAAATATGCCCGGGAACAAGGAAAGCCGATTCTAGTCTCGGTAGGATATGCCACCTGTCACTGGTGCCACGTGATGGCACGGGAGGTCTTTTCCGACCAGGAGTATGCTGATTTCCTGAATCAAAACATGGTAGCTATCAAGGTTGATCGGGAAGAACGGCCGGATATTGATCAATATCTAATGTCCTTCATGATTGCCCAGTCCGGTCAGGGTGGCTGGCCGCTGAATGTCTTTCTTGCCCCGGCCGGAGAGCCTCTCATCTCCGTTACCTACCTTCCACTCCACAAAAGCGGGGATCATACCGGCTTCTTTCAGCTCACCGAGAATGTGCTGAGGTTCCTCCGGGGACACGAGGGACCTTTGAAACGCTTCACCCTCCCGAAACAAACATTTCCTCCAATGGCCGCCGAAAAGCTCGTGGATTATCTGTGGTCCGAGTTCGATAGACAGGAAGGCGGTTTCGGGCTGAAGGCTAAATTCCCTCCCCATTCGACGCTCCTGTTTCTGCTTTACCTCCGGCCATCCGGGAAAAAGGAAGAGGGAAAAGCCCGGGTCGATACAATGCTGCGAACTACGCTCCGGGCCATGCTCGACGGCGGGCTCTATGATCACGTAGGAGGGGGTATTTTTCGTTACTGTACCGATCGGCGCTGGACAGTCCCCCATTTTGAAAAGATGCTCTATGATCAAGCACTCTTCTTGTGGGTGGTGAGCATTGCTGCCCACATCTACCGGGATGAGGATCCGCAGCTTGCAGAAGATGCACAACAGGCCGGAATAGAAACGCTGCGAATGGTGGAGAGGGAGTTCAAGCAGGAGGATGGCTTGTTTGTTTCAGCCTTTGATGCGGAAGCAGGCGGCGAGGAAGGCGGATCGTATCTCTGGAGTACAGAAGAGATAGAGGAAGTCCTTTCTCAGGATGATTTTCGTTTTTCCGGGAAAGCCGATACCGCCGGCTCCGGGGCCGGCGGTGAGCGGATCCGTTCCTTTTTTGATGAGTACGAACTCGCGGGTCTGCGGGAATTCGGCGGTCGGGGGCATATTGTCCGGCGACGAAGGGAGGCCTCCGGTGCCGGAAGAGCCGGGCCATCCATGCGGGAGATAAAGACTCGTCTCCGTGCGGCACGCAAAGAGCGAAGCCAACCTTCCTGTGACGATAAAATTCTGACTGCCCCGAACGCCCTGCTCGGGATAGCCCTTATCCACGCAGACCGTTATCTCGTCGGCGGAGAGGAAAATGCCGGCGGGGATTCGGAAGATTCATCTGCTATGGAAGCCGCCGCCTGGGCTCGGAAATTGTTTTCCGGACTCGAGGCTGCACACCTGGTGCATCCGGGGAAAGATGGGCCTACCGAAACCGTTTTGGCCCACAGTTCTCGGGGCGGCCGGCTGCAAACCGATCAGTTTCTCGAGGACGCAGCATCCATGGCCCTCTTTGCCACGTTTCTGGAAGAAGACTACGGCAGCTATCGAGAGGCAATCGATCGGTATCTTCAGCTTGTCGAAGGTTTTCGGCACCCCGACCTCGGGCTGCTTTCTTCTCTCTCCCAAGAGCTCGTTCCGGTTCCGGCGACAATTTACGACAGTCCCGTTCCTTCCGGCCCGGCGATGGTTGACCTTTCCCGCTTGCGTTCCGATATACTAAAGGGTAAGGAAACGGCAAAGCCGGGATATTCACAACCCGCGGCGGCGGATTTTCGAAATCTCGCAGCCCTGGTTTCCGAGGGCGGGTTTCGGGTGGTAACCGCCCCAGAGCCTTTCCCATGGGAACGGCTTTCAGCGAATACCATCCAGGTACACGGGGACCGTATCAGAGACTGTTATCAGGGTATCTGCAGAGAATACAGCGACAGGAATGAGTTTTTTAAAAGTGGAGGATAATGAGTACTCAACTCGACCGCCGGCTCCAAGATAAGCTGCAGGATATCATCCATCTTGATTCTTATCTGAATACCATTCAGGACTTGGATATTCTTCTCGAGCGAATTCTCTTTGAGGCCAGAAAAATGGTTTCGGCCGACGCCGGTTCTATCTATATCCGTAATGATAACGAACTGGCAATCCAGTACTCCCAGAATGATACCAAGCAGAAAGAGATCGGTAAGGATAAAAAACTGATTTATTCGATCTTCTCTATTCCCATAAACGAGAAGACTATCTCCGGATACGCTGCTCATACACATAAGCTCGTCAACATTCCCGATGTCTACCAGATCCCCGAAGGGGCCCCTTACGGGTTTAACCCGAAGTTCGACAGGATCTCCGGATACCGTACCACCTCTGTCCTGGCAGTTCCCCTGGTCTCTAATACCGGTGATCTTCTCGGGGTCCTGCAGATGATAAACAAGATGGGCCGGAATGGAGAGGTGCTTCCCTTTACTCAACAGGATGAACTGTTCGTGACCCATTTTGCCGCGAACGCAGTTGTGGCTCTGCAGCGGGCACAGATGACCCGTGCCATCATACTCAGGATGATCCGCATGGCTGAGCTGCGTGATCCGAAGGAAACAGGGGCGCATGTTAACCGGGTGGCCGGATTTGCAGCGGAAATCTATGAGCGCTGGGCCTTCAAACAGGGAAAGAGTGAACAGGAGATTCAGCGAGAACAGGATATTCTCAAAATGGCCGCCATGCTCCACGATGTCGGAAAGGTGGCAATCTCCGATACCATTCTGAAAAAGCCGGGCGGTTTTACGGATGAAGAATATGAAATCATGAAAGCCCATACATACCTAGGCTCTCGGCTCTTCGGGGACAAACAATCAATTTATGATGAAGTCTCCGCCGAGGTTGCCCTTCGTCATCACGAGAACTGGGACGGGACAGGATATCCGGGGCATATCGATGTGGAAACCGGAGAACCCCTGCAGCGCGACGGAGAGGGCAGGGTGATCGGATTACGGGGGGAAGAGATTCCCATTTACGGGCGGATTGTCTCTATTGCCGATGTTTTTGATGCGCTTAGTTCCAAACGGGTGTATAAAGAGGCATGGGACGAAGAAAAAACCCTCGAAGAGATGCGGAAAATGGCGGGGAGCAAGTTCGATCCGGATTTGGTGGACTGCTTCTTCGAAGTGCTGCCCAATCTGAAACAGATTGTGGAACGCTATCCGAATCACCAATAATAAAGCGGTAGGAGTTACCCCATGGCGAATATATATTCCTCGAAATCAAACGGAAAAACGAACCCTGTCAGGTCGCCGCTCGAAGCGACCCCCGAACATTTCGAGACATTGAGGGCTAAAAAGGCCTTTATCTGTGATATGGATGGAGTTATCTATCACGGGAACCGGCTTCTTCCCGGGGCAGGGCAGTTCGTCGATTGGCTCAAACGGGAGAACAAGAAGTTTCTCTTTTTAACCAATTCGAGCGAACGCTCGCCGAAAGAACTCATGCAGAAGCTTTCCCGACTGGGTATCGAGGTCGGAGAGGAGAATTTCTACACCAGCGCCCTTGCCACCGCCCGGTTCCTAGCAGCTCAGTCTCCCGGATGCAGCGTCTATGCGGTAGGGGAGGCGGGACTTTTGAATGCCCTCTACGACTGGGGACTTACCATGAACGATATGAGCCCCGATTATGTGATAATCGGGGAGACCAGGTCTTACAGTTTCGAAAAAATCGAACGTGCCATACGCCTTGTGATCTCGGGTGCCCGGTTGATCGGAACGAACCCCGACCTTACCGGTCCGTCGGAAGGTGGTATCAGCCCCGCCTGCGGAGCTCTTACTTCTCCGATCGAACTCTCTACCGGGAAAAAGGCCTACTATGTAGGAAAGCCCAACCCTCTGATGATGCGTAATGCTCTCAAGCGCCTTGAAAGCAGGCGGGAGGATACCGTGATTATCGGCGACCGGATGGATACCGATATTATTGCTGGAATCGAGGCGGAGATCGAAACGGTTCTGGTCCTCTCGGGGGTAACGGCTATGGAGGACCTTCATTCCTTTGCCTACAGGCCGCGTCTGGTGTTGAGCGGGGTAAGTGATATTCCGCCTGCAGAACAGGAATCCGAATGATAAATCAGCATTCTGTCATTTACTTGTCATCTGAATCTATTTGACATACCACGCACTTATGGCATAATGGATCTACTGAAATAAGCCGCGAATACACGCGAAGACTCAATATCTTACATTTTTAGGGGGAATAATGAACACACAAGATCTGAAAGCATTGGATCGTCAGCACATCGTTTACAGCTGGAAGGCACAGGGTCAGGTGGATCCTGTCATTATTGATCGTGCCAAGGGTATCTACATGTGGGATACCGACGGCAACAGGATTACCGATTTCTGTTCGGGTTTGCTGAACGTTAATATCGGGCACAGCAACGAACACGTCCTCGACGCCATGCGTAAACAGATGGACAAACTCTGCTATGTTGGGACGATGTTCGGTACCGAACCGAAGGCCCAGCTGGGAAAAATGATTTCCGAAGTAACACCCGGCGACTTGAATCATGTCTTTTTTACCAACGGCGGCGCCGAAGCTGTCGAGAATGCCATAAAGGCCGCCCGCTGGTACACCGGCCGACACAAGATTTATGCCCGCTGGAGAAGCTATCACGGGGCCACGAGCGGCGCCATTACCCTGACCGGCGACCCGCGCCGCTGGCCGGCCGAACCGGGCATTCCCGGCGTTGTCCATTACTTTGGTCCCTATCCCTATCGGTGCCCCTTCGGCAGTACATCCGATGAAGAATGCGGCGAAAGGACCCTCGAGGTCTTGAAAACCCAGATTATGCTCGATGGTCCCGAGACCATTGCTGCTATCTTTCTCGAGCCCATTGTGGGAACCAACGGAATTATTGTTCCGCCGAAGAACTACGTGCAGGGACTCAGAAAGCTCTGTGACGAACACGGCATCCTGATGGTTTCGGATGAAACCATGGCCGGATGGGGCCGCTCGGGCAAGTGGTTCGGGATCGACAATTACGATGTAGTGCCCGATATCATAACCACCGCCAAGGGACTGACTTCCGGTTATGTTCAGCTCGGCGCTATGATCTGGTCCAAAAAGATCTGGGATCACTACCAGACCAATCCCTTTGTCGGCGGGTTGACGTATGCCGGACATGCTCTGGCCTGTGCTACCGGAATAGCCAACATCGAGGTCTACAAAAACGAGAACCTGATCGACAAGTCCCGGGACAACGGCAAGTATCTTGCCGGAAAACTCAAGGAGCTCGAGAACAAGCATGCCTGTGTGGGAGATACCCGGGCACAGGGCCTGTGGGCGGTTATTGAGCTCACCTCGGACAAGAAGACCAAGGCTCCTCTTGGCGGCTTCAACAACTCCGAAAAGAACATTGCCGGCCAGATCATGAAGCGCTTGATTGCAGATGGTCTGTATATCTTTGCCAAGTGGGACTTCATGTTCATCGCTCCTCCACTGATCATCACCAAGGAAGAGATCGATGAGTCGGTTGTCAAGCTTGACAAGGTCCTCGACTGGGTGGACACGCAGATTTAAATCTTGGGGCGGGGCCTATTGCCTCGAACTATTCGTAAACAAAAAACCGTCCGGGAAAGAACCCGGACGGTTTTTTTTCGCTTCGATGGGCAAAAAAAACACCCGCCGAAGCGGGTGCCGTATTCTGAATATGGATAAGGAGTTGTTACTCCTTATCACCATGCAGTCTTTTCTTCTCGTACCTCGTCAACATTCTCCGGACTGACAACTTCCATGCCGGTATAGATAATTTCATTCTCCGGTTCGTTGCCCTTGATCGCCTCGACCAGGTTCTCGACACCGAGAACACCCATCTTGTAGTAGTCCTGTCCGACCAGGTAATCAGCCAAACCGCTTTCGAGGGCGTCCAGCATCGGCCAGAAGCTGTCGACCGAGATCAGATAGCCGCCGTTTTCGCGGAATTCTTTGATTTCCACCAGGGTCTCGGGGGGAGCAAAGAAGGGCCAGCCGCCGTCGAACCACCAGGCATCCAGATCGGGATTTGCCC
>JAIPGG010000047.1 GCA_021736255.1 Spirochaetales bacterium | reverse complement strand
GATTGTTTCGCGGGGGATCCGGTGTCATGAATTGAGCAGCAAAAATCCCAGGTCCTTTAATTTGAGCATCCATTATAAAAAGCCTCCTGTAAAAATTAAAAATCAATTACCGCCGGATTTACCTCCGGCAGTTTCGGTCCATTAAGCGAACCTTCTTCTATTGTTAGTCGAATTTTATCCATTTCTGTGCTTTGCCGCTCTCTACCGTTCTGGTAATGAACTTGACGCCGTACAAGCCGTCTTCCACAGTCGGAAAATCGAGGTCGATTTCGTTCGGTTTCTCTCCGGATAACCTCTTTCCAATAGTCGAAGCTGCGTTCTGGTAAACATTTGCAAAAGCTTCTATGAAACCTTCCGGGTGGCCGAAGGGAATACGTGTGTAGTTACCGATCGACTCATAGAGATATCCGCTGCCTCTGGTATATGTCTCATGAGGGCCATCGAATTTCAGTCGGTACAGGTAATTCGGGTTTTCCTGATGCCACTCGAGTCCTGCCTTGGTTCCATAAATTCGAATACGCAGGTTGTTTTCTTCGCCGTTTGAGATCTGGGAAGCGTAAAGAATACCCTTCGCTCCACCCTTGAATTTGAGCAGCACATTGCCGTCGTCTTCAAGTCTTCGTCCGGGAACAAACGTCGTCATGTCGGCGATGAGCTCTTCTATCTCTAGTCCTGTGATATAGTGAGCCAAGTTTTCAGCATGAGAACCAAGATCTCCCATGCATGAAGAAATACCGGCCTTTGAAGGATCAGTCCTCCAGGATGCCTGCTTGTCGCCCTGGGCATCGAGGTCTGAAGAAAGCCAGCCCTGAGGATACTCGACAACTACCTTGCGAATTTCCCCGATCTCTCCGTTTTTGATCATTTCCCGGGCCTGTTTGACCATCGGATAACCGGTGTAGTTATGGGTAAGCGCAAAAACGAGGTCGTTTTTCTTTACCAGGTCTACAAGCTCTTGAGCTTCTTCTACGGTAGTAGTCATCGGCTTGTCACATACAACATGAAAACCCTTTGAGAGGAAGACCTTGGCTACCGGATAATGCATAAAGTTTGGAGTCACAATGGATACAAAGTCGATCCGTTCACCCTCGGGAAGTTTCGCTTCCTTTTCGGCCATTTCCTCGTAAGAGCCGTACACCCGGTTCGGGTCTATAAACAAGGCTTCTCCCTGCTGCTTCGACTTATCCGGCTTCGAAGAAAAGGCCCCGGCTACCAGCTCGATATTTCCGTCGAGCGCTGCAGCACGACGATGTACGCCGCCGATAAATGCATCGGGACCGCCACCAACCATACCGTATTTCAATTTTCTACCTAATCCCATTAGTTCCTCCTCAGAAACGGTTTTTGTATCGTTCATTAAAATGAACCAAGAATATCAATTAACTATAGATACAAATAACTATAGTTACAAAGTTCATTTATATTTTACACCATCCACCCCAGTTGTCAAGAAAAAATTGATCAGCGTTTCAGAAAAAAAGGTTGCAAGAGGGGTTATTCACCATCAGCTTCGAGCAATAGTCCGGCCGTTTTTTCATCGGTGACAAGAGTCTGAATGAGACCTGTTTTTAGTGCCCCTCGGAGCGCTTTTACCTTTTCCGCTCCGGCACAAACAGCCACACGCTGTTCGATTTTCCTGAGCAGCTCTACCGGTATACTTACCAGACGCTCTTCGAGATCCGTATGCACAAACTCACCGTTTTCATCAAAACTATGTCCAAGAATATCTCCGATCGCCCCTTTGCTTTTCAGCTCTTCGATCTCTTCCTGCCTGACAAGCTCCGGTGCTAACAGGGTACCGTGTTCTATCGTCCCTACCCCGAACAGGGCCATAGTACATTCCTTCCACAATTCAAATACCTGACGCCCCATCGGTGTGTTATAGACAAGAGAACTGAGGACCTCCTGATTTTCCACCGTGGCAAAAGAGGTAAAGTAAGTCCCTTGTGCATTCAGTTTTCGACAGGTTTCCTGAACGATGGTAAAGGGATTATCGAAGCTGACAGTCGAAAGCCCTCCCATCAACTGGACTACATGCAAATCATCCGTTTGGGTGCTTGGCAGATTCCTTACAACTTGACCGATCGTATTGCCGACACCCATTCCGAGTATCGAATGCTCGGGAATAGTAATCCCCATATAAAAAGCCCATACTCTTCCAACCAGTTCAGAATCTTCAGTGCTCGGATCATTAACAACTACATGAGCTTTTTCGATTTCATATTTTTTTTGCAGCTTTTCTCCAACACCTTCTCTCAATCGAAAAGGCAGAGAAATCGTAGTTTTAATAATATTTTGATCTTTTGCTTTCTGCAGCATCCGGGAGACCGTCATTTTTGAAAAACCCAAATTACCGGCAATTTCCTGCTGGGACATCCCCTTTTCATAATGCATGATTGCTATTTGTGCGAGCTGATACTCAGGTAACATAGTCCCCTTCTTATAATCTTCATCTCCCTCATTCCGATCCGATTGCGGAGAGCCGGGAGTAGAGTTTGTCGAATGTCAACGAATCTCGGTGTAAAAACAAATCTACATACTCTTTATATTCCTTATACCGAGTATGATCGTAGTGATATTCTTCAGCGCCGGTGTCCTTATTCATATTCCGGGAAGCCTCTTCCAGGTCAGAAAACACTCCCGCACCGTAGCCTGCTATAATGGCACATCCCTTCAAAGAAATCTCAAAGCTGTGCAGAGAACGGTATACAAGACCGAGAACATCGGCTTTCATCTGAAGCCAAAATGGGTTTTTCGCTCCCCCTCCTACAGCTTCTATTTCTTTATACGGATATTCCGGAAACAGCTGTTTCAGATGCGAGAGTCCATCAGCAAAATCATAACTCAATCCCTCGAGAATTGATCGAAACAAATGTTCCCTTCGGTGCCCCCAGTTCAAACCGAAAAATCCCCCGCGACGATGGGGATTGTATGGACACTGTTGTCCACCGAAATAGGGAAGAAACAAGAGATTCCCTGAACCCGGCGGAAGCTTCTGTGCCAACTCAGTCAACTCCGAAAAGCTCATACCTCCGGCAAACTCATCTCGAAACCAGGGTAGAGCCATTCCTCCGCCGTTAATATAGGTAAATGCGTGATATTTTCCGGGAACAACTGCGGGCATGTACATTACCGCACCGGCCTGTTTGTCCGGAAGGAACTCTTCTACGCACATTGATAAAATCGTGGTGCTGCCGGAAACATCCACCAGTTCGCCGGGTGTAAGAAGCCCGCCACCGAGAAACCCCGCAGGCTGATCACCTGCCCCTGCAAAAACAGGAGTTCCGGCTTTCAAACCGCACTCTACGGAAGTTTCCTTTGATATTGAGCCTATTCTATCCCAAGGATTTACTACCCGTGGAAGTTTTTTTCTATCCAAACCGAACAAGCCGGTAATCTCCTCCGACCAGTCGAGGTTTTTTGCATCTTCATTCCCGAAAAATGATAGTAAGGTATAATCAACAAAGGCTTGTTCGGCAGGCATATTGCACATTCGCCCGACAACATACCCGCTCAGTGTAACAAACCGGAAAACCTTATCGTAAACATCTCCGGCTTCTTTCATCCAGCGAATCATTTTCGGGGTATTCCGGGGTGAACCGCAGGTTGTCTCCTTCAGTTTTTCCGGATAATTTCGGTGCATCCATTCATTGTATACTTCCGAACGAATATCCAGGCCCATATCCAGACCGGTTATGGAAGTAAAATTTTTGTCTATTCCAATAACCCCACCCATCTGTCCATCGACAGCCAGGCCGGCCACATCTGCAGGATTGATCCCGGACTGTTCAACAACTTCTGCAATGATTGAGAGAGTAGCATGATAGTACCCTTCCGGGCTTTGCTCCATCTTGCCGGGACCAGCGGTTTGTATTTCCGTGTCCCAGTATGAACTCTTCAGCAGATCACCTCGAGTATCAATAAGTCCGGCCTTGATCCCGCTGGTACCTAGATCTACACCGACAAAAAAGTTATTCATCTCCCTTATTCCGTACTCCTTGCAGCTCAGAAAAACAGCGTGGCTCCGATATAGGGGAACCACGCTGACAAATAGTATGCACTAAACTGATACTTCCTTTGCGTTGGCCAGTAAATATTGCTCAGCTTCAACCGACCACAGGTTTTTATTCTTTTTCACGATTTTAGCCAATTCAGCGAAAACAGGATCCTGTTTTCCCTTTTCCTCAAAATCATCTATAGCCGTCAACTCCATATCTATATTGGTATAGATCAGCTTTTTTCCACCAGGAATTTCAGGAAGGCGGAGCGTAGCATCTGCGGCACTGTTGAGACCGCCGACATGAGTGATCATAGCTACCGGATTCACCTTTCCCTCATTCATAAGCTTGAGGGCATATTTCATATCGTCGGTATTTCCACCGCTGGTTCCGACTACATGGTGGGACATATAGTGAACATCATAAAAGTTCATAGTAGCAGAAAAGGAACTATCGGTAGGCCCGGCAAAAAAGTTCAAACATCCGTCATAACCGAGAATGGCATCGGCCTGTTCAACCACGGGTTTCACCGGAGCAAAACAGAACACATCATCGAAGTCGTCTTTTCCGGTGAGATCCCGTAAATATGCTACCGGATCATCAAGCTCTTTTGTGTTTACAAAGATAAGCTCGATCCCCTCTTTCGCGGCATTTTCGGGAGTATAAATTGTTTTTGCTCTATCGAGACGGGAATCATCAATATCAGTTACCACCAAGCGTCCCGGACGCTTATAGTCATTGTGGAGCGCGAGGTCGATAAATCCGAGACCCATAGGACCGGCACCGGCAAGAATCGCCATATCTCCGCCTTCCTTCGGTCCCATAATGTGATTGTAGTTATCTTCGATGTGAAAAGTAGCCCGGTAGCCTGCAACAATCGTAGACATCGGCTCAGCAATCGAACCGTAAAAATATGCAGGATTGTCATATTCGAGCAGGCAGTCCTGAAGCATTACCTCTTCCGGAATAATGACATAGGTCGCATCACCGCCGATATTCTGATAGGAATACCCCGGTGCACCAAGTCCGTTTACCGTTTCAGGCCACTTAATATTCGGCTGTATGGCAAACTGCTGCCCCGGTTTCCATTTATCAGCCCATTTACTCCCAACTTCCACAATTTCGCCGCAGAACTCGTGTCCGATAATAATCGGTTTTTCCGAAAGATCATCGGGAACACGCTTGTGATCTGCTCCCTGCATCGTCTCCTTATGAGAAGACATGCAGATGCTGTCTGAAACAATATGAGCCAGTATTTCCCCTTCTTTTATTTCAGGCAGTTCAAAAGATTCCAATCTAAGATCATTTTTCCCATAAAGACGGATTGCCTTTGTTTCCATGCGATTCCTCCTATTATTGTTTCCATTCCGATTTCTTCTTTGCCAGGTCTTCGTAGGCTTGAACGACCTTCTTTCCGAAATCACTTTCAGGATCCACTTCCGAGACCTCTTTCAAGGTTTCAGCGACCCCTTTTTCCCTGATCAACGTCTGGAGCTCCTGCGCCTTCGGATCATCAGGGTAATCGAAATGTAACGCGGCACCGCATACAATGGCAATATATTCCGGAAATACACCGTACTCCATGCACATTTTCGCACTGCCAACCAGCCGATCATTCGGCCCGAGCTTACGCATCGGATCTCTCGCTACCCTTGGAAGCGAATCCATGAGCAGAGGATTCCCGAACCGAACATGTACATCCTGTATAATCTCCCGATGTTCATCCGGGTCAATAGCATCAGGATACATCTTTACAAGTGTCTGTGCTGTTTCTTTTAATGCACCGTCAAAAATACCTGAGATATATTCATCATGAAATGGCTCGTGAACATATGAATACCCCTTGAGGTAACCAAGATATCCCATAGCAGCATGTCCAAGATTATGAGTGTATAATTTTCGGTTCACTTCGGCACGGAAGTTTGAAACCGGATATATGCCATCTATAGGCGGCTCTTTTGCACGCCGGGCAGGTCCGTCATAGGGAAGTTTATGGTAAGAGTCGGCTACTACAAAAAGCGGGCCTTCTTTCTCAAACCGTTTATCCGCAGCCGGAACCATTCTCGCTACACTCGTTCCGATAAAACCGATGTTTTTCTCGGCCCATTCGGACTCCTCTCCGGAAAGCTCTTTCAAAACATGCTCTTTTAGCATGTCCCCGGCTCCGTAGACATTCTCGCAGAGATAAATATCCACCGGACCAGCATCCCTCTCTTTCCGTCTTCGAATACCTGCAATTACTAAAGGGGCTATTGCTTCGAGGTTTCTCACACCAACAGCTGTGCCTGCAACTTCAGCATCTGCAAAAATCTCTGCAACACGTTCGGTTTCGTCGGTTGTAACAGCTTCGAAGCGATCGATCGTCATATCGATCTCTTTTTTTGAATATGCATCGAGAAGACGCAGAGGATACTTGCCCGCTTCATTTAACATGGCAACCAGCTCTTTGCCGTATTCGACAAAGTAGATCTTGTAACCTGCTTCCCAAAAAAGCTGCCCCATAAATCCCCTGCCGATGTTGCCGGCTCCAAACTGAACAGCAGTCTTCATTGTTAACTCCTTTAGAGAAAAACCGGCGACTGAAAGCCGCCGGTTATAATAAGTTTACTATTCGTGGCACTTTTCCCATTTTCCGGATTCATTGGAACGAAGTGCGGCATCTACGATTTCTTCGATTCTCCAGCCGTCTTCGAAATTCGGATCTACATCCCCGCCATCGACAACCGCATCCAGAAAATCCTTGAGGTTGATCGCTGTCGCTTCTGCATAACCGGTATTAATACCCGCTATAGGCCAGAAAGCATCTCCATTCGGATGTGCAGGCCCCATAATAATTCTTCGATAGCCGCGTTCTTCGAATTCATCATCGTTCGAAGCATACCAAAGCTCGTTGTTCCTTTCCCAATCGAAACGGATTGAGCCCTTGCTTCCGTTTATCTCGAAGAAAATATGATTCCCTCGACCTGTAGCAAAACGGCTTGATTCAAGAACCCCCATTACTCCGCTGTTGAATTCTACTAAAATTCCACAGGCGTCATCGACATCAACAGGAGCCATATCGGAAGAACCACCGGAAGGCTTTTTTCCCAGATCATCGAAGGCCGCAGTAGGCTTCGGGCGCTCTTTGAGAAGCGTCTTTGTCCAAGCGCTTACCCGGTCGATTTCACCCAACAGGTATCTGGCCATATCCATAACATGGGTACACTGATCGCCGATAACTCCCGAACCAGCCTTGTTTTTTTCAAAACGCCAGGAAAGAGGAGTTTCCGGATCCTTTGCCCAGTCATTCAGGTACATACCTCGAAAACCATATACGGTACCGATTTTTCCCTGATCTATGAGTTTTTTGGCGAATGCAAGAGCCTGACTTTTCCGGTAATTAAAACCCATCCCGGTCTTAATACCGGCCTTCTTTGCCGCTTCGTAGACTTCCTTCGACTCCTGCTTGTTCAACGCAAGAGGCTTTTCACAGAAAACATGCTTGCCTGCTTCAGCTGCTGCAATCGCCATTTCCTTATGAACGAAGTTCGGGGTAACTATATCAATTACATCGACAGAATCATCATTGATAAGGTCTTTCCAATTCGATGTCCACTTGTCAAAACCAAAATGTGCAGCCGCTTCTTTTGACAGCTCATCATTTACATCGGCAACGATGTACCGATGAGGATGCGCAGCCGCATCGGGAAACAATGTCGGGATAGTGGCGTAGGCAATACTGTGTGCCTTTCCCATAAACCCGGAGCCGATCAGTCCAACATTCAATTTCTTAGCCATAAAATCTCTCCTTTAAAAAAGTAACAATCTATTAAACGGCGGAATCGTCCCCGTTTACCGGCGGCTCAATCCTCGTCGGAAGCCGCAAACATAACTGCGAAAATAATCACGAGCCCCCGCACCAGCATCTGAACGTGAGTACTAAAACCAAGAATGATCAAACCATTATTCAGAGAACCGATAACCAAAGCTCCGAGCAGTGAGCCGACGATGGTACCCTTCCCGCCGAAAAGACTAGTACCACCCAAAATAACCGCAGCAATAACATTGAGCTCCATTCCCTCGCCTATATTCGGCCGCGCCGCATGCATACGAGAGGACTGGAGAATACCGGCAAAGGAAGCCATTATCCCGGCCATTATATATGCAATGATGATGGTAAGATCCGTTTTCACGCCGGTAAAACGGGCAGCTTGACGGTTACCACCGGTAGCATAGAAATACCGGCCCAGAGAGGTGTATTTAAGTATCACGTGAGTAATAACTAGTATTATGATGGTCCAAAATATTGCCGACGGCAAGAAACCAAAGAAGACACCATCCCCAAACAGCCTCCAGTAGGTTTCATTATAGATAACCACCGGTCTTGTATGGGTAACTAGCATTGCAACACCCCGGATGACACCCATCATACCCAGACTGGCCAGAAATGCCGGGATACCACCTTTGGTAACGAAAATACCGATCATGAGACCGACCACAAGTCCGGTTATCAAACCGACTAGAACGCCGATGATTACGGAGTTTGTAGCCTGCAAGGCGATGCTGGTCAGCATTGCTCCCAAAGCCAGAGTCGAACCAACCGAAAGGTCGATCTGTGCTGAAATGATAACCATCGTCATCCCGGTGGCTATAATAGTAATAACCGCCGTCTGACGGCCGATATTCCAGAAATTCGCGAGCGACAGAAAACCATCTGCGCTGACACTGAAAAAAACGATTACAACGACCAGGGCTACAAGAGAAATATTATCCTGTAGAATCCGAACAAAGGATGCAGATTTCTTTCCCTGATTCAGTTGGCCCTGTGGTGCGGGCTGAGTTGTATTATCCGACATCTACTAAACCTCCAACAGCTTGTTCTATTGAATTATTCCCTGGATGGCACGGTGAAGCACATCCTCTTGCATAGGCACTTTGTTTGAGTACTCTGCTATTATCTCTCCACGGTAAAGAATGAGAATGCGATCCGCTAATTGGATGATTTCATTCAACTCAGAGGAGAAAAGCAAAACCGATCGATCCTGCTCCTTGACTAAGTCTTTTATGATCCCGCGAATTTCGGCCTTAGTTTTGACATCCACTCCGACGGTCGGTTCGTCAAGTATGAGCAGTTTTGGTTTTCTGGTAAGCCATTTTGCCACGACCACCTTCTGCTGGTTCCCTCCCGAAAGAAAGCGAACCTGCTGCTTCAAGGTAGGGGTTTTAACACCGAGGGAGTTCACCTGTTTCATGACATCCTGCATAACCTCTTTTTGGCGAACAAACCCGTAATTCTGTTTGACTCCCACCAGGGGCAAAGCGATGTTATCGGCTACCGATTGGTTAAGAACCAATCCCTCATACCGGCGATCCTCCGGCACCAGAGCCATGCCGGCATTGATGGCATCGATGGGATTTTTGATTTTATGCTCTTTCCCGTCAAAGAAGACCTCTCCTTCGTCGGGTTGATCCACGCCAAAAAGGGTTCGAGTGATCTCACTTTTCCCGGCCCCCATGAGTCCGGTAATCCCGAGAACCTCACCATGATTGACATGAAAATTTACATTTTGCAGTCTCGGCTGCCATTGCAGATTCTTGACTTCCAGCAACGGAGCTTTTTGCTCGACCTGGACTTTATGTGACTCTTGAGGTCTCTCTTCTTCGACCTTCCTGCCGGTCATGAGCTCGATCAGCTGTTCCATGTCGACATTATTCACATTTTCAGTGGTTACCCTGTTACCATCTCGAAAAACTGTTACTCGGTCACAATTACGGAAAATTTCTTCGAGACGGTGAGAGATATAGATGATGGAAACCCCTTGCTCTTTAAGATTCATAATGATCTGATAGAGTGTTTCCTCTTCATCTTTTGTGAGTGATGCCGTCGGCTCATCCATTACTAGAAGTTTTGTCTCCCGGGACAAAGCTTTCATGACCTCAACGATCTGGGAGTACCCCCGGCTCAGACTGAAAACCTTTGCCTTCGGGTCGAAATAATGATCAACCTTATATCGGCTCAGGATCTCCGAGGTCTTCTTGTACATGGTCCTGTCGCTTAGCAATCCCGACTTCTTGAACTCATTTCCTAGGTAAATATTTTCACCTACAGTAAGCTGCGGAACCAAACTCAGTTCCTGGAAAATCATTCCAATCCCGTGTTTGTGAGCATCTTCCGGGGTAGGTATTTCGATCTGTTTTCCTTCGAGAGTTATTGATCCGCTGTCTTTTTCATAGACACCCATGAGAATCTTCATGAGTGTCGACTTCCCTGCACCGTTTTCCCCGACAAGTGCGTGCACCTCACCCTTTTTCAGTTCGAAATCAACACCTTTCAGGGCCTGAACACCGGGAAACGCCTTTTTGATATTCTCCATTTTTAGAATCGTTGCCTGTTCCTGAACCTCAGCCATATCTACACCCTTTCTATAAGAATGAAATCGGCGCCCCGATTTTTGCACCGGGCGCATGCATTTATTTCCAATCGCAAGGCGGTTTGGATTCGGCTTCAGCGCCCTTCGGTACTACGCAGATAAAACCATACGGTTCTGTATCACTTGCGTTTAACCACTGATGCACCTCATTGCCCGGAACAAAGATTGCATTTCCAGGGAGTAGTTCTTTTGTTTCTTCATTCTCACCTTTCCAGAGGCCTTTCCCTTTTATAACGAATATCTCATGCTCATGAGGATGTTGACCAAAACTGGATTTTCCCCCGGGCGGTATCTCAATGTACCTCAATTCAAAATTCTGGGCTCCAATTTCACTGGTAAGCATCCAGTAAATCTTATTACCCGATCTGGTTTTACACATGATATCATCTCGTACATCGACCATGTACATGCGCGATCCTCCTTATTGTGCATTTACGCGTATGTTATGAATTAACAGTAGTTATTTGTATCTACTGATATATGCAGTATATCCTGAGATTTTGATTTGTCAAGAGAAACTTTAACCCATTGACTAACCTTGCGAGCAGAATGATACTCCTATCAGAATGCAGAATTCTTATTTCGAACACATAGCCTTTCACCAATCCCGCAACAGTTGCCTTTTCATAGAAAACAGGATTATTCGGCTGTGCAATGAGAAAGCGGCTCGGTTACTCGGCGGCCAAGTGGAGACCTATATAGGGAGTAGATTGCAGGACCTCTCGCCTGAGTTTCAAAAAGATGGAAAGCGCACTGTGGACAAAGAGGAAGAGGTTTTTCGTGAGGCCTTTTTCTTGGGCGAATACAGTTTTGATTGGCTGTGCAGACCCTGTCCGGGAGAAGAACCCTGTCCGGGAGAAGATAGAAACCTTTTAATCAGATTGCAATTTTTGAAATCTTCGGAAAACAATCTTTACCTGGCCAATATAGAAGACAAAGATCAAACCAGAGATGATGAAAAAGCCCATGATTATTTACGGGCTATCATCGAAGAAACGGAAGACATTGCGGTAATCAAAGACCTCGACCTGAGGATAATACAGGCAAATCGCGCCTTTCTGCGAATTGCCGGAAAAAAGAATCTGCACGAGATAATCGGGTGCACGGACGAGGATATTTTTAACGATCATGTCGATTCTCGTCTCCTGCAGCGATATATGGAGGATGACAGAAAGGCCCAAAAACTCGACCGGGGAAAATTTATCATTAATGAAGAGGAAGTGATATATTCCGACGGCAGCAGACACATATATCTTACCCGGAAATTCCCGATTTATAACAGCCGAGACAATCTGATAGCTACTGCAAATATCTCCAGTGATATCACGGAACAGAAACAGACCGAACGAGATCTTGAACAGATAAAAAAACGCTATGAACTGGCAGCAAAAAGCGGTCGTGTCGGTGTGTGGGACTGGAACCTTATTGATAACACCATATATCTCGATCAACTGCTCACGGAAATGCTTGGGTATCAACCGCGGGAAATCGGACCGGATTTTGAAAAATGGAAAACCATGATTCATCCACAAGACCGGGCAAGGGTTATGCGCGAGGTTCATAAAAACATCGAAGGCAAAACAGGGATGTATGAATGTGAACACCGGAAACTCCATCGTGACGGATCTATTCATTGGTTTCTTGCGCGCGGGAACAGTCTCCGGGACCCGGAGGGGAATGCTTACCGAATGATCGGTACGGATTTGGATATTACCCATCAGAAAGAGGTTGAAGAAGAATTAAAGGAAGCCCGCAAAGCATCCGAGGCTGCCAATCAGGCAAAAAGCCTGTTTTTAGCTAATATGAGTCATGAACTGAGGACCCCGTTGAACGCTATTATCGGTTACACCCAGATACTCGAGAAAGATTCACAGCTCGACACGCCGGCACGGGGGAGGCTTCGCGTCATAGAGCGAAGCGGTGAACACCTTTTATTGTTAATCGATGATCTTTTAGATCTTTCAAAAATTGAAGCCGGCAAGATGGAACTGGAACCGGTGGAAACCCATCTCTCTAACTTTCTTGACGATTTATATTCCATGGTCCGACTCCGTGCCTCCGAAAAAGGGCTCGAACTGGATTTTAGATATGTTGAACCATTACCAATGCAAATCATCGTGGATCAGAAACGTCTTCGTCAGATATTACTGAACCTGTTGAATAATGCAATAAAGTATACCGATAGCGGAAAAGTTGGCCTGCGGGTGGAAAAAAGGACTGAAAAAAAACGGCCGGTGTTCCGCTTTTCCGTGGCAGATACCGGCAAGGGTATACCGGAGGATCAAAAACGGCATATTCTCAAGGCCTTCTATCAAATCCGCACTCACGGAGAGGAGAATGAGGGTACCGGGCTTGGCCTTGCAATTACCAAGCGATATTTAAAAATGATGAACTCAAGGCTTCACCTGGACAGCACCCCCGGAGAGGGAAGTGTCTTTTGGTTTGACATAAGGCTTCCACTCACGCCCAGGAAAAAAGAGGACAAACAATACCAGGAAAACGGGGAAACCGAGGGGGAGCAACAACATAAGTCTGATCACCGAACGAGGAAAATCAAAGATTCAAACTCAATGTTCCCTTCCCCTCCGCCGGCAGAAGGGTTACCCGACAAGAAAATAATTGAGAAGTTGTACGAACTATCAAAGGTCGGAGATGTTTTTGCTCTTGAAGAAGAGGTAAAATCGTTAGAGAATACAGGTGCCGGGTATGAAGAGTTCAGCGCTCCGGTAAGGCATGCCCTCCAGGATTTCGAAATCGACAGGATACGCAATTATTTACAATCCTGTCTGGAGCAAAAAAATGAATGAAGAGAAAAAAACTATTCTCATTGTAGATGATAATCCGGTAAACCTGAGCGTGCTTTTAAATTTTTTGCGCGAAGCGAATTTTCGACTGTTGGTAGCAAAGACAGGTGAAGCGGCTATTGAACAAGTTGAGCATGTAATACCAGATATCATATTGATGGATATCATGATGCCCGGTATCGATGGTCTGGAAACCTGCAGGCGCTTGAAAGAAAGCGATCAAACAAAGGCTGTCCCCGTTATCTTCATGACTTCCCTTACCGATTCCTCGGAAAAGGTGAAGGCTTTCCAGGCAGGGGGAGTCGATTACATTACGAAACCAATCCAGCAGGACGAGGTTCTTCAAAGAATTCACACGCATTTGCGAATAGCGGAACTCCATACCCAGCTTGAAGAGGGAAACAAACAACTGCACAGTTTAAATCAACAGAAAGACCGTTTTCTTTCCCTACTCTCGAATCAGCTGCACAGTCCCCTTCAAGATCTTCAAAAATCAGCGCTGAACATGAGTATGGAATCCTCTCAAACAAGGAAACAACCGAAAGACCTCTATTGGGAAGTAACCTCTATTGAAAGCCTGGTTACCGTAATCTTTTTCTGGTCAAGACATACAATCGACAGATTGCCGGTACAGGCGCAAAATACGAATATTAAAAACCTGATTGAGGAGGTCGACCAAACACTCATGGAAATCAACGGCTTCTCAATTCGGTATGAAGGCCTCGAAGCCCCCACTGTCTCCTGCCCGAAAGAGTTGTTGAAGGCTGTTTTTTCTCACTTTGTTGCACAGGCGGTTCTGGAATCTTTCAGTCTGGATACATTACAGGTCCAGGGTTCGGAAGATACCGAAAACCACCGACTCGTGCTTTCCATTCGCCCCTTACAGGGAAAAGAAGACGAAGAAGGGGTCTTGCGTGAGGCACTCGGAGTAGCCGATATTGGCCTCGACATCTCTAACCAACAGGAAGTCCGAATTGATATGCCCTTTTCAGGAGGAAATGTATCAGAGGACCAATCTACAAACGGGAATTAATATGAATATTCTGAAAAAAAATCGTCATGGTTTTACCGGAAGAGCCGGGCTGCCTCCGGGGACCCTTCTGGATAGTGAAACCCCACAGGAAAAACCGAGTGCAGAATGGTTTATTTTTAATTCGAAACAGATAGAGCATCAGAGCTTTTCCGAAGGAACGGACTCACGGCAATGGCTGAACCACCAAACGGAAATACCGGCCGAGAGCAGGGTTCGTTGGCTCAATATTAATGGAGTTCATGACGCTCAGGCCATCCGGGCAGCAGCATCTGTAACAGATCTCCATCACCTGCTACAAGAAGACATACAGAACACAAGCGCCCGTCCGAAACTCGAGTTCGACAACAAAACCCTGTTCTTATCCTGCGGGATGCTTCAGTGGAACGAATCGGAGGGAAGCATCAACCGTGAACACCTTGCCTTCATCCTGAACAACGACCTTCTGATTTCTCTTCAGCAGCGCCCCGGCGACGTTTTTAAACCGGTTCGGGACAGAATCCAGCTCGGACGGGGACGAATACGCAATGGAGATGTGGGCTACCTCCTTTTTTCACTGCTTGATGCTGTTCTGGACAACTACTTCCTGATCATGGAAAGGATTGAACAGCGCATCGAAGAAGTTGAGCACAAGGTTTTCTCAGATAACCGATCTCAGGATGGAAACGAAGCGCTTGTTTCCATCCAGGAACTCAAAAACGAGCTGATTCAAGTCAAACACGAGATATGGCCGTTGAGAGAGATGTTTCACGAAATCTTACGGGGAGAGACGCCGTTTATAGATGAAACTCTCGAACCCTATTTCCGGGACCTCTACGATCATTGCCTGCAAATGATCGATATGGTTGAAACCTTTCGGGAAGACCTCAACGGGATCATCGAAATCAGCGCCGGATTGGCAAGCAACTCGATGAACCAAGTCATGAAGGTCCTGACACTGATAGCCACTATCTTCATACCCCTCACCTTTGTCGCCGGCATCTACGGCATGAACTTTCAGAATATGCCCGAATTAACACTTGCCTGGACCTATCCGACAGTTCTTGGAGGAATGGGCGGGATTGGCCTCTTTATGATTATTTTTTTTAAGCGAAAGGGGTGGCTATAAATAGACTCCGAGGGCCCCATTTGATATACCCATAAGGTATTTTATCACCCTCATATAGAACCCTCAAATAGACAGGGGCTAACTCACCGGAAAACCTATTCGTTTCTTGCTGCCTCTAATTCCCTGTTTATCCGTTTGGTAACCATCTGCATCCGGGCC
Organism: Spirochaetales bacterium; assembly: GCA_021736255.1. GTDB lineage: Bacteria > Spirochaetota > Spirochaetia > JAIPGG01 > JAIPGG01 > JAIPGG01. Next base: position 3,957 of record JAIPGG010000047.1, on the reverse strand, counting down.
GAATAGGCATCCATCTCCTGGCGAAAGGCCTCATAGGTATCATCATCGATACCCCCTTCATATACAGGCTTCACCTCGAGAGAATTTAAACGGTCCTGCCATGCGGTAACAGCCCCCCGGAACTCCTGCAGCTCCTCATAACTGGCTCTGACCCCGTCTTCTTCAATTGTATCTGCAAACCCCTCGGAAAAACGCACAAAGCCGGCGAAACCATTCTGCACCTCGGTAAGGCCCTCCAGTTTCCGAACAGTCTCCGGAAACTCCGGCAAGGGAACAACAAAGGAAGTTTTCTTTCCTTCCCCTTCTTCTTGGATTTCGGCCTGTTGCTTTCCTGTTTTCTCCGCCGGTAATGACGTCGATTCAGACGACTCGTTCGGAGCTGAAGCACATGCCCACAATAGAATTACTGCTGCTGCCGGAATGAAAAATATTCCCCGCCTTTTCATAGTATCCCCTCCTTGCATTGATGGAATCAAAATCCAGTAAAAAAGAGTATGAAATATTATCCTCCGCGAATTCAAGGGGATGGAAGAGGAAAACAACGAGCAAGCGTTGCCAAACCGAACGCCTGTTCAAAATTCAGTCCCAGTCCTCACTTTTATCCCTTTTCCCCCTCAAATCTGAAGCAAAACCCTTTGAAACCGGTAAAGGGGTACTAGGAGGACAAGCAGATGTTTGTACAGGAAGATAAACGGCCGATCCGATCCGTACCACCGGACCAGCGTCCACGAGAACGGCTGCAAACAAGTGGAGCAGCTGTTCTCACCGATCTCGAGCTTCTGCAAGTAATGATCGGCAGTGGAAACCGAAATAGAGATGTACGCCGGCTCGCCTCGGATGTCCTGCAGATCCTGGAAAAAGCAAATTACCGGATGGATGTCTCCCGTCTCCGGGAGGTAAAGGGCCTTGGGGCAGCCAAAGCAGGGCAGCTTGCCGCTGCACTCGAGTTCGCAAGACGGATTCTCAGCCCTTCGGCCGGCAGGATCGCAAGTCCCGCCGATGTACTGCCCCACGTCCGCCACTATGCCGGGCGAAAGCAGGAGTATTTTCTAACCCTTTCGCTGAACGGAGCACACGAGGTTCTTAATACCCGGGTAGTCTCGATAGGACTGGTGAACCGCACCCTTATTCACCCTCGGGAGATATTCGCGGACCCCATAACCGACAGGGCAGCGGCGGTAATCGCAGCGCACAATCACCCCTCCGGAAGCACCGACCCCAGTCACGAAGACCAGGAGGTCACCTCACGGCTGAGAAAAGCCGGAGAAATCCTGGGAATACCGCTTCTCGATCACATCATCTTTACCGAAACCGGTTTCTATTCTTTTCTCGAATCAGGTCGATGGTAACCGCCGTCCGTATCGCTCGACACGCCCGAGCCAGGCCTCGATGGAGCTGCGCTTTCGGTCGCCTATCCTCCCGATAGCCAGCAGTTTTGTCCGCCGTATTCCAACGAACTTGAGACTGCCCACGGCAAAAGCGCCCCGCAAAGGGTTTCGATAGCGGATCCGGAAGTACCACAAGGGAGCCCCGAGAGTAACAACCACCGTAGCAGACAGCTGCTTCAAAAAACCACGCGGGAACAGCGGCCCCGGTTCATAGGACCAGCCGGGCAAAAGCACCTTATCCAGAAATCCCTTCAAAACGGCAGGAGGTCCCTGCCACCACACCGGAAAAAGGAAAATTATATGAGATGCCCGATCAATGCGCTGTTGATACTCGGCGACCTTCGGATCGGTAGACCTCCCCTCTCCGTAGAGGGCCAGGTCTGCCTCGCTCATAACCGGGTCGAAACCCTCGGCATACAGATCAATCACGTCGGCCTTACCGCCGCCTGAGCGAATTCCCCTCTCCAATGCAGCAAGAACCGCCCGGTTCAGGCTCCCATCCCAAGGGTGCGCATAAATAATACAAATTGGCCCTGCCGGATCTCCACCGGCTTTCGATTGCTTTGCCATAACCCGTAACTAAATTCCCCAAATTCGCGGGATCATCACAATTGCTATAGAGAAAAAGATGATATTCAAGGGAAGTCCGACCTTGAGATAATCGGAAAATTTATATCCCCCCGCCCCCTGCACAATGAGGTTGGTCTGATAGCCAATGGGAGTGGCAAAACTGGTGGAGGCGGCGATCGCCACCGCTATGAAAAAAGCACGCGGGTTAGCCCCGAGTTCCTGTGCAGCCGAAAGGGCGATGGGAAACATTAAAGCAGCGGCAGCATTGTTGGTGATTATCTCGGTAAAGAGCGTAGTCATAAGATAGATAGTGGCAAGAATACCGATGGGTCCGAGGCTCTTTAATATCGATATCATGCCGACGGCAATGCTTTGTGCTGCACCGCTGTTCTGGATCGCCTTGCTGATGCCAAAGGCACATGCAATGGTAATAAGGATATCCCAGCGGATAGCATCCCGCGCCTTCGTGTGGGATATGCTTCCGATCAAAACCAAAATCATCGAAGCGGCAAAGGCAAAGAAGAACATATCCGGCTGAACCCCTGCATTCCCGATTTTTGGCAGTCTGTCACCGAGGGCCGCTCCGACAATCATAAGTCCGAGGATAATCAGCGATGGAATTGCCTTCTTTTTTGCGCCGGGGCATATCGAATCCAGATCGGAAACAAGATAGAAATCCTGAGAAAAACGCCACTTTGGTTTGAAATGGCGGTTGGTCAACAGCACAAGCGTGTCGCCGGCCTTGAAGTTCACACCTCCCATCTGGGAGTCGATCCGTTCTCCGTTTCTATGGATGGCCATAACCGCAGAGTTGTAGTGGCGGTGCGTATTAAAATCCGCGATGGATTTTCCAATGATCGGCGATGAAGAAGAGACAACCACCTCGGTAAGCTGATTCCGCATGCTGGCAAGGTCTCTTTCCACCGACTGCTGATCCACCGGCACAATACCGGGAATAGTGGTGAGCTCGGTGATCGGTTCGGTGTCCTCTCCGGCAAACAGCAGTTTGTCGCCGGCCTGCAACCGCTCATCGAGGGCTACCGGATTTTTATGCCTTCCGTTACGCTCAATCGCATAGAGGTAGAGTCCCTGAATATCATGCAGCCCCGATTCCTTGACTGTTCTTCCCCGGTAGGGACAGGAGCGGGTCAACTGAATACCGATCAGGTATTCCTTCCGGTTGGTTTCCACCTCTTCGATGACATCCTTACGGTCAGGAAGCAGCTTGTGCCCCACAAAGAACATATAGAGGAAGCCTGCCCCTGCCACAGGCAAACCCACCGCCGAGAGTTCAAAAAACCCGAGTCCTTTGAAACCATTGTCTATCATCAAACCGTGAATAACCAGATTGGTCGAAGTTCCAATGAGAGTACAGACACCGCCGAAAATTGCCGCGTATGAAAGAGGAATCAGGACCTTCGAGGGGTTTACCCGGTTGCGATGCGCCCAGTTTCTGACAACCGGGGTAAAAAGAACCACGATCGGGGTATTATTAAGAAATGCGGAAAGAAAGGTAATGGGGGGCATCAGCTTAGCTAAAAGAAAACTGAGCGAACGCTGTTTTTTCTCCTGATTTAGAAAGAGTTGTTCTACAGGGACGAGGGCGCCGGTATTCTGAATTGCCTTGCTGATTATGAACAACAGGCCGACAGTGAACATCCCCTTATTGGCAAATCCAGAGAGGGCCTCCGCCGGGGAGATGATGCCTACCATGAGGAATAGGCCGAGAGCGCTGAAGAAAACAACTTCCGATCCCGCTGCATCCGTTGCCAAGGCGGCAAGAATCAACAAAACTACAATCACTGTAAAGGTAACGGAAAACACCTTTCACTCGCTCTCTTTCTGAAAATCCGAAACCCGTCGGTAGTCAACGCAGCCGCGCCGGTCATGTTTGCTCAAAAATTCAGCAGAAAGAACAACATAGTTCTTTGAATCATCTCCCGCAGCAGCATATCTGACTTCGTTTACCTTGAGCAGCCGGTAGACATGGTTTTCCACC
>JAIPGG010000046.1 GCA_021736255.1 Spirochaetales bacterium | reverse complement strand
TTTTATAATAAAAATCAAGCAGTGAGTAAAATAATCTCTGTGTCATCCGACATATGAACTCGTGCGCTAAGGATTTGTCATCTCAGGCTGCTAAAATATGGGCGCTGCCCACATTTGCAAGGAAATCGCTCAGTTTAGGACTTAATAACTGGTTTCAGCATGTTACTGCTTCAAACGTATTGGTGAATGGTAGACCCCACTGTAGATGCCGTCAATCGTTTTTTCGCGGCTTCATGCCCTGCTTGCCCGGCAAATAAGCACCATGCTATTATAACTCTATGATAAGCATGCGGTTTCTCATCGACTGTTTCGACCACGGACGGCTGGTTCGCCTCCTCTTTCTTTTGCTGCTGCTCGCCCTGATTCCGGTGGGAGAAACCTATGTGGCCCTTCACGTCGGTGGTATCTGGGGAGCCTATCTGACGGTGGCGGCTGCAGCGGCAACCGGGCTTCTCGGTTTGATCCTCGGATCAAAATTGCTCAAAAACAATCTGACTTTTGTTCAGGCCAAACTACACGACGGGATCTATCCCAGGCGGGAGTTCGACAGTGGTGCGGGTATCTTTCTGGCGGCGGTGTTTCTGATCTTTCCCGGTTTTATAACCGATATTATCGGTCTGGTTTGCTTTTTGCCCGGTCTCCGGATCGGATTCGGCCGCATCCTGACCAGAAAAATGGATCCGAATCTACGGGAAGCCTACGAGTACCTCAAGCTGAGTGAGTTTTGAAAAGGCAAGCGGCGTGCGGCAGCCTGACCGGGGATTTCTTTTTCCCTATCCCTTTTTGAAACGGTTAACAAGAAGCAGAATCCAGTACCACAGATACACGAAAAACCGCAGGATCCGCCAGGGTTTCCGAAAGAACTCGGGAGCTGCCTCGAGATGGCGTTCGAAAAGGCTCCGTTTGATCCGCTTTTTCCGGGCTGCGAAGATGTCGAACACATCCCGGTCCCAGATTGCTATGCCGCTGCCCAGCTGGGAGCGGTGATGATAGAGCCACTTTTCCTTTCCTTTGAGTCCGCGGCTCGCGAGGATCAGAGCGGGAGATGCCTTTTTCATAGCGGTAATAATGTCGTTTTCCCGGTGCCGGGGGTAAAATCCCTCGTGGCTGCCGACGATCCGAAGGCCGGGGAAGGTTTGCCTCAATCGGTCGGCGGCTATATTGAGTTCCCGCTTTTTTGCTCCGATCAGATAGACGGATTTGCCGTGGTTTTCGAGGATGGTAAGGATTCGGATGATGAAGTCGTAGGGCAGATAGCGTTCCGGTCTGGTTTTTCCGAGAAAGGATGCGGCGCGGCACAGGCTGTATGATACCGGAAGCACCAGGGTCGATTCGTGAAGACAACTTCCGAAATCCTTGTCCCGTCTGCCCCGCATCAGGTCCCAGCGGTTGAGCATGACGATCTGGTGAAGTTTTCCCCCTTCGGCCATATCGATGATCACCGATTCGATATCATCTTCTTTCAGGACATCGAGGGGCACCCCCAATACGTGAATACGGGTTTTTTTCAATAATAATTCTTCGGTTCCCATGATTGCCTCTCCAGAAGAATGATGCGAACCGCAGCTACAGCAGCCGTCGCCGCCGACTCAGCCCGCAGGACAGTCGGTCCGAGCGATACTGACCGGACACCGAGCCTTTGAAACTCTTCGAGTTCTGCAGGATCGAATCCGCCTTCAGGTCCGATAAAGATATTCACTCTTTCCCCGTATACCTCTGAAAGATACCGATGGAGGGGCTGCGGTGCAAGTCCCTGCCGGGATATTTGTGTTGTACATACAAGGGAGAGAGGAGCACTGTGTTCCTGCACAAGCCCTTTCATCACCTCTTCGAACCCTGTCGGGGCCTTCACTCGGGTAACGGTCGATGAACCGCTCTGCTGAAGGGCCTCCTTCACGATCCGCTCCCACCGCCCGGTTTTTCCCGCCCTGCCGAGTTCCGAGGGATTCGCGGCGACGGCGTTTTTTGTTTCCATCGGGACGATCTCTTCTACTCCCGCTTCAACAGCCTGGCGGATGACTTGGTCCATCTTTTTTCCCTTCAGAAGGGCCTGAAAAAGACGGATCCGGCATACAGGGGCGCTGCCCTCCGGATCTCCGGCTGATTCCACACCGACCAGGCATGAATCCGCCTCCTTTTTGCGCAGGGTAAGCCGGTATCTGTTGCCCGAGGAATCGATACCCGGAAAGACCTCACCCTCCACGAGGCGGAGTACAGCCGTCAGGTAGTGGTGTTGTTTCCCGGAGATTCGAATTTCCGGTTCCCCGGAAAAGCCGCCGGGCAGAAGAAACTGCCTCACATCACCCGCCTTCAGGATGCCGGAATGGTGGTAATACCTACCTTTCGGCGCCGGGGTCCGTCGAATTCACAGAAATAGATCCCCTGCCAGGTTCCCAGTGCCGGACGGCCGTTTTCTATAGGAATGCATACTGCCGGTCCCACCAGGCTCGCCTTGATGTGGGCTGCAGAATTGCCTTCCATGTGTTTATATCCGTCCTGAAACGGGACGATCTTGTTCAGTTCCATTTTGATGTCCCGGGCAACGGCGGGATCCGCCGCCTCGTTTATGGTCACCGCAGCGGTAGTGTGAGGAACGAAGATATGGCAGATTCCCGATTCGATTCCGCTTTCTGCGAGTACCGACTGAATCTCCCGGGTTATATTGATCAGATCCGTTTTTTCTTTTGAAGAAACCTCTATCTGTTTCATGATTCGGCCTCCTTCGGTTTTTGCCCCCTATCCTGGCGTCGGGACTCTGTTATATCCCTACGACTGGAGTCGTTCGACCGCTTCCTGAAGTATCAGGTCGTATTCGAGGTCATAGACCGGGGGATCGTCCTTGGTTCGATTTATCTCGTTTCGTATCAATCGCCTGATAATCCGCTCTTTCAGCTCGATCCCGTCTTTTTGAAGACTGGAGACAAATCTGTCGATTCTGGACTGGGACGGGTCCGGGTTTTCATCGATAAATTTGGGTATAGCCCTGGAAGAAATGAGTTCCTGGTAGGATTCCATGTCTTCCTCCGTCATTTCCGGTTCCTTGATCTTGACATCAGGCGTGACTCCGACCTTGTCGATCGTGTCGCCGGAGGGGGTATAGTACCGCGACATAGTCAGCCGGAACCCGCCCTGGCCGATGCTGCGAACCTGCTGTACCGAACCCTTGCCGTAGCTCGTCTCCCCGATCAAGAGTGCTCGGTCCCTGTCTTTCATGGCTCCGGCAAGAATCTCCGAGGCAGAGGCCGATCCTTTGTCGATCAGAACAATGATCGGGAACGAGGAGGGAACAAACGAGCCGGGGTTCGCGGTAAAAGACTCCGGTTTACTTACTCGCGACTTGGTGCTGACGATCTCCCCCCCGGAAAAGAAAAGATCCGCTGTGTCTACCACGGAGGTAAGCAGTCCTCCCGGATTCTGCCGCAGATCGATGATCAGAGAATCGTAACTCTTTTTTTGGAAATCTTCTAAGGCATCCCGGACCCGTTCGCGGGTATAGGGGGTGAACTGAATAATCCTGATGTATCCGATACCGCCGGGAATCATCGCATGGCGTTCAGTCGGGACCTCCACCATTGCGCGTTCGAGTTCCACATCAAAGACCAGATCTTCGCCCCTCAGGATTGTGACCGTTACGGTAGAGCCGGGAGCGCCTCTGAGTCGTTTCACTACCTCGTCGATGTTGAGGTCCTCGGTACTCTCTCCGTTGATCGCGGTGATATAATCTCCCGCATGAACGCCGGCGCGGTAGGCCGGAGTTCCCTCGATGGGAGAGACAACCTCTACGTAGGGCCGGTAATAGCCCTCTTCTTCCGCCTCGTCGCTCAGGTCGGGATTCTGTTTCGAGATATACAATCCGACACCGCCGAAGCGGCCGGTGGTGGTATCCTGCAGGTCCCTCATTTCCTCCTTCGTCAAGTAAGCGGAGTGGGGATCGTCGAGGCTTTCGAACATTCCGGTAAGCGCTCCCTCGATGAGGGTGGATGCTTCTACCTCGTCCACGTAGTTGTTCTTTACGAAGTAGTAGACCTGTTGAAACAGCGTCAACAGGCGTTGACTCTCGGTGTCCGATTCTTCCGATTGAGTAAACCCGGCCTGAGAGAACAGGGCAGGGGTAAGGGCCAGAAAAAGGATGAGGGCTAAAGCGGCGACACTGGAACCGGCCCAGAGAAATCTATTCTTTGATGAATGCGGTTTTTCTTCCATAGTACAAGAAATCTACTACGGATCATCGCTTCCGTGAAGGGCTGTGCCCTCAATCCGTTTCGTTTTGTCTTGACCGGTCTGAGGGAAGTCCTTACACTCCTCATACATGCATTTTGCGGGAAAACTCATCTACATATTTGCAGGGTTCTGGTACCTTCTCCACTTCGTGCTCCTCTACTTCCTTATACAGAACCACCTTCCAGTCGGTTCGATTCCCAGTCTTTCCCTTCTGCTGTTGTGGTTGGGAGGGGGATCTCTGGCAATCTTTATCGGGTTTCTCGTCTATGCTCTTCAACCGCACCGTTATGCAAGCTATCTTCCTCTCCTCAAAATCGCTTCTCTTTTGGTGCTTTTTCCCGGGTTGATCTATGTGGCATTTCAGATTACCTCGATATTACTCAACCAGCCGGGTATTATGAACGGCCGGAGTGTTCTTCTTCCTGTTGCTATTGCTGCAGTCGATTTGCTTTTTTTCATCATTTTGTTAATATTGAAACCGATCACCCATGCGAAGCAAAAAAAAGACGGCCGGGTTCATGACAACACATCAGGAAAGGACTCAACAGATTCCAGCTATTCGGACCGTCACCTGCCGAAGCTGGAAGAGACGATAGTTCAGGAGGAATAGATGCGCGTACTTCCCATTGCCAGCGGCAAAGGGGGAGTCGGAAAGTCGCTTTTGGCCGCCAATCTGGCCATAGCATTGACCCAACAGGGGAAATCTGTGGTACTGGCGGATCTCGATCTGGGCGGTTCCAATCTCCATATCATTCTTGGTACTCCGAACGTAAAACTCGGCATCGGTTCGTTTCTGAACAATAAAGACCTATCCTTCGATCAGATCATCGTGCAAACAGAGTATCCCGGCTTGCGCTTTGTTCCGGGGGATGCGGAGATCCCGGGAATCGCCAATCTGCAGTCGGGGCAGAAGGGGAAGCTCATTCGCCGCCTCAAGGGAATGGAGGCGGATTACCTCGTCCTGGATCTGGGAGCCGGAACGAATTTCAACACCCTCGATTTCTTTCTCATGTCCGGCAGGGGCATGATTATCACCACCCCGAACCTGACGGCAACGGTCAATGCCTACCTTTTTCTCAAAAATGCCATGTTCCGCATTATGGCTTCCTCGATGAAGAAAAAATCCGAGGGAGGACAGTATCTCGAATCCCTGAAAAAGGAAGGGCAGTCGCTGCAGCGGGTATATATCCCCCGCCTGCTCGACGACCTAGACCGGATAGACCCCAAAAATGCGGCGGCCCTGCGGGAGTCGATCAGCCGCTTTCGTCCACGGCTGGTGTTCAATATGCTGGAAGACCCCAAAGACGCCGACCGGGCCGGACGGCTGCGCAAATCGGTGAGAGAGTATCTCGGTATTGATCTCGAACACCTGGGAGTAATGTACCGGGACGACATGCAGGATATTGCTCTTTCTTCCCGCCTGCCGATTATCACCTATAAGCCGGAGTCGGTGCTTTCCCAGGCTGTAGCGCGTATTGCCGACAAACTGATACAGCTGGAGGGTGAGGATGAAGGCTTCCTGGAGTTCGAGTCGGTGGATGAAAGCTACCAGGTAGCGGAAATGGAAGCGGAAACAGATTTTGATGCCCGCATCGGCTATGTGGAGGACCTGCTCCATTCGGGGGCGTTGACGACCGGGGATCTGGTGGAGACGGTAAAGCAGCAGCAGTATGAAATAACCCAGCTCAAGAAGGAAAACCGTTTTTTGAAACAGAAACTCACACAGTATATGCAAAAAAACAGCAAAGCCTGACGGGGTGAGCTTATGGATACTGCAAAGCTGTCCGGTAGTTTTGACATAGAAATCGATCAGTCGTTTTTGAATGCAACTCTCGTCTATTATCCGGATCAGGAGGGAGAGTTCGATTCCGCTGCAGTGTTGAGTGCCCTTTCCGATAAGGGGGTTACCTCCCTTCCCTCCCAGGACGATGTTTCCAAAAAACTTGCCTCGCTCAGAAAACAGGTCAAAAAGGGAGGAGCTGCGGAACCGGACGGGGACTTGCGTGAAGTGCTCGCAAGCGGAGAGGCTCCCGAACTTCCACAGCCCGAAGAGGTCCAGTGGAAGGAACTGGAATTGCCGGAGGCCTACCAGGGCCGGGCGGAAGAAGTTATCCGCAACGCAGGACCCCCGCAGATCACCATAACCCGTACGGAGAAGGTAAAGAAAAAGAAGAAGGTACGAAAAAAAAGCAAGCTTCCCTTTGGAAAGGACACAATAGAAACGGTAGAGACCACTGAAAATGTAAGCCGGGAAGAACCGGTTGCCGTAAATCCCAAGGTTCTCCAGACCGCTTATGTGGAAAACGGCGAGGTGCTTGCCGAAATCACTCCCGCTAAACCCGGCACTCCCGGACGGGACCTGGCCGGCAAACCCATTCCTCCGCCGGTGCTCGAACAATCCGGTATCTATGCGGGAAAGGGCGCGGAAAAACGGAAGACCGAACTCGTTGCTGCGGCAACCGGTTTTATGCGCCGGGGAGAGAATTGGGTCGAGGTCCTGCCGTTCAAGGCACACAGCTGGGAGGTCCACCCGGCGGCTGACGGACTGACCTGGCTGTTGGATTACACACCGGGCCAGAGCAGGGCTGAACGCCCCGCCGCCTCCACGGTCATCGAGCGAACGGTTTCCTCCGGCGCCGCCGCCGAGGATCTCCTCTCCGAAGAGGAGCTGGAAGCGGTCCTCGAGGATGCCTTCGAGCGGGAGGTGGCCCTCGACGGTTACCCGGTTACCCGGAAAATGGATTCCTCCATCTCGGTCAATGTCGACGAAGCCGAGCTGAAGGCGACCCTCACGATCAGAAAGGGCCGCGGCGGCGGAAAGCCCCTGGTCATGAAGGATGTAGGTCGCATTATCAAAGAGAGCGGGATAAAAGGCTTCGACGTGCAGAAGGTCAAACAGGACCTTTCCGAGTTCGTGAAGAGCGACAAGAAGAGTCTCGAAAACTATCTGCTCGTGGAAGGGAAAGCCCCCACCCGCAATGCGGACCGGGAGATCAAAACCGGCCTCTCTTTTCTCGATGAAAAAGAAACGGAAACGATACGCCGGCGGGCCCTTGAGAACCCGCACACGCTCGGAGAGATTGAATCCCTCGACGAGTTTCCGATGGACTCGGTTACCTCGATGGCCTATATAGAGGCCGGTCAGGAGATCGGAAGCCTCTACTGTCCGAAGCCCGGTGAGCCGGGACAGAATGTCTACGGAGTTACCCTGCCGGTGATCCCCGGGAATGATCCCGAGGTGCGGTTCTACGAGAATGTGCAGATGATTCAGGATTCGATCAAATCGACCGCCCGGGGGGTGCTCGATTGGGGCCAAACGGACGAGGGAGCGGTACTGCTGCGGGTCCGGCCGCATGAGGACTCCCGCATTGCGGTTTCGGTTTCCGAGGACCGGATGTCCGCCTTTCTTACCCTCGATCCTTCTATCGGGACCGGGGTCCCTGTAGACATGGAGTCTGTTCAAAAGGCTATCGAGCAGCGTGGAGTAAAAAGCGGGATTCGAGAGGACGTGCTCGAAGCGGCAGTTGAAAAGGCCCTCGAGGGAGAGCCGGTGCGGGATCTGAAATTCGCCGGGGGAACGGCGCCGGTCTCCGCCGGCGAGACGGAACTGCGTTTCCGGGTAAACCTTGCATCAGGCAAGGGGGTGACCCTCCGTGAAGATGGGACGGCCGATTACCGGAACCAGGACCGATACACCCCTGTGAAGGAGCACGATGTCATTGCCGATATCTACACCCCTGCCGATACCACCCAAGACGGAGTGGATGTGACCGGGCAAACCATCCCGGCAAAGAATGGAAAACCTCTCAACCTCGAAACCGGAACGAATATCCGCCGGGATGAAACGGACGAAGGGGTGGTCCACCTCGTTGCCGCCCGGAGCGGCAATCTTTTTTACGACGGAAAGTTCCTCGATGTTCTTGCATCCTACAAGATCGACGGCGATGTGGATTTGAATACGGGGAACATCAAGTTTCCCGGCGATGTCCATGTGACCGGTTCGGTTTCACCAAAGTTCTATATTATGACCGGCGGCACGGTCCATATCGATGAGAATGTGGAGTCTGCCCTCGTATCGGCCGACGGCGACATAGTAGTCGGCGGCGGGGTAAAGGGGCATGGGAAAGCGGCCCTTCGCAGCAAAAAGAACATTCAGGCGAACTATCTCGAGCAAGCGACCATTCTGAGTGTTGGGAACCTCACGGTAAAAAACGCCTGCATAGGATGCAACATCAAATGCAACGGAAAATTTGAACTGAACGGGGAAAAAGGCTACATCATCGGGGGGAAAGTCCGGGCCCGAAACGGGGTAGTCGCCAAGAACCTCGGCTCGGAGCGGGGATCTGCTACTCACATATCCTTCGGTCAGGACTATCTGATCGGAGACAGGATCGAACTCGAACAGAAGGAACTGGAGAAGGCCCAGGAAAAAGCCGCCCGTTTCGATTTTCTGATGAAAAAGGAAGAAAACTCGGGCATGAAAAGCCATCTTGCCAAACTACGCAAAGAAAAACTCCTTCTGCTCAAGCAAATCGAGAAACGGAGCCTGCGCCTGTTTACCCTGCGGGAGAAATTCGAGGAACACTACCCGGCAGAAATCGTTGTTCAGGGAACGGTCTTTCCCGGCGTGATTCTGGAGAGCCACACCCGTCAGCTCGAGATCACCAAAAAGAAAACCAAGGTAAAATTTGTCTTCGAGCGTGAATCCGGGCATATTCGAGAGTACAAGCTCGAGAAGGACGAAGAAGCTGCCGTCGAAGCGGGAGAATAAACCGGACGGGCTAAGGAAAATCTAAGGAGCAGACTATGCTGGCCATTCTGAACTATCCTTCTTGGCTCAAACCGGAGATTATTCCCGGCTTGCCGATCCGTTGGTATGGATTGATGTACCTGGTGGCTTTTGCCCTGGCCTATTACTTTTTCGTCCGTCGGGTGAAGGAACTCGATTATGATATGAACCGGGAAGAGATAGCGAACTTCTTTTTCTGGGCGATTATCGGCGTTCTCCTAGGAGGGCGGATTTTCTCCGCTCTGGTATATGAACCTTCGGGGATATATCAGAGCAATCCCCTGTTGATTTTTTGGCCCTTCCGGAACGGCCGGTTCGTCGGGCTGCAGGGTATGAGTTACCACGGCGGGGTGATCGGTGTGATCGCGGCGGTTATTATCTATGCAAAAGCAACCGGCCGGCGTTTTTACGAGCTGTCTGAACTGCTGGCACCCGGCATTCCCCTGGGCTATACCTTCGGCCGGCTGGGCAACTTTATCAATGGCGAGCTCTACGGCCGGGTCACCTCGATTTCGTGGGGTATGATCTTCCCTCATGCCGAGCGCTTTTCCACCGACGAACCCTGGGTGCAGCAGGTAGCCGGGGAGGCCGGTATGGACCTGAGCGGGAAAAGCCTTGTCAATCTGCCTCGCCATCCCTCACAGTTGTACGAGGCCTTTTTTGAAGGCATCTTTCTTTGGATCGTTCTCTGGCTTCTATTGCGAAAACGCAGTCCCTTCCGCGGCTTTTTGATGGGGATGTACATTCTCGGTTACGGGATTGTACGCTTTGTAATCGAATATTTTCGCCAGCCCGATCCCGGCATGGGTTTCCCGATTCAGCTGGCCGAAGGTGCCAATCCCCGGTACCTGTTTTTAACCCCTTGGAACTTCACCACCGGCCAGATCCTCTGCGCGTTGATGATCATCGGTGCGGCAGTGTTCTTGATTCTGCGAAAGCGCAGCGCCGAAAAGCGGGGAGAAAGCCCGCTGCAGCCTTAGGGCTCAGGTTCGAGCTTCCGGCTCTTCCGCAGCCGCCGGCGGCCGCACTTGACCAGTAAGCCTGTCACCGGGAAAATGGTCATCCATTATGGGCAAAAAACGCAGAAAAATCATATACAGCCGCGCCTTCTACCTGCTCCTGCGAAATACTCTGGCCAGGCATTTTACCAGGCGCCGCTACTGGGTCTGTGAAAACTGCGAGCTTCCCCGCAAAATCAAGCCCCCTTACCTGGTCATGCCCAACCACAACTGTCCCTGGGATCCCTTTACCGTCGGCTATTTTGTTCCTCATCCGGTCCAGTACGTGGTTGCCGATGCCCAATTCCGCAACCGGCTCATGCGCTTTGTCCTCGGTCTGGTGGGATCGGTCCCCAAGACCAAGAGCATGTCCGACATGGAGAGCCTGCGGAACATTATGGATCTCAAAAAGCGGGGTGCGGTCATCGGCATCTTTCCCGAGGGACAGAGCCCATGGGACGGTCATGCCCTGCCGGTTATCGAGTCCACTTCCAAGCTGATCAAGCTCCTCAAGGTTCCTGTCATCGTCCCGCTGATCCAAGGCTCCTATTTGACCAGGCCCCGATGGGCAAAGAAGCTCCGTCACGGCAGGGTGACCGTTACACACAAACTCGCCTTTACCCCCGAAGAGATCAAAAAGATGAAGCCCGACGAGATCCACCAGCGGCTTGCAGGATACCTGGACTACGACGAATATGAGTTTCAGAAAAAGCACATGTACCGCTACGACGGAACAGACCGGGCCGAGAATCTCGAGTTCGCCCTCTTTGCCTGTCCGGCCTGCGGCGGCCTTTCTACTATGCGATCGAAGAAAAACGACTACCGCTGCACCAGCTGCGGCTTCGCCGTCCGGTATGATGTCTACGGCATGTTCGATAAGCTCGCCGACGGGAATCCTGACGCCGGCAGAGAGGCCTTCGACAGTACGGATGCGGCGGTTCACCAGGGGCACGGGAGTTTCGAACGCCGCCGCCTGCACCCGGCCGAAGAGCCCTTTTTCCGGACCATCCGCGACTGGAACCTCTGGCAGCTCGGTGCGCTCCACGAATGGGTCGACCAGTACCGCCACGAGCCTCCCGGCACGCTCCTTCACAGCGACGGCGGCATCAAGTTTTCTACCGGTTATCGAGACCATCCTCTGGTTCTCCGGGGAAACGGCCGGCTCGATTTGTACACCGACCGTCTCGAGTTCTCTGTCGAATCAGGACGAGCATCGGGCCGCCGGTTTACCTTTCCCTTTACCAAACTCAACGGCATCAACGTACAGAACAACGAGAAGCTCGAGTTCTACTACAACAACCTGCTTTACTCTTTCGACGGCTACGACAACCTTGTTGCCGGCTACAAGTGGCTGATGATTCTGCGTTACCTGCAGGAAAGCAGCCCCCGGCCTTCGGCTTCATAGCCGGCGGCGGGGACTGCGTCTAAAAGCGGACTAGAGCGGTTTGACCGGCACGTGGATCGCGATCCGGTGCTTGTCCTCCTCGGTTATCTCCGGGGATGATCAGGTTCCTTGGGCCTGCCCACCGCGTCAATGTCCCAAAAAGCCGGCTTGTGATGATGAATAATCGAAATTATACTTCTTCCGAGGTGTCTATTGGAAAGGTGCGTCTCGAATAGGGAAAACAGCTGTACAATTCTCCTCGTAGAAGATGAAGCCCTTATTGCTTTGGATGAAAAGACAAAGCTCGAAAAACATGGGTTTCATGTTCTCACGGCGCACACAGCAGAAAAGGCGATTGCCGCAGTTCGGGACCAGGATATCGATCTGATCCTGATGGATATCGATCTGGGAAAAGGGAAGATGGATGGTACCGAGGCAGCGGAGATTATCCTCAAAGATCAAGAGCTGCCCATTGTTTTTCTGACCAGCCATACGGAAAAAGAAATGGTGGATCGGGTAAAGGGCATTACCCGCTATGGCTATGTCTTGAAGAGCGCCGGGGAGTTTGTCCTCGTCGAAGCGATCTCCATGGCCTTCGAGCTTTTTGAGGCGTATCACCGCGAGCAGCAGAGCAGAAAACAGCTCAGCACCATATTCAACCAGGCCGCCGTGGGAATAGGGCAATTTCGGCTGGACGGCAGCTTTATCGATATGAATGAAAAGTATTCCCTGATTACCGGCTACAGCAAAGATGAACTGCTGGAAATGAATATATTTACAATTACCCACCCGGAGGACCGGCAGGCCCAGGAGCCCACTGTGCAAAAAATGCTTTCCGGGGAGAGCGATTCCTTTTCTCTGGAAAAACGCTACATCCACAAAAGCGGGAAAACGATTTGGGTACAATTAGAATCGAATATGGTCCGTGACAACAAGGGGAACCCACTCTACACAATCGCTGTAGCCATCGATATTACCGCTCGAAAAGCCTACGAGCAATCTGTGCAGGATGGAAAAAACAATGCACAGAGGATTGTTCAAAAACTTCCGGTTCCAGTCCTTCTTTCCACCGGTAAGAGCGAAAAGGTCCTGTCGGTGAATGAAAAATTCATGGAGCTTTTCGGCTATACCAAAGAAGACATTCCCGATGTTTCCCATTGGTGGGAACTAGCCTATCCGGATCCGGAGTACCGGCGGCAGGTTTCCTCCCGATGGGAGGAATTATTGAGGAGGGCGGCAGAAACCGGAAAAGAGATCGAACCAGTGGAAGCCTATATTCACTGTAAAGACGGCCGGGTTCGCTACGTTTCCGTTCGGGCCTTTTCTCTCGATGAGCTTCATATGGTCGTTTTCATGGATTTGTCCCATCTGAAGTAGCTCCACGGGACAATCGAACTGCAAAAAAGCCCTTATCCGGTGTTTACGATCCGGTTTCCGGTCGAATAGGATTTCGTTCCGGCTGCCTCGCTCACTTGTAATGGGCGATACTGGATTTGAACCAGTGACTTCTACCGTGTGAAGGTAGCACTCTCCCACTGAGTTAATCGCCCGCAAGCCGTTTGCAGAAGAGGGCGGTCTCTCGATACTGCCTGACGTCCTCCGCAACCGGTATGTGGGATATTCTATGACCACCGGCGGCTGTTGTCAATTGCAGGAGGCGGAGCCTGTCGATGGGTAAAATTGGGGGGCGGCCCCTTTTCGTTCAACCGTGTATGCTTTAGACTCGCCCCTATGTTACACAGGAAAACGATGTTGGTTTTTGTCGCGGTATTGATGACTGCAGTTCTTCTCCCCGCGGCAGCGGTAAATTTTGACAAAGCGGCTATGGAAGATTCATCCAGGCCGGTTTGCCGTATTTCGACGAGTATGGGTGATATTGATGTCGAGCTCTTCAATGATGAAACCCCGGTCACTGTTTCCAATTTTATCGGACTTGCCGAGGGAATTAAGGAATATACTGATCCGGACACCGGCAAGAAAGAGACTGACAACTACTATGATGGTTTGACCTTTCATCGAGTAATCAAGAATTTCATGATTCAGGGCGGCGATCCTCTCGGCAACGGACGGGGAGGTCCGGGTTATACCTTTGGGGACGAGATAAACGCCGACTCTCTCGGACTGGATGAAGTCCCTGTTATCAATTCAAAGGGAGCAACGAAAGAGTGGCTCATGGTCAGGAGCCAGGAAGAATTTTCGGAACGGATTGTAGCCCCCATTGTTGCTGATATGGGTATAGAGAGCCAGGAGGAATTCGATAAGAATGTTGAAAAGATCAAGCAGAGAATCGATGAACTCACGATAAAGGAACTCTACCAACTGCAGGGCTATACCTATACCACCGAAAACGAAAGCCACTGGCCCGACCGAGGAATGCTGGCTATGGCAAATTCCGGTCCGAATACCAACGGCTCGCAGTTTTTCATTACCCATGTGCAGACCCCCTGGCTTGCCGGGAGGCACACAGTTTTCGGCCGGGTGCTCGATGGAATGGATGTGGTCGACAAGATTGCCGAAACCGAGGTGAACGAGCAGGGTCAACCGGTAGAGGAAATAACGATTGAAAAAATCAGGCTGATAAAGAAGGCCGACGAGTCCTAACGTACCGAGTTCCGGCAGAACCTTGACAAATCAGCCCCCCGGCCGAAAAGGCGGGGGGCTGTGATTTAGAGGCGCCCTTTCTGAGGTCCCTCGGTTTCTTTTAATCGAGTTGATCCACGAGTCTTTGTATCTCGTTCTTAACCATGGAAAACTCAATTCCCTCCTCGATGCACCAGTCCCGGACCGAGGATGATCGGGGGCCGGTCTTTCCGCCGAGCAGGGCTGCCAGGTCCTCTTCGGCCACGCCCCAAGTCAGGAGTTCACCGAATGTTGTTTTTCCTCTGACCTCGTAGGCTTTTTCACTTGTTTCGGAGGCCGCTTCCTCCGGATCCTTGCCGGCGGTCTCGGTTGTTTCAAGGAAGGTATACGATTCGAGATTCTCGACCGGCCGTCCGGTTTCCTCGAATCGCTCTTTCAGGATAGGACGAGCTGTCCGCGGCAAAGCTGTTGTTTCTTCAGGGGTAAATGGCCGACCGGTGTGCGCAGCTACAAAGAGGCGAACAGAGTCGGTGCCGATTTCGTATCCCTGTATACCTTCGAAGATCTTTTCGAGATACTTTGGTTGAAACTCAGCTGCATTCTCGTCGTCTATATGAAAAGCGGCCGATAGGTCCTCGACCGGAACATCGAATAATCTTCCGATCTCCCCGAGGCTGTACGAACCCCGGATATCAGCCGGATTATATTCACCGGCGAATTCCCCCTCGGTGTAGATTGCCGGTGTTTTGCTCGCCTCGGTGGTCCAGAGGTTGAAGGTCATGGTCAGCCCTATGCCGGCGACAAAGACCGCTGTAATTACGATTGCCAAACTGCGTTCCCCTATCTCTTTCATCTTCAGCCTCCTTTCCCGTCGGGGGGCGAGGATGCCGGAAGAACCGTATATTGCCCGACCATCAATTCCATTGTCCCTTTTACCGGACAAGCAGACTCTGAGGTGCATTGCAGACAGGATATACACTGAGGGTCCCGAACCGTTCCGGCGGTGGAAAGTGGAATGTTCATAGGACAGTTCCGGTCGCAGAGTTTGCAGTTAATGCAGGTGTTTCGGTTGCGGCGAATCGAAAAGACCCGAAAGAGGTTGAACAAACCGAGCGCCGCTCCGTAGGGACAGGCATACTTGCAGAAGGGCCGCTCCACAAAGAGCGAAAGCACGATCACCACTCCAAGAACGATGAATCCGCTAAGGGCTACCTCTCCGGTCCAGAAGTTGAACAGGGCAAAGTAGGGATCTACCTCGAGAAACACGAGCTGGGCGGTCCTGGCGGTCATAATGATCACCCATGCCAGCACTGCATATCGCAAATACCGCAGTACCCGGTCGAGGCCCGGCAGTACGAATTTGTTATACCGCTTTTTCCAGAGTTTTCTGCCTATCCTACCCAGCCACTCCTGGAAGGTCCCGAAGGGGCAAACCCAGCCACAGAAAACCGGTCCGAACAGTACCGTTAGTACAAAAACGATTCCCATTAGAATAAAGGCTGATTCGTGGATTTTTTTTACAAAAGCTGCGTCGGTGATATAGGTGTAGATAGAGACCACACCGCCGAAGGGGCAAAGGGCATGCAACGAGGCCGACGACAAAACCGGTATGGCCTGTCCGGTTTCGTCGAGGGTGTGATTGACCGAGATAAGAGCGATAAGAACGAAAAATCCGATTTGCACCCAACGGCGGACAACAAGCTTTCGCGAGTGCCGCCGTGTTTTCTTAGAGTTTGAAGAATCAGTCATCATCAATGACCTCAGAATTGGAATTCCGGCTCTTCAATAACGACACCCCGCTCAGGGCGGCTGGTGCGAATCCTGTCAAATTCGTTCTGTTCGAGATATTTTGCCTGATAGCTTCCTCCCTCGGAAGCAAGCTGCCGATAAAACGAGCGCAGATGGTTTCGGGAGCCCTTGGCCAGATTCTGATATACCACGCGAAGATCGTCATTGTCCGAGTTATCGATGTCCTTGTACAGGTCGGCTAAATCGAGGTCTTCGATTGTCACGCCGATTTCGAATGCTGCGGATAGGGATCTGCTCCCCTTTTCAACGAGATCATTATAGAGAACGGAGATTTCCCGGTTCTGGAATTCTCCCGGAACATCCTTTCCTGCCGGATCTTCGAGGTCGTACCGGTCGATCAGGAATTTCAATGCCTCCATGTGTGTCTGCTCGCTTTGGGCGATGTTTGCAAAGATCGGCATGTCCCATTTGTCTGCGAGTGCCGAATAGACATCCCGGGCGAGCTTTTCCTCTTCCCGCATGTAGCGAATGCTTTCTTTTTCCTCAGAACTCAGATCTTGTATGGGGAATGTTTCGACCACACCGAATAGATAGCTGTTGTTTATCCTGCCGGACCCGGCTTGGTTCTGTCCACGGCCGTTTCCTTGGCTGTACCCGAATAAACCGGATGCTGTAAAAACAAAAGCGACTACCGTTACGGCAAGCAGAGCGGATTTGTACAGGTTTTTCTTTTTCATTGCATACTCCTTAGAATTGATGGTTTTCTGTTTATAAGAAAAGAAGGTACCAGGGATCTGTGAAGGTTCGGTGAAGCCGGTGTGGATGTTGTGCGAAGATAAGGAGGTGCGGTTGGTGGCAATGAGGGAATGTTCATCGGTTCTTCTTCTTCGATCTGTTTTGGGGTGACAATTCATCTTCCATCTGCCGCCGGAGTTCATCGATGAACTCCCGGAGCTGCCCGTTTTCTTCCCGGAGCCTCCGGACTTCATGGATAAGCCAGTTCATGTCATCACCGGCCTCCCGAATGTCGTAGAGCATCTCCGAGGCGGGGTTGTATCTACTGTATACTATGCGCCAGCGTTCCAAGCGCCGTTCCAGTTCCTCCAGGCGGTTGTCCATAATTAGAATATACCTATTATCACCCTCGGGTTAAAGCAGGGGGCTCGAGTTTGTCTGGAGATTCCCAGTCTGCGGCTGTGCCGGGCAATCGTTTGCGTGAAATGCTTGACAGCCTTCTCCGACGTGCTACAATTATCATCCGGCAATGAACAATAACACAGGAACCCTATATGCCTGATCCTATTCTTCGAGTAACCGGTTTAAAAAAACAATTTCCCGGGGTACAGGCATTGGACGGAGCCGGCTTGGACGTCTATCCCGGTGAGGTCATGGGCCTCATTGGAGAAAACGGGGCCGGTAAGTCCACGATGATCAAAATACTCGCCGGGGTAAAACAGCCCGATGAGGGAATCATTGAAGTAAAGGGGCAAGCGGTAGAGATACCTGATCCTATCGCATCTCAAGCACTCGGTATCAGCGTTATTTTCCAGGAACTGAACCTGATTCCCAATCTGACCGTCAGCGACAATATCTTCGTCGGGAGGGAGCTCCGTCGTTCCCGGTTCCTTATTGATGATAACCAGTCACGAAAACTGACCCGCGAGCTCTTGGGCCAGACCGGCCTGCATATCAATCCGAACACACGGGTGGAAGATCTGCCTCTCTCCCAACGGCAGATGGTGGAGGTGGCCAAAGCCCTCTCCATCCACTCTTCGCTTATCATCATGGATGAACCGACCTCGAGTCTGACCGGGCAAGAGGTGGAACGGCTTTTCGAGATCATCAAACGCCTGACCGGGCAGGGAGTGGCGGTTATATTTGTTTCCCACAAACTCGAAGAGGTTTTTCAGATCTGTGACCGAATTCATGTTCTGCGGGACGGAAAGGATGTGGGGACAAAGCCTGCCTCCCAGCTCAGCCATGACGAGGTGATCAAGATGATGGTGGGCCGGGAACTCGGCAGCCTGTTCGTAAAGGAGGAGGCAGAGATCACCGAGCCCATTCTCGAAGTGGAGAATATTTCTTCCCACGCAGGAATAGAGAATGTTTCGTTCTCCCTTCGCAAGGGCGAGATACTCGGGTTTGCAGGACTGGTGGGTGCGGGCAGGACCGAAGTGATGCGGGCGGTCTTTGGGGTCGATGAGCGGACCGCCGGTACGATTCGGATCAACGGGAAGGAGGTGAATATCCGAACGCCCTTTGATGCGATAAAACACCGCATAGGACTCATCCCCGAGGACCGGAAAGACCAGGGGCTCATTCTCGAGATGATGGTGCGTCATAATACTACCCTGCCGGGGCTTCCCTTTTTCTTTCCGAATGGGATTCTCAAGGAGCGGAAGGAGTACGATATCACCCGGTCCTTCATCGAAAAATTGTCGATCCGGACCCCGAGCCAGGAACAGGAGGTGCTGCACCTCAGCGGAGGAAACCAGCAGAAGGTGGTTGTTGCCAAGTGGCTGGCCCTCGAGCCGAGAATTCTGATTCTCGATGAACCTACCCGGGGCATCGACGTAGCCGCAAAGAAGGAGATCCACCGGCTTATTACCGAACTGGCGAAAGACGGTGTTGGAGTCATTATCATCAGTTCGGAGATGTCCGAGGTCCTGGCCATGAGCGACCGGATCGTCGTAATGCACGAGGGCCGCAAAAAAGGCGAACTGGAGCGGGGGGAAGCGACCCAGGAGAAAATCATGGAGATGGCACTACGCACCACACAGGAGGAACTGCATCATGCCGGCAGAGCAGAGTGAAGTACAGGAGTCCGGGAGGAGCTTTTCCGACTGGATGCGGACACAGTCGAAACGGCCGACTTTTGGAGTGGCCCTGATTCTGCTCGGGCTCTGTTTGATCCTGAGCTTGAGCACCGAGAACTTTCTCAGTCAGTCCAACCTTTTTTCGGTGGCCCGGGCCTTTTCTTATATTGCGATTATTGCCATCGGCGAGGCCATGGTTATCATCAGCGGCGGTGTAGACCTGTCGGTTGGTTCGATCTACGGCTTCGGCGGGCTTATCGGCGCTATTGCCATGCACACCTGGGGGGTTCCTATAGCTCTTGCAATCCCTATGGGGATTGTCGTCGGCGGTGGAATCGGGGCGGTCAACGGTCTTTTGATCACCCAGATACGCATGCCTCCCTTTATCGCCACCCTGGGAATGCTCAGCGTAGTCCGGGGGCTTTCCTACGCCATGACCAGTGGATATCCGGTGCGTACTCCTGCGGCCTTTAATGTTTTGGGCCAGGGGTACCTGGGGCCGATTCCTTTGCCGGTCCTCTATATGGTCGCTCTGGCTATCGGGTTCACCTTTTTTCTGAATAAAACGGTGCTCGGCCGGCGCATCTATGCCATCGGCGGAAATGAAGAGGCCTCGGCTATTTCGGGTATCCGTATCGGTGCGGTGAAGATGGTGGTTTACATCCTCGCCGGTGTTCTGGCGGCGATTGCCGGTCTGATTGCCACCGGTCGTCTGGGGGTAGCGCAGTCTACCGCCGGGCTCGGTTACGAGCTGGACGTCGTAGCCGCTGTTATCATCGGAGGTGCCAGTCTTACCGGAGGAAAGGGAACCATTCTCGGAGCGATCCTCGGCGCGGCAATTATGGGTGTATTACGCAACGGACTGGTGTTGTTGAATGTTTCCGCCTACTGGCAGCAGGCGGTTATCGGTATGGTAATTATCTCTGCAATTGCCGCCGACCAGCTGCGGCAGCGGAGGTCATATTAACTGTCTGGGAACTGCTGATCTCTTTCGGTATGGTTCCGGACAACTACAATCTATCGGGAGGTAGGTATGAAAAA
>JAIPGG010000045.1 GCA_021736255.1 Spirochaetales bacterium | reverse complement strand
CGCGGGGCGAAGGGGCCGGCGGCGCGGGCGGGGATGGAGCCCCGTGAAGGGAGGAGGACGATACCGGCCCCGGTCGCCCGGCGGAGCGGAGGAGCGGGGCCGGATAAGCGGACGGGTTCGGCCCCGGGGCGGGAGAAGGCTGCGGAGGCCGCTTTTAAAACAGCTTATCTTTGCAGGGAAGGGAGGGTTTCGGCGTGCAGGAATGGGCCCCGGGGGCGGCCGGGATCGGCCTGGAGGGAAGGCTTTCCCTCCCTCCGGCAGTCTGGTATTATTTGTGGGATCAAACAGGGGAAGGCCATGAGCGAAGAAAATACCGAGAACAAACAGGCGGACAGGGAACAGAAGGATTTTATCCGGCAGATCATCGACCGGCACAACGAGTCGGGTCGTTTCGGGGGACGGGTGCACACGCGCTTTCCGCCCGAGCCCAACGGCTACCTCCATATCGGACACGCGAAGTCGATCGTGCTGAACTTTACGATCGCCGAGGACTACGGCGGGAAGACGAACCTGCGTTTCGACGATACGAATCCGACCAAGGAAGAGCAGGAGTACGTGGATTCGATCATCGAGGATGTGCACTGGCTGGGCTTCGACTGGGAGGACCGCTTGTTTTTCGCCTCGGATTATTTCGAGAGGATGTACGAGTATGCCCTGCAGCTGATCCGGCAGGGGGATGCCTATGTGGACAGCCAGAGCGCCGAGGAGATCAGCCGGAACCGGAGGGGGCCGACCGAGTCGGGGGTGGTAAGTCCCTATCGTGAGCGTTCGGTAGAGGAGAACCTGGACCTGTTCAAGCGGATGGCGGCCGGAGAGTTTGCAGACGGGGAGTGCGTCCTGCGGGCGAAGATCGACATGAACTCGCCGAACCTGAACATGCGCGACCCGGTAATGTACCGGATCCTGCACAAGAGTCACCATCGCACCGGAGATACGTGGTGCATCTACCCGATGTACGACTGGGCTCACGGGCTGGAGGACTCGATCGAGGGGATCACCCATTCGATCTGCACTCTGGAGTTCGAAAACCATAGGCCGCTGTACGACTGGTTTCTGGACCGGCTGGGGGCCTATCATCCGCAGCAGATCGAGTTCGCCCGCTTGAACCTTTCCTACACGGTGATGAGCAAGCGCCTTCTGATGCAGCTGGTGCAGGAGAATTACGTGGACGGCTGGGACGATCCGCGGATGCCGACGATCTCGGGGATGCGAAGGCGCGGCTACACCCCGGAGGCGATCCGGGCCTTTGCAGAGCGCGTAGGGGTGTCGAAGACCAACAGTATGGTGGCCCTGGCCCTCCTCGAACACATGCTGAGGGAGGACCTGAACAAGCGGGCGATCCGGGTGATGGTGGTCCTCGATCCGGTGCGCCTTGTGATCGAGAACTACCCTGAGGGCGAGGTTGAGTGGTTCGAGGGAGAGAACAACCCGGAGGATCCCGAGGCGGGCGGACGGAAGATCCCCTTTTCCCGGGAGCTCTACATCGAGGCGGCGGACTTCATGGAAGACCCGCCGAAGAAGTTTTTCCGCCTGGCCCCGGGGCGGGAGGTGCGCCTGAAGCACGCCTATTACGTAACGTGCACGGGGGTCGAGCGAGATGCGGAGGGCAACATCACCGAGATCCGGGCGACCTACGACCCGGCGACCCGGGGCGGATGGTCCGAGGACGGCCGGAAGGTCAAGGGAACCCTCCACTGGGTGTCGGCCGCCCACGCGGCGGATGTGCAGGTAAACCACTACTCGACGCTGTTTACCCGGGAGGATCTTTCTGACCTGGATGAGGGGGAGAGCTTTTTCGACTACCTGAATCCGGAGTCGAAAACGGTGCTGACCGGCTGCAAGGCCGAGCCGTGGCTGGCCGAGACGGCGGGCGGCGCGGCGGGGGCCGAGGCGGGGGGTGCACCGTCGACCGGAGCCGAGGCGGGGGCTGCCGGCGGTGCTGAGGCCCAGGCTGTCGGGGCATCATCGACCGGGGCCGGCGCGGGGGCTGCAGCGCGGCGCGGGTCTTCGGTCTACGAATCTGATTCGCCTGCGAACATCCGCTACCAGTTCCTTCGCAAAGGCTACTACGTGCTGGACCAGCCGGTACGCGGCGGGATCGGTTCGGGCCGGTCGGATGATAAGGGGAAACGGACTTTGGTATTCAATCAGACGGTAACCCTCAGAGACACATGGGCGAAGATTGCCAAGAAGCAAAAGGGGTAATCGATGCAGCAGCTGTACACAGCAGCTTTAGAAGGGCCGGTTCCGATTGTGGTGGTGGCGGGGAGCTTTGCCGATAATCCCTACAGAAGGAAGGTGTATGGCGTTTAAGGATATGAAGGCGGCGGTAAAGATTCCGCTGATATTGGTCATTACGTTGGGGATTTTGGTTTCGATTGTGATCTGGCGCACCTGGGCCTTTGGGCAGGAGGATCTCGAGCGGAGCCTGACCGAACAGGCGGCGGAGAAATCTGATCTCATTCGGAACCTGGTTGCCTCATTGCAGGAGGATTCTCTTCAGGTGGCGAGTCTCTTTTCCGAGATGGATGGGGTCGAGGCTGCCTACCGGAATCCTGATGCAGCGGAAGGCAGGGAGCAGTTGAAGCAGACTGTTATGCCTCTGGTCGAGGCGGTCAAAAAGAATCTTCGAAAGGAAGAACTCCGGCTTCATTTCCACCGGGACCCGGCTGTGAGTTTTCTCCGGGTATGGAAAGATACCTGGAACGATGATTTGTCGGGTTTTCGTGATACGATTCTCAAGGTAAAAGAACGCCGAGCGCCTCTGCGGGCGATCGAGGTCGGACGGGGCGGCATTGCTATTCGGGGGATCGCGCCGATCATCGACAAGGGTGAGTATCTCGGTTCGGTGGAGCTGTACACTGATCCGTTCGAGCTTATCCCGATGCTCAAAAGAGGGCGGCAGAACGGGATGGTTCTGCTTGTGAACTCCAAGGTGGCCAGGGAGCTCTTTTTCGAAGCTGACCTGGCTGATTATTTTCAAGGCGAGATCGGCGATTTCCTGATTTCCGAGGTAAGTGCGGACTGGATAGAGCCTGAATCGATGCTTTCTGCGGAGTTGCTCGATGCATCTTCCCGGCAGGTAGAAAGCCTGTCCGATATAGGCCGGAATTTTGCTGTTTCCTACATACCCCTTCAGGATTATTCTGAAAGAGTGGTGGGCCAGATTGCGTATGTACAGAATATTGAAGAGCAGCGTTCCCTTATCACGCAAAATGTGATCATGACGATCATCCAGTTCGTTGTTACCGGGATGGCTCTGGTAGGGGGCCTCTTCCTGCTTATCCGCGCAGCTTTGATCAAGCCGGTTCTTCGCCAGGCGGAGATTCTCAAGGATATCTCTCAGGGCGAGGGGGATTTGACCCGGCAGGTGGATGTGGACAGGCACGACGAGGTCGGCGAGATGGCCGGGTATTTTAATGAGTTTTCCGGAAAGCTCCGCCGGATCATCAGGAATATCAAGCGTCAGTCCGAGCGGAATATGGAGGTGAAACAGGATCTCGGTTCTACCGCCGAAGAAACTGCGGCCTCCCTCGAGGAGATAACATCGAACGTTACCAGTATGTCCAACCTGATCGGGAAGCTCGACGACAATATCGGAGAGGTGACCAGCGCCCTCGAAGAGATTGCGGCCAGCATTCACAGTCTGGACCAGCAGATCGAGAGTCAGGCGGCTATGGTCGAGCAGTCTTCGGCCTCCACTGAGCAGATGATGGCTTCTATTGAAAGTGTGGCCCGTATTACCGAGGAAAAACGGGCTGCCACCGATACCCTGATCAATACGGCGAATAACGGTGGAGAAAAGCTCAATACCACCATCGAAACGTTCAAGAAGGGGGTGGCCGAGCGCATCGACAGTATTCAGCAGATGACGGCGATCATTGCCTCCATTGCCGCTCAGACCAACCTTCTTTCGATGAATGCGGCGATTGAAGCGGCTCATGCCGGAAAATACGGACGGGGTTTTGCCGTTGTCGCTGATGAGATCAGGAACCTGGCGGAGAACACGAGCAAGCAATCGAAGAATATCACCGCCCTGATCAAGGAGATAACCGGAGCCATCGATTCTACCTCCGAGAATGCAGATGTTACCGCAGGAGCCTTTCGAGAGATCGACCAGGAGGTCCACAGCGTCTCCGATGCCTTCGAGGAGATCAATGCGAGTGCGAAGGAACTCCAGACCGGGGGCCGTACGATTCAGGAAGCAATGGTCTCCCTCAAGGACATCTCCCTGAATGTAAAGAATGGCGCCGGCGAGATGAACCAGGGCATTCAGGACATGAACGGTTCCATGACCGATGTGAACCAGATTTCCACCGAGGTACGAAACGGCATGTCCGAGGTCAAAACCGGCGCCGAAGAGATCATGAGCGCCATGGAATCGGTGGCGCAGTTGACCTCGACCCTGAGCGAGGTGGCCGAGAGCCTCGATGCCGAGGTTAAAAAGTTCAGAACCGAGGCCGGCGAGAGTGGCGGTGCCGAGGAGGGCGCAGGCCTTTCGGGGAAAAGCGCCGGAAGCGGGCTGCCGGATGCAGAAGGGGGAGCCGGACCGGCCGGCGGTAGTGTCGGCTCCGGCGGTGCAGGTGAATCTTCTGGTCAGTCCCCCGGGGAAAACGAGGAGACAGGCGTTACCGAACTTCGGGAAGACCCGAAAAGTCCCGGAGAGGGCCGGCCAATCTGAATGCAGGCTGCGGGGTGTGGGGTGTAGCCTGTGGTCTGTGGTCTGTGGGGCCGGTTGAGCTAAACTGTTGCGGGCTGTAGTCTGCGGCCCCGGCCGAGCTGTACCTCGGCCTTAGCCGGCTGCCGGCGGGTCTGAAGCCTGAAGCCTGAAGCCGGCGGGCTGAAGCTTGCAGCCTGAAGCCGGCAGTCTGAAGCCGGCGGGCTGAAACCCTATCCCTGAAGGTTTTTGATTTCCTTTTCGAGGACGGGGCGCAGCTCGGCATCAGCGGCGGCTGCTTTCAGGATTGCTCTGAGGTAGCCGGCCGGGCTGCCGGTGTCGATTCGCTCCTCGGCCGGAAGCGGGTGATGGACTACCGCCCCTTCCTCCATGAGTTTTTCCAGGGCATAGAGGTGGAAGTATTCCCCGGCGTTTCCCGCTTCGAGGTGTTTTTCCCACCCTTCCTGCAGATATTCGAGGAAGGTTGCTGTGTACAGATATCTGCCTATCGAAACTTCCTTGCTCGGTTCGGTGCCGGGTGCCGGTTTTTCAACCATACCAGTAACATGGAGATTATCTTCGGCTAAGCGGAGGACCCCGTACCGTTCTAGATTGGGGGGATCGTGGATGGTTGCCAGAACGCTGCAGCCGGTTTGTTGATGGGTTTCGATCATTCCGGCCGATAGTGGGGGATTGCCGAAATGCAGGTCGTCCGGATAGGCAACGATGAAGGGTTCCCGGCCTACGAGGGAGCTGATCTGCATGAGAGCGTGTCCTGTCCCGAGCATCCTCTGCTGCCGGACGAAACTGAAACGGGCCTGATAGGGTTCGATGGCCCTGAGTTTGTCTTCGGCGCCCTCTGCCCGGAAGACGGTTTCGAGTTCCATCTCACGATCGAGATAATCCTCCAGGCTCCTTTTTCTTCTGGATGAGATGATAATGATGTCCTCGATTCCCGAATCGATAAATTCCTCGATGATGTAGGCAATCGAGGGCTTAGTGATGATCGGGAGCATCTCCTTTGCTACGGTTTTGGTAACCGGAAGAAACCGGGTCCCGTATCCTGCTGCTACAATTACTCCCTTCATGCTCTTATTCCTCCTATGGATTTTTACAGCTTTGAACCACTTTTTTCAGAAGAAATCATCATCCTCCCCGAAGAATTCCTTCTCGTCAACAGCGAAAAATGCCTCTTCGTCTCCGAAAAAGAAATCTTCCTGTTCGAAATCGGTGAAGAACTCTTCCTCGTCGGTAAAGAAAGAGTCGTCGGAGAAGAAATTTTCGTCCTCGAAAAACTCCTCTTCCTCTTTATTGTAGTCGTCGAAATAATCGCTGTCGTCGTATGGTTGGGGCTCTTCGGGTTCTTCGGTTCCCTGCACCCAGCCACGCACATAGGAGGAGGATTCGCTTTCGAGGCCATCCTTCAGGGTCACTACCGCGTAGCGGGCTTTCTGTTGCCGGAGGTAGCGGTCTTCATAATAGGTCTTCGGGGTTTCGGCCAGTTCGATCCACGAGCCGTTTTTCTCGGACCATTTGAGTATGCGGTAGGAATCGGCTCCCTCGACTGCTTCCCACTTGATGACTATACGCCGCTGATACTCTCCCTGAGAGGCGCTGATCACCTTTGGAGGTGCAGGCGGTTTTGGACTTTCCCCCTTCTCGATGAGGACGGTCACTACCGTACTTGCGCTGCCTTCGGTTTTTCCCTGAAAGGCTGTCACGATGTAACGGCGGATTCCCGGCCCGCCCTCTGCGGCACGTTGATCCCGGAAGCCGGCATTGCTGCTCCGGCCAATGCGGCGGTACTCTTCCACCTCTTCGTCCCAGCGATAGATGTAGTAGCCGGAAACCTCCGGTACGGTTTCCCATCGCAGGAGAACCGAGTCGCCTTCGAGCCGGCCTATCAACCCCTGAGGTGCGCCGATTTCCCGGGGCACTTCTTTAAGCCAGCCGCGGACAACCGGTGAATATTCACTTTCCCGCCCAGCTGCGGTGCTGGTAATGCTATAGAAATAGCGCTTTCCGGTTTGTGCGCTGTTGTCGAGGTAGGTGGTTCCCCGTACGGCAGCAACTGCTTCGAAGTCGGAGGGAGATCCCCCCGCCCGGTAGACGCGATAGGACTCGGCATTTTTCACCGGTTCCCAGCTTACCCTGATTTTGTCCGGGTAGGTGCCTGCCGAAGCGGTAATCCCGGAGGGCGGGTTCTGTGTATCGGGAGTGTTTTCTACCTGGTCATAGAGTACCATGGCGGTTTTGGTAAGCCGGCCGAACAAGCCGTAGTCGACCCAGGCGTAGCCTCCGTCTCCCCAGCGGCTGCCCCAGGAATTAATCAGGCGGAAAGCGTTTCTGCTGTCATCATAGCCGAGGACGGTCATGGCGTGCCCGCCGAGATAAGAACCGGAGGCCCGGTTGTATGTGCCGCCCCGGTAGTTCATGAAGTTCTGATAGATATCCATTCCGATGATAACGCAGTGTCCTTCGGCAAGAAGTCGTTTGACCGCAGCAGTTTGGGAGGGATCGACGGAACGGTAGGAATCGGCCTTGAATCGCTTAGCCTCGGCATGAGCGTATCGGTCGGGAGTTGTCCGGTAATTTTCCGTGTACGGCATGGACTCCAGAGTTGAGCAGCCCTTTTGGACTACCAGATCGACGGCGTCTATGAGGGATGCTCCCTGGTCACGCCCGCCGTTGATCTGATTGTAGACATAGGAGGGGGAGAAGATCGTCTCTTTGTTCTCGATGCTCCATTGCTGTTCGATCTTTTCCTGGTAACTTTTACAAGCATAAGCGGTGGCCCAGCCGGTACAGCTGTTGATATTTCCCTGGTAGCCGGGTTCCGGAAAGTGTTCGGACAAGTCGACTCGGGCCGGAAGCTCTTTACGGCCTGCTGAGGCACTGGCTCCATTGAGGGATTCCCGCAGGTTCTTCGGGGTGGGCTCCATTCCCAGCTGATAGCCGTCCTGAGCGGAAATACCGGCCACAGCCGCGAACATTGCAATGAACAGAATCAAAATACCGTTAACCAACCGGTGTCGGCTTTTTTTCATGTACCCTCCTTCATGCCTCTGTATCGATTCGAGTCATCTATGTAAAACAGTATAGCCCCTGCGCATCCGGCCGTCCAATATCCATAGTTCCTCATGTCTCCTGGCTTTTTTGACAAGCTTTGAAACCCATACTAAAATTATACTGAAATAGAAAATCAAAAGGAGAAAGTATGGATCCCAATATGCCCCATGAAAATCATGAAAATCATCTTTGCTATCTGCAAAATATTGGCTTTCTGACCGAGAACAAGGAAGATTTCAAGAAAATGGTAAATGCCCCGAAATATATCTGCAAGGCATGTGGACGGGTTGCCAATGAAAGCAAGAACCTCTGTATGCCCGAGGCTCTTTGATAGAGCATGGATGAAGAAGTAACCAAAGAAATACTCGAGCGGGAAGAACGAATGTTTGTCTCCGTTCCTTCGCAGGGGGAAGAGCCGTGTCGGGACGATCTCCAAGCGTTTCGCCTTCACCGGGAAGCCCAGCTGTCGGTCTGGTCCCAAAAAGTTCGTGAGTCTTATCTCGGGGATTTGAAAGAGGCTGAAGGGGCGGGGAAAAACCTGATGACGGAAAAATATGCCTGCATGGCAAGCCGAAATCAGAAAGGCGGGCAAACCCTCCGTGCGTCCCTTATCGAGAGGATTGTCGCCCGGTATCTTGGTTGGCAGCGGGAAGCGGCTCTCCGGTATCCTCATATTTTTTCCGGGGCCCGGGGATTGACAGATGAAGAATCGCAGCCGGAACAGACCTCTTTTGAAACCTACCTTCGCTGTGAGCTGAAAACCTATTCCGTAAAAACGCTGACACTTCTTGCCGAGCATGTCGATGAAAAAGCCCGGCAAAAAATCAATCTTTCCGAAGAACTGTATGCTCACCTCTTTTCTCGGGCGGGTTATGACTCACTCGCCGGCGCCGAGGCTGCTGTGGGAGGCCGTTCGGGTCAAGATGCCGGAGACCGGCAGGAGTAATAAGGTTGGTTCTGCAAACTGCTGTTTTTCTGGAAAAAAACGCGGGAATCTTGACCGCGTGAAGGTTTGGTATTATTCTTAATTATGGGAATAATTCCTATATATTAATAAGTTCGACTTGCTGACAAAGGTTAAGTGGCTGTTATGTAAAGACCCACAGAACAGCTGTTTCCCCGGGTCGAACAACAATCAGGAGGAAGGAAATGGAAAATCAAGGATTACCACTGTTGGGAGACAAATTCCCCGAACTCGAGGTAAAGACAACACACGGACCGAAATCACTGCCCAAAGATTATAAGGGCAAGTGGTTTATTCTGTTCAGTCATCCGGGTGATTTTACCCCTGTATGCACGACCGAGTTCTATTCATTCGCCAAGATGAGTGATGAGTTCGAGAAGCTCAACTGCAAACTGATCGGTCTTTCGGTCGACCAGGTTTTCTCTCACATCAAATGGGTGGACTGGATCGATGAAAATCTGGGCCAAAAGATACCCTTCCCGGTAATAGCGGATGAACTCGGCGTTGTTTCAAAGTCGTTGGGAATGCTGCATCCGGGAAAGGGAACCAACACGGTTCGTGCGGTATTCATTGTAGATCCCGAAGGGGTTATGCGGCTGATGATGTACTATCCCCAGGAAATCGGCCGAAATATGGAAGAGGTGCTGCGTTCTCTCAAAGCTCTGCAAACCAGCGACGGTAAGGGTGTGGCATGTCCTGCTAATTGGCCGAACAATGAACTTCTCGGTGATCAGGTGATTATTCCGCCTGCAAGTGATCACGAGAGTGCCAACGAGCGAAAGGGTATGGAAAATTCCTACGACTGGTGGTTCGCTTACAAGAAACTGTAGAACCAAAACCCCCGTATTTTCCCCCTCCGGAGCAAAACCTTGCCCGGAGGGGTTTTTTACACAAGCTTTGAACCATTTTTTTTTCAATACCATGGAGCTGTATGTCCAGCAAGCGTCATGAACGCCTTTTTGAAATCATTGCTTTTGCCTATCGTTGGTTTTTCCACGGGCAGGTTCGGTATTACCGGTCGGTGATAGAAAAGAACAAGGATCTGCTCGGTGTTGAACCAGGAGACGAGGTTTTGGACATCGGTTGCGGAACGGGGGCTTTTACCTACAGTCTGGCTCGCTGCGGTTTTCAGGCAACCGGCATCGATGTGTCGGGACGGATGATGAGAGGGCCGAAAGCAGGAACAATTCGATGCCTCCGGGGAAATATCCGGGATTCGCTCCCCTTTCCGGACAATTCTTTCGATCTTGTAACCGCTGCCTATGTAGCTCATGGTCTCAACCCTTCGGTCCGGTATCAACTCTACCGGGAAGCTTCCCGCATCAGCCGGGGGAAGGTTCTTCTTCACGACTACAATCACCGCCGCCGTTTGATAACCGACATAGCCGAATGGCTCGAGCGGGGGGACTACTTCAATTTTATCCGGGTTGTCCGTAATGAACTGTACGAGTTCTTCGATCATTACCAAGTAGTTCAGGTCTCCCGTTGGAATGCCTGGTATATCTGTGAGCCCTGACTTCTGAATACCTGCAGCGGATATTTGTTTGCGCTGCAGCCCGGCGGCCGGTTTGCGCCGGTACTTGGTGGGCTTGGTTTTCTTCTCTTGATAGCCTTGGCAAACTTTCTTTGCAAAAACACTTTCCTTTGCACATAAACATTAGTAATTTAGTCATATAAAGAGGGAGAGCTCCCCAACGAGGGGAAAAGCTTCCTCAACCTTGGATCCGGGAGAGAGAGATGAAAAGAATAAACCTGAAGATCACAGCGCTGTTTGGATTCTTTCTGATGAGCATCTCCCTTTCGGCTGCAGGCAGCCAGGACATCTCCGGCGGACAAGACCCCGAAGAGGCACTGCAGGCCGACAGGCTCCTGGATGAACAATATTTCGTCTCCGAGAATGCTGAATTCGAGATTGAGTTGAGCGAAGAAGAGTGGAAACAAAGGCTCTCCCCGAGTCAGTATCGAATCCTGCGGGAACAGGGTACCGAGCCGGCTTTCTCAGGGGAATACGACAAATTTTACCAGGAAGGCACCTACTACTCGGCGGCAACCGGTCAGCCGCTTTTCCGTTCAGAAGACAAGTTTGATTCCGGCAGCGGATGGCCGAGTTTTACCCGGCCGGTTGATCCTGGGACCGTCGCTTACCGCAGGGACAGCAGCCACTCCATGAGACGAGTCGAGGTAATAGACAGTTTGAGCGGCTCTCATCTGGGCCATGTATTCCGGGACGGTCCGGAGCCAACTGGCCTTCGCTATTGTATCAATTCGGCTGCACTCATCTTTGTGCCGGCCGGAGAAGAACCGCCCGAGCCCGGCCCGCCCCCTGTTGAGGGTTGGGACAAGTAAGCACTATAAGGGAGGAACCATGTCATTATTGATCAAAAACGGAGAGATTGTAACAGCAGATTCACATTACAAGTCCGACATCTATGTCGAGGATCAGACGATTACCCGTATCGGGAAGAACCTCGAAGCACCGCCGAATGCAGAGGTCGTTGACGCCGAAGGAAAGTATGTATTTCCCGGCTTTATCGATCCCCATGTCCATATCTATCTTCCCTTCATGGGTACAGTTACCAAAGATACCCACGAAACAGGCAGTAAGGCAGGCCTTGTAGGCGGTACGACAACCTTCATAGAGATGATGGTCCCCAACAAGAACGACGACCTCTTAGAGGGATTCGAGCTGTGGACGGGAAAAGCAAAGAATAACGCAGCCTCCGATTACACCTTTCATATGGGTGTTCCATACTTCAACGAAAAGACCGAAAGTCAGCTCAAAGAGATCATTCAGCAGGGCATTGCCTCGTTCAAGATCTTTCTTGCTTACAAAGGGGTTTTCGGGGTCGATGATGAAGAACTCTACAATACCCTCACCTTCGCCAAAAAGCACGGTATAATCACGACCGCCCACTGTGAGAACGAAACCCTCGTATCCGAACTACGAAAGCTCCTCATGTCTCAGGGAAAAACCGGTCCCGAATACCACGAACCGAGCAGACCGGCCTGGGTCGAGGCTGCCGGGGTAAAGCACTTTACCTCCTTCCTGGAGACAACCGGCGCCGAAGGATACATTGTCCATCTCTCGAGTGAGCAGGCTCTAAATGAAGCGTTGAGGGCGAAGAACCGCGGGGTGAAGGTATCTATTGAAACCCTGATCCAGTATCTGCTTTTGGACAGCAACCATGCCGAGCTGCCGAATTTCGAGGGATCAAAATATGTGATGTCACCCCCGCTTCGGATCAAATCGAATCAAAAGATTCTGTGGAACGGTCTCGAGCGCGGTCTCATCGATACGGTGGCAACCGATCATGCCCCCTTCGACTTTAAAGGGCAGAAGGATATGGGAAAGGGCGACTTTACCAAGATTCCCAACGGTATTCCGGGGATCGAAGACCGGGTGAACCTCTTGTACACCTACGGAGTGAAGCGCGGTAATCTCAATTTGAACCAGATGGTTAGTCTCTTGAGCACCAAACAGGCCCAGCTCTTTGATATGTTCCCGCGAAAGGGAACCATTCAGCCGGGAAGCGATGCCGACCTGGTCGTGTATGATCCGAATTATCGAGGCAAGATCTCTGCAAAGACACAGACCATGAATGTCGACTACAGTGCCTTCGAGGGAATGGAAATCGAGGGTAAGCCGAGTTTGGTGACCGTCCGCGGAAAGGTATCCGTACGGGACGGAGAGTTTGTCGGAGACAAGGGCTGGGGGCAACTCGTAAAACGCGAGCCATCGCACTTTTAAGCCCTTGCCTGTATGATAACCCAATAGCCTTTGGCCGGAGCGTCCCTTTTTTTCCTCCTCCTGACGCTCCGGCCCTTTTTTTGTTAGAATACCAGCATGATTGCCCTCTTGGCCATTGGAAACGAGCTTTTGAATTCTCAGGTGAAGGACGAAAATATCAGTTTCATGATCCGGGCCTTTTCAGAGGCCGGCTTTGTAATCGGAGAAGCCAGATTCATCAGAGATGAACCGCAGGAGATAACCCGGGTGATAGGGGAACTGAGCAGCCGTTACGAATATGTCTTTTCCACAGGCGGGGTGGGCCCCACCCACGATGATGTAACAATGGAGGCTGTCGCTGACAGTTTCGGGGTTGATCTGGAGGTGAACCAGGACTATCTTCGGTTTATAACAAAGATTTATGGGTGTCAGGTAAATGATTCTGTTACCCAAATGGCCATGATTCCCGCCGGCAGTAAAGTAATCGTTGAATCCGGTATCCACTGGCCGATTATTCAAATCGAAAATTGTTTTATTCTTCCCGGGCTTCCCGAAGCAGTGCTGGATAAAATCCCGCGCATCATCCGTCTTCTTCCAAAAAAGAATCGTGAAGTAACGGCCACCCTCTATATTACGGTCGACGAGTCCTTCTTTGCCTCGCACCTCTCGGAGTTGCAGCTCAGACACCCCGAAGTCGACATTGGTTCCTATCCCTTTCTGCGAAGCGATTCCTACAGGACACGCGTAACCATCAAATCACGGAAGCCGGAGGCGGTGCGGGAGCTGCTTCCCTGTCTGGAGGAGTATTTTCGCAATCAGGGGTGGCTTGCAGGTGTCGATTTTCCTGAATGATTCGAGAAACAAAAGAGAGAGGCGGATTACCGGTTCATTTTCGTAAGGCTTTTTCGTCTGCCTTTCAGGCCTGCTTGCCTCTTGAAAGGTAATCCTCGATCAAACGGATCCGCTCCTGGTAGTAAGCGCGCCTGCGCCGGTTGAACTCGCCGGGGTCTCCGTTGATCCCTGTTTCGGCGGGTTTGAGCTCAGATTGGGCTTCCTTGAGCATCGAAAGATAATCCGACCAGCTCATTTCGGCATGAAATCCGGAGGGTTTCACGCGGTTCATCTCCCTGATCCAGTCGCCTCCTTCAGCCTTGATTATCAAAACGTAAAGGGTGAGTTCCCGTGCTGTGAGTTCGGACAGAATCTTTTCGGTTTCCGGATCGGTGATTGGTTCTTCGGTTTTTCCTTCGTTTTCTCCGGCCGGATCGGGGGCGGATGCTGAAACAGCGCTCTGTACATCTGCTTCAGCGGAGACAGATCCCGCATCCGCGACCTTCCGCCGTTCTCCCCCGGATTCGAGGAGTTTCCGATAGAAGTCCAGAAACTCGTGGCGAGCCCTCCGGTAATCGCCTGCCTCATACTCGAGCTGGGCAATCAGGGGTATATTCCGCTCCCGCATGTAGCGGCGAACATCCGGGTTGTCGAGGTATTGTCTTGCTTTGGCGAACTTGCCCTCTTCGAGGTAGGCCGAGCCGATAAAAAAGGCGATCCCGATATTCTTCGTCCGTTCATATCCCTCGAACAGTACCTGGAACCGGTGCTGCAGGTCTTCTGTTTTGGAATGGTTGAGGTAGTAATCCAGATACACGCCTGCTTCATCCGGATACTTTTTTATTGCTTGTTCGAGAATGGCGTCGGATTTCTCAAAATTTTTTCGGTGCCTGTGATACCTCGCATTGTTGAGCATCCGCTTCCATTGCGGATTCTTGATCATCGGGAGAATAACCCGGAGAAAGATAATCATGAGGAATATAGCTCCCGGCAGTATCAGAATGACGTTGAGATTCATTAGCTGTCTCCATCGAGGGTTAAGGCTTCATATTTTCCGGTTACACCGTCTACCAGCATGTGGAATTGTTCTCTATTTGCATTTGTGCAGCGGGCAATCCAAAAGGGTTTATAGACAAAGGCCTTTTGAACGATTTCGTATTTGGGAAGAAGGAGAGCCTTCATTTTGTGGATTGAGGAGTGAAGCAAATAGGTTCGCGCAGTTTTGTAAGCGGCCTCTTCATCCATTTTCGATTGAAGCACATTATTTGCCGGCACGGAGATGGTTTCACTTTCGAAGCGATCGGCAGTTGAAGCCAGGTTGTTGATCAAATCGACGAAACAATAGGCTTCGATATCCCGTTTGCCGAGGACGGTTTTTACCGAATAATGGAAATGAACCCAGTAGTAGGGGTAGTAAATTCTCCGCTGGATCTGGGTGTTGAATTGGGAAGCTGCGGCACTTAGGACTGCTTCGGCCTGTTGCGCACTGATATGTTGCGTCAGGGCCAGAATGGTCTGTTCTGTTGCTACCGGTTCCTGTTGTGGTATCTGTTGATCCATTTCATTGTCTCCTCGAAAGCATACATGAAAAAACCGCCGCCGTGAAGGCGGCGGCAGGGTTTTTTTTGAAAACCGTCTATTTATCTCCGTTCAATGAATCGGAAACACCCTTGGACTCTGAAGTCAAATTGGTGTCCATTGACGCGATCATACCCTTGGGGATAGGACCGAGTTTTGCAGCCTCGTCCATGGTCTTGATGATGTGTTCTTTGACCGGCGAGGATTTCTGCGTTGCAAGGCTCACTACAATGATCAGAATGAAGGATATTACCAGTCCGGCTAGCATTGGGTGGGTTGCCGTGGCTGACGCCAGACCGATCGATTCCCAGAAGAAAGCCGTGAGAGCACCACCGACCATCGATGCAATGGCTCCGGGGGTGTTCGCCTTTTTCCACCAGACCGCACAGACGTACGAGGGCAGGAAGGCGCTTCCCAGTACCGAGGTGGTAAAGACGACGATGTCGAAAACTCCCGGCGGCTGTAGAAGAGCGATCACGAATCCGATCGCACCCATAACCAGGATCAGAATTCTGGAGACCCAGACCATATGTTTGTCGCTGGCGTCCGGCTTGATAAACCGGTAAAAGATATCCCGCGAGGCGATCGTACCGACCTGCAGCAGAATCGAGTCCGCCGTCGACATGATCGCAGCCATAATGGCCGCCATCACGATACCGGTTACCGCGCCGGGCAGGAGCTTACCTGCAACACTGAAGATGGCCATTTCCGGGTCATCCAGTTCCGGAAGAATCAGAATGGCGAGGATACCCACGATGTAGGGAGAGGTTACAAACAACAAATTCCAAAGAGTGGAGTAAAGTCCAGCCATCCTGGCGGTCTGCGGGTTCGTCATGGCCAGATGCCGGGTGACCACGTGGGGCCAGCCCATATATCCGACCGAAAAGATGAGCACCGCTCCGGCGACTTCTCCCCATTGGCCTTGATACTGCAAGTCCTTCCCCCATATCGAGAGGTAGGTGGGATCGATCTCCGCCAATTTAGCGTTGGCTTCGGTCCATCCCCCCACTGCGCTCAGGGCTGCAGTCAGGATCCATACAACACCGATGACCATGACCAGACTCTGGAAAAAGTCGGTGTAGGCAACGGCAAAGTACCCCCCAAGGAAGGTGTAGATCATGATAATTACAACAGCGATTGTAAGGGCCGCCCAGTACGGCAAGCCGGTAACCAGAGCCATTCCCTTACCGCCTGCAATAAACTGTGCAAGCACGTAGAAGTACAGGAAGAATACCGACAAGATTCCTGCAATCAGCCGTGTGGCTGCGTGCGGATAGCGGTTCTCCAGGTACTCGATGGAGGTCAGCGAGCCCATGATCTTCGAGACTTTCCGCATTCTCCGGCCGATAATGGAGAGGTTTACAACACCTCCGCCGATGTCACCGGCTGCATACCAGATTGCCCAGTAACCTGTGGTATAACCTGCCGAACCGGCACCGAGAAACATGTAACCGCTCATCGATGTCGATTGCAGAGTTAACGCCGTTACCAGCGGTCCGACCTGCCGGCCTCCGAGCAGGTACCCCTCCATATTTTTCGCACCGCCCTTGCGAACGGCCCAGAAACCGATTCCAACGACAATAGCGTAGTAAAGAACAAGAAAAATTAGTACAATAGGACTCATTCTTCTACCTCCTTGTCACCGGCTTCTTTTTTCCAACCGCGGGAGACTATCAGGAAGATGATCGTGTAGACTAACCAGAAGACTGGAAAACCTATCACAACCCACGCGGTTGCAGAAGGTAATCCCAACATACATTCCTCCTCATAGTTTTTTTGCGAACCCAATTGTAACATCCGAGAAAACTGAGAAAAACAATTTTTTTTGAAAGGGAGGGAAAAAAGGGAGGGCAAAAAAACCCGCCGCCTTTCAAAGGCGGCGGCGAGGTTTTTAAAACCTTTCTATTTGTTTCCGTTCAGTGAATCGGAAACACCCTTGGACTCTGAAGTCAAATTGGTGTCCATTGACGCGATCATACCCTTGGGGATAGGACCGAGTTTTGCAGCCTCGTCCATGGCCTTGATAATATTCTCTTTGACCGGCGAGGATTTCTGTGTTGCAAGACTGACTACGATCAT
The DNA here is from genome assembly GCA_021736255.1 of Spirochaetales bacterium. Taxonomy (GTDB): domain Bacteria; phylum Spirochaetota; class Spirochaetia; order JAIPGG01; family JAIPGG01; genus JAIPGG01. Next base: position 3,070 of record JAIPGG010000045.1, on the reverse strand, counting down.
CAAAATGAACGAGATAACCAGACCGGCAAGCATCGGGTGAGTGGTGGTCGCAGCAGCTAAGCCGCTGGAATCCCAGAGAAAAGCCGTGAGAGCACCGCCGACCATCGATGAGATGGCTCCGGGAGTGTTGGCCTTCTTCCACCAGACCGCACAGACGTACGAGGGCAGGAAGGCGCTTCCCAGTACCGAGGTGGTAAATACGACGATGTCGAAAACCCCCGGCGGCTGCAGAAGAGCAATCACGAATCCGATCGCACCCATAACCAGGATCAAAATTCTGGAGACCCAGACCATGTGTTTGTCGCTGGCGTCCGGCTTGATAAACCGGTAAAAGATATCCCGCGAGGCGATCGTACCCACCTGCAGCAGAATCGAGTCCGCCGTCGACATGATCGCAGCCATAATGGCCGCCATCACGATACCGGTTACCGCGCCGGGCAAGAGCTTACCTGCCACACTGAAGATGGCCATCTCCGGATCGCCGAGGTTCGGCAGAATCAAAATAGCCATGATACCGACAATGTAGGGAGAGGTTACAAACAGCAGGTTCCACAAGGTGGAGTACATTCCTGCCAGCCGGGCGGTCTGCGGGTTCGTCATGGCCAGATGCCGGGTGACCACGTGGGGCCAGCCCATATATCCGACCGAAAAGATGAGCACCGCTCCGGCGACTTCTCCCCATTGGCCTTGATACTGCAAGTCCTTTCCCCATATCGAGAGGTAGGTGGGATCGAGCTCAGCAAGCTGCGCGTTTGCTTCAGCCCAGCCTCCAACAGCATTTAGAGTGGCAATCAGGATCCATACCACACCGATAACCATGACCAGACTTTGGAAAAAGTCGGTGTAGGCAACGGCAAAGTACCCGCCAAGGAAGGTGTAGATCATGATAATCGCTACGGCAATCGTCAGAGCAACCCAGTACGGCAAGCCGGTAACCAGAGCCATTCCCTTGCCGCCTGCAATAAACTGTGCCAGCACGTAAAAGTACAGGAAGAATACCGACAAGATTCCTGCAATCAGTCGTGTGGCTGCGTGTGGATAGCGGTTCTCCAGGTACTCGATGGAAGTCAGAGATCCAAAGATCTTCGAGAATTTCCGCATTCTCCGGCCGATAATGGAGAGGTTTACAACACCTCCGCCGATGTCACCGGCTGCATACCAGATTGCCCAGTAGCCTGTGGTATAACCTGCCGAACCGGCACCGAGAAACATGTAACCGCTCATCGATGTCGATTGCAGAGTTAACGCCGTTACCAGCGGTCCGACCTGCCGGCCTCCGAGTAGATATCCCTCCATATCTTTCGCACCGCCCTTGCGAACGGCCCAGAAGCCGATTCCGACGACAACAGCATAGTAGAGAATAAGGAAAATCAGTACAACAGAACTCATTCTTCTACCTCCTTGTCACCGGCCTCTTTTTTCCAACCGCGGGAGACAAACAAGAAAATGATTGTGTAGGCAAGCCAAAAGATTGGAAAGCCGAATACAACCCACGCAGTTGCGGATGGTAATCCCACCATACGCTCCTCCTTGTTGAAATTTTTTCTAGTATACCATCACTCTCAGGAAACAAGAAATGTTTTTTTCTAATACGGGAAAATTGAGAAAATTTTTCAAGGAAACCGGGGGTTATCCCGCATCCCGCGGGTGATCCCGGCAGTTAATTGCCGTTGTCGGGGAATTTCTTTCTGACCGCGGAGATAACCTCTTTGATCGAGAGGAAGGAATCGACCGCTTCCGGCCAGAAATGGCTGCCTGATGCCTGTTCGATGTAGGAAAAGGCGTCTTTTTCCGGCCATGGCCCCTTGTAGACCCGGGTCGACACCAGGGCATCAAAGACATCGGCTATGGCAACAATCCTGCCGAACAGGGGGATTTGCTCACCCTCGAGTCCCCGCGGGTACCCGGAGCCGTCCCATTTCTCGTGATGGCTCAGGGCGATCTCTTTCGAAGCCTGGTCGAGGCCGGACAGGGATGTGTCGAACAGCCGTGCTCCCTCCTCGCAATGGGTTTTGATGATGTCGAACTCACCCGGCTCGAGCCGGGAGGGTTTTTTTAGAATTGTATCGGTTACGGCAACCTTGCCCACATCGTGGAGCATGGCAGCGATACGCAGTCCATCCTTTGTGCGAAGGACTTCATTCGGTGAAATGCCGTTGTCCCGGGCCCATTTCTGGTAGATTTCGATGGAATAGGCACCCACGCGGTTAACGTGGGGGGCGGATTCGGTAGGATCGCGGAGTTCCGCCATGTGGATCATCCGAAGAATGATTTCCCGGGTCATTTTTGCCTTTTCGATGGCCACACTCACGTTGTTTGCAAGAAATCCTACATAGGAAACATCACTTTCGTTAAAGGGTTCGACATATTTACCCGTGCTGTCCCTGGCATTGATAAGCTGCATGACCCCAAGCAGTTCCCCGGAGGCGGTTATCAGCGGCACAGTGAGCATGGACTGGGTCCTGTAGTCGGATTTGCGGTCAAAGGATTTGTTGAACTGGTAGGGAACATCTTCCTGCATATGATAGACATCGTTGATGCGGACCGGGTTCCGGGTCTTTGCGGTGTACCCGGCAATGGAATACTCGTCTATCGGGATTCGGATGTTCTGATACAGGTGCCGGGTATGGGTGGGATCGCTCACAGCCAGGATGTCGTTTTGGACGTAGCGGAATTCGAGCTCGTTTCCCTCGGTAAGGTAGATTGAACCGGCTTCAGCCCCGGTGATCTGGCGGGCTTCGAGAAGAATGTTCTCGAGAAGCGAGTCGATATCGCTGATCTTGTTGAGCGCTTCGGTGAGAACGAGGATACTTTTTATCCGCTTAATATCCTCTTCCAGACGAGCCAACATGGTATAGTCTTCTTTTTGTTCCATCTCTTTTGTCCAATTGGGTCCCTCAGTTTATTGGTACCCGTCCCTCCTGTTCGAGTGGAATAGAAAGCCTGCCCAGGGGGCCCGTATCGAGTTCGAGGCTGCCGTTGAGCCGGTAGCTGCTGTCGTTTCCCGAGAGTAATTGATACGCAGAGGCTCCCAACCGCACAAAGTCAGCCTGCAGGGGGAGCTCGAAAA
>JAIPGG010000044.1 GCA_021736255.1 Spirochaetales bacterium | reverse complement strand
AAAGAAGACGGGGCCCTCGATTCTTCCGGCCGCCCGGTGCTGATTGATTCCGTTCTTCCCCAGAACGGGAGACCCGGTTTGAACTGTTCCGGGCTTGTGAAGTGGATCGTTGATGGAATCCTCCGGGGGCGTGATCAGGATCCGGTGTCGATCCAGGATGCAAAAAAAAAGATCACCTCCGCCAGGGGCAATAGGTGGACCAGAGCCCACGAATCGGCGGAGGATCCCTTTTTCGGGCTCGACTGGACTCGGAATTTAGCACTCGAGGCCATTTCTCCGGAGACAGACCGGGCCTCCCTCGACCAGGTGGATGTTTCCAGCGTTCGGGGGATTGAATATCTCGAAGATCGGGGTTTTCCCCTTCAAGATCTGCCCTATGTTCTGTTTCAGCTGGTACGTAATGAACCGGGTTATTTCTATCTCGCTTCGATCAACCGGCGCCTTGATATTGCCGAAGGGCGGGAACTTATAAAACATCATCATACCCTGGCGATTTTCCCCTTTATTTCAGAGGAGGAGTCTCCTTCCGTAGAGGCCTGGGTATTTGAAAGAATTGGGGACGAGATCCGTGCACTCCGGTATAGAGACAATCAGTTGATTAAACGTGCCGACTCCGAAAGGAACGGCAGCGGGTCTGCAGTTGAAACAGAAGTGGTTCCTCCTTCCGCAGATATTTATCAGCGTTATGCCGGAGAACAGGGAACGGCATATGTTCATCTGGTTCGAATCCGCGCTTCCGGCGACTTTCTGCCTCATGAGCTTGATTTAGAAGGGAACGAACCGCTATAGTAGGCCCGGAGCTTAGAGCATGAAAATTCGGGCTGTTGTGTTCGACATTGATGGTACCCTTTATCCCAACCGAAGTATGGTCCTTCGTTCGATTCCCTTTTTCCTCTTTCACATGAGATTTGTAGGGGCCTTCGGCAAGGTGCGTCGAGAGATAAGAAATGCAAGGCCTATTGATGTATTCAGAAAAGTGCAGGCGGATTTTCTTGCCCGGCGGATGAAGATGTCTTCCGTTTCCCGGTCTGAACAGATCATCGACCGATTAATATATACCAACTGGGAACGCACGTTTCGGGGGATCCGACCCTTCCCGAACCTTCGGACGGTGCTGGACGGCTTGAAGGAAGAGGGATATCTCCTTGCTGTTCTCTCTGATTTTCCTGTAGAAGCCAAGCTTTCCTATCTGGGCCTAGAGGGGTATTGGAACTGCAGCCTCTGCTCTGAGGATACGGGGTATCTGAAACCGAATCCCGAGCCCTTTTTACAAATAGCGGAGTGTTTGCGGGTCTCTCCGGAAGAGGTTCTCTATGTCGGCAACAACTACGATTACGACATCAAGGGGGCTTCCCAGGCGGGTATGCGCGCAGCCCTCTTGAGTTCCCGCGAGGCACGGTATCCCGAAGCTGACTTTGTATTCTCCTCCTACAGCGAGTTTTTCCCCTTATTCCGCGATTGTTTGCTATAATTGACAAGGCTTAAGGCTTCATTCACAATAACAGAAAGCCCGTAACTCTGCCGAATCGGCATGGAATTTGTTTTATGTCTTCGGTACATTGTTTATACGGGTGACGTACACTGGGAGAGGGAACCATGATTTTCTCCGTCGGCAATCTCCTTTCAATTGCAATTGTATTAATAATTTTGATCATCTATCGGCAGTTGGATAAGAATAACCGCTCATTGGAAAAGGTCAAAAAATATACCGACCAGATGAAGGAGGATATTGCCTCCTATGTAGAAGAAAAAACTGCTGGGCTCAAGGCGGTGTCTTCCGACATACAGGTTCACCAAAAAACGGCCAAAGAAATATTCCGCCGTATTCAGGAAGTCGAATCGGGGCTCAACAACCGGGCTGATGATATGGAAACCATCCGGACCCGTATCGGAGAATATGACAGTGCTCTGAACGATCTGGTGCAGATGACTGAACGAGTTCAGGAAAATCTGGACAGGATGCGGGAGGAATCCGCCTTTGTCGATGAGGTCGGGAAGACTCTCAAAGAGCACAAAGAGCGTCTCGATGATGTTGAAAGCCGCATCCCTGCAATTATCGATGATTTTGCAGAGAAGAATACCGAACGGCTGCTTGAAGTGGAAGAACGGGTGGATGAAGAGACCAGGCGACGAGTAAAAAAATTGAGCGACACTCTCGATGATTCACAGAATAGAGTGGACCGTTTCGAAGAACACCTCGATGAAATCGAATCCCGAAGGCAGGAGCTGATTAAGGAATCTGTCGGCAAGCTGGAAGAACAATATGGAAGGGTCGAACAGGACTATAACGAACGAATTCAGGCTTCCGTCGAGGCAGCAAAGAACCTCGAAGGAGAGGTGTTCGAAGCCCTCCAGGGACAGATACAAGAGCACGGCCGCCGTGCCGAGGAGGAAATGGAATCCTGGCGAAACACCCTTTCCGGGGAGTTGGAAACCACCCGAAACGAGATGCAAAGCACCGAGAGTGAACTGCATGAGCGCCTGGATACCCTGAATAAGTCGGTTGAACAGCTCGATTCCTCGGTTAATAGCCGAATCGATTCCGCCCGGAAGGAGTTTGAGGCAGCCGGAGCAGAATTGGAAAGCGGAATTCAACAGCTGCGTAGTGAACAGGATAACGCCTCGCAGCTTATGGAGGAATACCGCACTGCTATTGAACAGAAATCTCAAGAGTTGGAAACCGAGGTGATGCAGACAGTAGACTCTCGTATCCATGAAATCGAGGAGGATGTGAATTACCGGCTCTCCTCCCTCGAACAGGTCCGGGGTGAAATAGAAGAGCTCGAGACACGGTTGAGACAGGCTATGGACCAGGTCTCCGATGCAGTGCGGTCGGATTTCGAAGCCTTCGGCCGGGAGCTGGAAGAGAAACGGCAGTCCGACCTCGAAGCCCACAAGGAGCGTATGGACGGTTACAAAGCCGCTATGGACGAACTAGAGTCTGGGCTGGATGATCTGAAATCAAAGGCCTACGAGAATGTTTCGGAGAAGTTGAAGGTTTTTGAAGATGAGTTCTTTACCGACCTGCAGCAGAGGACCAAACAAATGGATGAGCGTTTTAACACCTGGCAGCAAGATGTGCAAACCTATCTTGATGAGCTTTCGGAAGAAACACGGACCGCAAGGGATAATCTCGAAAAGTCCTATCTCGAGCAGCTCAAGGAGGGGATTGCCGATCTCCAGGAACGATCTCACCAGCATCTTAACCGGATGGAACAGCAGGTAGTTGATTTTCAGGCCGGCATCAAGGACAGGATGCAGGGGGCGGAAGATGAATTGACCGGTTTCGAAACCAGTATACGGGAATCGATGAAGGAGATCGAAGAGCAGAACAGGACATCTTTTGAAAACGAGTTTTCCCAATATCAGATTTCAATACGGGAAGAGCTCACCCAGCAGCAGCGGACTATCGAGAGCGACCTCAATCGGTTCCATGAGGATATGGAAAGCCGGAAAAAAGAAGTGCTTCAGATAATCGAATCTGTCCAGTCGGAGGCCACGGTCTGGCAGGCCAAGGTTCTGCAGCAGGTTCAGGAATCCGAGGCAGATCTCCAGGTCAAATACAGCGGACTGAAAAACGATGTTTCGAACACTATCAGTGCCATCCGGGAAGATTTCAACACCCAGAAAGAACAATTTATCGAGGCATCTCAGGAAGACCGGGAGAAACTTCGGAGCGAGATCGATAATTTGGACAAGCGTATAACCGAGTTGGATGAACAGCTGCAAAAACGCAGTCAGGAAACAATCGCTACCCTTGAAGGCGAGGCGGAGAGATTCTTCGAGGAATTCAGAAAACAGGCGGAACGACTCCAGCAAGAATCCGAACAGCGGATCTCGGATTTTCGCAACACCAGTCGTGAAACCCAAGAAAAGATTGACGCTGTGGAAAAGAAGCTCTATGGGAAGGTAGAAGAAAACTACAAAGTCCTTTCGGTCAACCTCGAAGAGATTGACAAGCAGCAGAAGAATTTTATCAATCAGACGAAGATTTTCGACCGTGCCGACAGCCTCAAGGAAACGCTCAACGATTCCATAGAAGACCTCAAGAGCCAGATCGCCCGGGTTGAATCTCAGCGCAAGGAGCTCAAGGAACTGGAGGGCACCTTCGGCAAGATAAAGAAACTCAGCGAAGAAGCCGATGGAAAACTCTCTCGCATTATGTCTGAAAAGCGCAGAATCGAGTCTCTGGAAGGTGATTTTAAAAAACTCATCAATATGTCTCAGGCCGTAGATACGAGAATGAATGAAATGACCGAACGGGAAGATACCCTGCAGGAACTTCAAGTTAGGATTCGGGCACTCGAAGATCTTGGAAAGGGTGTAGATCAATTGCAGGAACGAATGGAAAAGAAGAAATCCGTTGTGGAATCGACGATTCAGGGAATTGACCGCAATTTTAATCAGCTCGAGGAGTTCGACAACCAAATCAAAGAGATGAAGAGCGGCATGAAGGAACTCAACGGCCGGCTCGGGGAAAACAAAAAACAGATCGAGCAGCTTGCTTTCAAGAAAAAGGATGCAGCAGAGGCAGCCGAACAGATAAATTCCGTGACTAGTATCATGGAAGATCTCGAAACGCGTATGGATAAACTACAGAAAGCCAGGGAATGGCTTGCCGGAACCGAAACCAGACTCGAGGATATCTATCGAAAGGCCCAGGAGCAGGTAAAGCTTCTCGGCACGATAATGCAGTCGGAAGGCGGAAAACAGTCCGAGCGTGGAGCCCCCCCTATCGACGTCAGGGAATCCGTTGTACGCCTGAAGAGGCAGGGCTGGTCTGAAGAAGAGATCGCCCGAGCCACAAAATTGAGTCGCGGAGAAGTAGAATTAATACTCGAGCTGCCGATGAAGCAGTAAGTCCTCGACAGCCTTAAGTTATTTTTCTTGACTCCTCTTTTGCCGGTTTAGTATCTTCTCAGCAGAAAGAAATAATTTTAACGGATACATCATTTTTCACAGGTAATACTATTATGTCCGGAAAAGAGAATGCTATGAATACAAGCGAACAGGAAAAGAGGGACCCCGAAACACACAATCCTCAACCGGAAGCAGCTTCCGGGATGGATGAGGGGGCCGGGAAAGAAGCCCCACAGCAAGCAAAGGGAAGTCAAAACGACTCTTCAGAGGATTTTGAGCAGCCGGAACAGCAAAGCGAGCTCGAGGTATTGAAAAAACGGATAGAAGACCTTGAAGACGAGAACAGCGACTTAAAAGACCAGTACCTTCGGAAGCAAGCTGATTTCGAAAATTACCGCAAGCGTATGCAGCGGGAAAAACAGGAATCGGCGCAGTACGCGAATTCGCAGCTGCTGCTTGACCTCATTACCATTATTGACGATTTTGAACGTGCAATAAAATCCGCGGAGGACTCCCAGGATTATGACGCTTTTCATACCGGAATCGTAATGATCGAGCAGCAATTCGTCGGTATGCTGGAGAATAAATGGGGCCTCAAGCGCCTCGAGACCGAAAGAAAAGCCTTTAATCCTGAAAAACACGAAGCCATAATGATGGTTGAAAGTGATGAATATACCGAACCGACGGTTGTAGAAGATTATCAGCGAGGCTATATGTTGTATGACCGGGTTTTAAGACCGGCGAAGGTCAAGGTAGCAAATCCTGCTTCCGCTGCAGATAATGATGCAGAAGCAGAAAAGAAAACGGAAGAAACACCTGATTCACAAAAAACTCAGCAAGAGAACAAATAAAGGAGACCACTATGGGACGTATCATCGGAATTGATTTAGGAACTACAAACTCGTGTGTCGCCGTCATGGAAGGTGGCGAGGCCACGGTTATTCAGAATTCTGAAGGACAACGTACTACCCCGTCGATGGTTGCATTTACCAATAAGGGAGAACGACTTGTCGGGCAGCCAGCCAAGAACCAGATGGTTACCAATCCGGAGCAGACCATCTTTTCTATCAAGCGCTTTACCGGACGGAGATACAACGAAGTCGAGGAAGAAGTGAAGATGGTATCCTACCATGTAGAACAAGGACCGAACGGCGATGCCCGTTTCAAGGTAGGAGACAAGCAGTACTCACCCCCCGAGATTTCAGCAGCTGTCTTGCAGAAAATGAAAAAGACAGCAGAGGATTACCTCGGAGAAACCGTAACAGAGGCGGTAATTACCGTCCCCGCATATTTCAATGATTCTCAGCGGCAGGCAACTAAAGACGCCGGAAAGATTGCCGGCCTCGAGGTAAAGCGAATCGTTAATGAGCCCACTGCCGCATCGCTCGCTTATGGATTGGGTAAGGAGCAGAAAGACGAAAAGATCGCAGTATTCGACTTAGGCGGCGGCACTTTTGATATTTCGATTCTCGAACTCGGAGACGGAGTTTTCGAGGTGAAGGCAACCAATGGAGACACTCATCTTGGCGGTGATAACTTTGATCAGAAGGTTATCGACTGGCTGGTTGAAAGTTTCAAGAATGACTATGGGATCGATCTGAGCCAGGACCGGATGGCCCTTCAACGGCTCAAGGAAGCAGCGGAGAAAGCCAAGATAGAGCTTTCAAGTACCCAGTCAACAGATATCAATTTGCCCTTTATTACCGCAGACAACAGCGGACCAAAGCATCTGCAGTATACATTGAGCAGGGCCAAATTCGATCAGATGACCGAAGAACTGGTAAACAAAACACGGCAGCCCTGCCAAAGCGCATTGAAGGATGCAGAACTTGATCCGTCGGATATTGATGAGGTTATCCTTGTTGGGGGTTCGACCCGTATACCTGCCGTACAGAAAGTTGTGCAGGAACTTTTTCAGAAGGAACCCCATCGCGGTGTAAACCCCGACGAAGTAGTGGCAATGGGCGCCGCTATTCAGGGCGGAATTCTCGGCGGCGACGTGAAGGATGTGCTCCTTCTGGATGTTACTCCGCTATCTCTCGGAATCGAAACCCTCGGCGGCGTATTTACCAAATTGATTGAACGGAACACAACGATACCCACGAAAAAGAGCCAGATCTTTTCTACAGCTGCGGATAATCAGACTGCAGTTTCTATCCATGTCCTTCAGGGTGAACGGGAAATGGCTTCTCATAACCGGACACTCGGACGTTTTGATCTGGTCGGTATCCCGCCGGCACCGCGCGGAGTCCCGCAGATCGAGGTTACATTCGATATCGATGCCAACGGAATTGTTCATGTTTCAGCCAAAGACCTTGGGACCGGCAAGGAGCAGAAGATTCGAATAGAGTCTTCCTCTGGTCTATCAGAAGACGAAATCAACAACATGGTCAACGAGGCGGAACAGCATGCCCAGGAAGATCAGCAAGCCAAGGAACGCGCCGAGGCCAGAAACGAGGCGGATTCATTAGTCTACTCGACTGAAAAGGCGCTCCAGGACTACGGAGACAAGGTCTCCGAGGAAGACAAGGCTTCTATCGAGAAGGCAAAGGAAGAGTTGAAAACTGCTCTCAACGGTGACGACGTCGAGCAGATTCGGGAAAAATCCGAGGCTCTCAAGCAGGCGTCTCATAAACTTGCCGAAGAGATGTACAAGCAGGGCCAGGGTGATCAAGCTCAGGCTGGTGCTCAGGCAGGAGCAGCCGGCGAAGGATCCGATGCCGGTGAATCCTCCGATTCATCCTCGCAAGGCGGATCCGAAAAGGGCAATGTAGAAGATGTCGACTACGAGGTCGTAGACGACGAAGAAAAGAAGTCCTAAAGAAAACGATAGGAAAATACTGTGGCGAAACGAGACTATTACGAAGTCCTGGGGGTATCGAAAGATGCCTCCAAGGACGATATAAAAAAAGCCTATCGCAAACTTGCGGTCAAATATCACCCCGATCGAAATGCAGGCAATAAAGAGGCCGAGGACCATTTTAAGGAAGCCACAGAAGCCTATGAAGTTCTGGCAGACGAGAAAAAACGGCAGGCCTATGATCAGTTCGGATTTGCCGGGGTAGAAGGTATGGGTACCGAAGGTGGTGCCGGCGGTGCCCAGGACTTTTCCTCTGTATTCAGGGATTTCGAGGATATCTTTGGAGACATGTCGGGGATATTCGAAACCTTTTTCGGCGGAGGCGGCGGCCATGCAGGCGGCGCTCGAACAAGAGGCGGCGGTCGTGAGCGGCATCACCGGGGCGCTGATTTGCGCTACGATCTGGAGATATCCTTCAAGGATGCCGTATTTGGTACCAGCACGGAAGTAAATTATACCCGAAACGCCCCGTGCCAGGCATGTAAAGGAAGCGGAGCAAAAGGCGGCAGCGGGCGGAAAATCTGTCCCACCTGCGGCGGCAGCGGCCAGGTCCGCAGGAGTTCCGGTTTCTTTTCTATCGCTTCGACCTGTCCTACCTGTAATGGTGAGGGCTACATGGTAGAAAATCCGTGCGAAGAGTGTAACGGAACCGGCGTGGAAAAAAAGCGGCGGAAGATCAAGGTCACCATACCGGCGGGAATCGACAACGGCAAACGTATCAATATTCCTGGTGAAGGTGATGCGGGACAGAACGGAGGCCGGCCGGGAGATCTATTTATCGTTATCCATGTCAAACCCCACCGGCACTTCGAGCGGAGTGGAAACGACCTGTACTGTGCCATTCCCATCAGCATTACCCAGGCTGCCCTCGGAGGAGAGGTTTTTGTAACGACCCTTGATGAACGAAAGGTGAAACTCAAAATACCTGCAGGAACGCAGAATGGAAAGATGCTCAGACTCAAAGGTGAGGGCATACCCTTTCTCCATAACGAAAACAAGCGTGGTGATCTCTATATCAAGCTGATGGTATCTATACCCACCCGGCTCAACGGAAAGGCTAAGGAACTCCTCAAGGAATTAGCCGATGAACAAGGCGAAAACAAATCGCCGGACCCGATTCCCCTCTCCGAGCTCTCATGATAAACTGAGTCGAAACTACATCGCGGTTTCGAAGCTGCTGAGGAGAATTATTTATGCGGACATTAACCTTTGGGGAAATCCTCTGGGATATCATTGATGGTAAAGAATTTATCGGCGGAGCACCCTTCAATTTAGCGGCTCACCTGGCGAAGATGGGCGCTATATCCTATCTCATATCTGCTGTAGGAAAGGACGAGCTCGGTTACCGGGCACTCAATTCCGCTAGAGCCCAGGGACTGAGGGATGAATACTTACTGACGGATCCCAATCATCCTACCGGAACAGTCAATGTCGAATTAGATGAACAAGGAAAACCCACGTACACAATCCACGAGGATGTGGCATGGGACTTTATAAATCCCTCGGAATCGATGATCGAAACGATTAAGGCGCGTCAGTGGGACGCGGTGAGTTTTGGAACACTTGCTCAGCGCACTGAGGAGAATCAACGATTTCTCCTCGACTTGCTCGATCAATTGGATAACCCCACCGTTCTCTACGATGTGAATATACGGCTCCATTATTATACAAAGAGTATTATCGAGTCAGGCCTCGAACGTTCGAGTGTTGTAAAGCTGAACGATGAGGAAGCAGAGCTTCTTCGGGATCTTTTCGTGCCCGAGGCAAAAACAATGCGGGAGATCTCAGAGGGAATTTCCCTCGCCTATGGAATAGAAACCGTCATCATTACCCGGGGTGGAGACGGACACACGGTTTTGAGTGGTGGTTCCTGGTATGACCTTCCGGGGCGAAGGGTGAAGGTTGTCGACACTGTCGGAGCCGGGGACAGTTTCAGTGCAGGCTTCCTCTTTGCCCGCCATCATGGAAACGATGTGCGTGCTTCAATTGAGTTTGCCGCTACTATGGGAGCCTATTTGGTAACCCAACACGGGGCTTTTCCCGAATACTCTCCTGAAATTCAACGGGAAGTCGAGAAAATTCGAACTCTGCATTGAGAGATCTGTCTCTTATGAAGAGCTGCTGAGTCCCGGCTCTTTCCCTTGGAAATCCCCTTATATGAAAGAAGAGATTCTCTCTTTAAGAGCTTCAAGTTTATTGGGCACCGTTGCCGATTCTAATAGAAACCATGACTGGAGTAATGGCTTGAAAAAACGAAGCTTTCTTATCATTCTTGTGTTCGTGCTGATATTTATGGTTTGCGGCGGGCTCTACGGAGATTCGCCGGTAATAAACGACAAGAACAACGACGGTGATCCCGATCAATGGATTGAGTACAAAAATGATTATCCCTCCTCGATCAAATCGGACCGGAATTTCGATGGCAAGGTTGATTATTACGTAGAACTTACCAAGGAAGGGAATAAAACCTACGAAGAGATGGATTACAACCATGACGGCCAAATGGACGACTTTTCCTTTTTTGAAGAAGGGGTGATCGTCCGTCGAAAAATTGATTCCAATCACGACGATCAGGTGGATGTGTGGATCTTTATCCATGAAGGTATCTACATTAAGAGATATGAACTCGATACGGATTTCGATGGAACAGTGGACAAGGTAAAAGACTATGACGAATAATCGAACTTTCCGATCTTATTTATCCGGCCTGAGAAAATGAACCTTACATCGTTTCACAGTATTGAAGAAGGCCTGAAAAGCGGGATAGGTGAGGGGGTGCTCTATGTCGAAAAGAAGCGAGCATCCGATAAGCGGTTTCAAAACATTATTACCTCTGCCCGAAATCAGGGGGTGCGTGTCGAGTATGTAGGATCCGGTAAGTTAGACCGGTTTGCAGGAGGAGAGAAGCATCAGGGAGCAGTTCTGTCGGTGGGTGAGAACTCAGGGCAGGCTGCCGATAAGTCTGACCGCCGGAATGGGAAAAGCCCGGGCGGGGAGAGCCTGCCTGTAGATCTGGAGGAGTATCTTGGCTCTCTGCCCGAAGATCCTGGAGAAGGTCGCCCGAATATAGTTCTTCTTCTCGATGGTATAACAGATCCGCAGAATATTGGTGCAATACTTCGTTCGGCTGATCAATTCGGGGTTGATCTTGTCCTGATACCCGGCCGGAGGAGCGGAAAGGTCGACGCTACAGTAATGCGGGTTTCGACAGGCGCTGCGGCCTATGTCCCTGTTGCATATGTCGTAAATCTAGTACGCGCCGCCCGTAGTTTGAAAGATGCCGGGTTCTGGATTTACGGTGCCTCTGCCGAGGGGAGTGCTGCCGGAACAACCGCATTTTCCCGGCGGACGGCTTTGGTTCTCGGTAGTGAGGGTGAGGGAATGAGCCGGCTTATGAGCGAAAATTGTGATGAGCATATATCGATTCCGACACAAGGACATGTGGATTCACTGAATGTTTCCGTTGCAGGGGGAATACTTCTCTATAAAATCCGGGAAGTGCTCGGTAATGTGTAGGTAGTGGGTCGAAACATGTGGAAAAAAGCATAGAGGCCTGCTCCGGCCCCGGCTGGCTTTATCCTTCCATAAAGAATTTTTGACCGATATCCGAACGAAACCAGGCTCCGTCGAACACGATTTGTTCGGCATTCCGGTATGCATGCTGGTTGGCTTTTACGTAGTTGGTACCCCTGCCTACAACGGTAAAACAGCGCCCTCCGCCGGTGATAATGTTGTTCTGATCATCCAGCTGTGTTGATGCGTGAAAAAGCAGGGCTTCTTTCTCGGATACGGAGGGGAGAGCTTTTACCTGTTTTCCTTTTTCGTATTTTCCGGGATACCCTTTGCTTGCTACCACTACACCTATAAAAGACTTGTCTGAGAGGCTGAGCGGAAAGCTTGAAAGATTCCCCTCGAGTATTGAGTCGGTCAAATCCCCGAAATCACTCCGTATCGAGGGAAGCAATACCTGGGTTTCCGGGTCTCCCAGGCGCACATTGTATTCAAGAACCCGCGGGCCGTTCTCGGTTATCATTAAACCAAAATAGAGCACGCCCCGGTACAGTAATCCCTCCTGCCGTATACCATCGAAAGTCGGTTCGATGATTTCCCGCCTGATATCTTCAACAAGATCGTTTTCGACCCATGGTACAGGGCAAATTGCTCCCATGCCTCCTGTGTTTGGGCCGGTATCCCCCTCTCCTGCTTTCTTGAAGTCGGCGCAGTGCGGGAGCATGAGATAACTGTTCCCGTCAAGGAGGGTAAAAACCGATATCTCGTAACCGCTCAGAAATTCCTCGACTACCAAATGGTCGTCTTTCAGGACCTTCCGGCCGAAGGATAGAGCCTCATCCTTGTCTGAGGTTTCCAGTACCCCCTTGCCGCCTGCAAGCCCGCTTTTTTTGAGAACTATCCGTCCATTTACCGTCTTGATATAGGAATCAAAACCCTCACTCTCGCTGAATTCCCGGTATCCGGCGGTAGGGACTCCATTTCTCTGCATAAAAGATTTTGCAAAGGCTTTACTTGTTTCAAGCCGGGCAGCGGATCGACCGGGGCCTATTGCCGGTATACCCTCGGCTTCGAGTTCGTCCACCAGACCGGCTGCCAGAGGTGCTTCAGGACCGATGAAAACAACGGTGATCTTGCATTCTCTGCAGGTTCGAATGATTGCGGAGGTATCGAGCGGATCTATATCGGGTAAATTTTTTGCCAGTTCTCCGGTTCCTGCATTGCCGGGTGCTACACACAGTTCGGAAATCCTTTTGCTGCGGGAAAAGGCCCAGGTAAGGGCGTGTTCTCTTGCCCCGGATCCGATTATCAGGACTCTCACAAGTCATTACCTCCCAGTTGCTTCCGTTTCGATCTGATCGAGCAATTCCAATACTACCCGCGGATACCAGGTATGTTCAAGGGTGTGTATCCGCTCCTCGATTTCTGAAAGAGTTTCAGTGCCCTCTCGCCGAAAGGAAACCTGCTTCAGGATCGTTCCGCTGTCCAGACCTTCGTCAACCAGGTGAATAGTGATGCCCAGTTCCTTGTCGTCGGAAAGGTAGCTCTCTTCTATACCGCGAGTGCCCGGATATGCAGGGAGAAGAGAAGGGTGAATGTTTATGATCCGTCCCTCATAGCGGGAAATAACCTTCTCGGTAAGAATTCTCATGAAACCTGCAAGTACAATCAGATCGGGGTTAAAAAAATCGAGAATCTCCAGGATTGTCTCCTCTGCTTTTTCCCGACTTCTTCCGGCATAGGGCACATACCTGCTCGCCACCTCGAGTTCGCGGGCCCTCTCGGGCACCTTTGCATTTTTCCTGTCATATATGAGAACAACCGGCTGATGAGATGTGTTTTCCATGGCTTCGCAGATTGCTTGGAAGTTTGAGCCGTTTCCGGAAGCCAGAAAGGCCGCTTTAGCCATGAACCAGTTCTCCCAAATGGATAAGAGGGATAGCTTCCTGTTTTGCTGTTTTCTCGATCCTGCTTGCCTCTTGTTGTTTTACCACCAGAATCATTCCGATTCCCATGTTGAAAACACGCTCCATCTCTTTTTGATCGATTTGACCTGCTGCACGGAGACGTTCGAAGATTTCCGGTATCTCCCAGCTGCCCTCCAGCCGGTATTCCAGGTGTTTCGGAAGAATCCGGGGCAGATTTCCCGGAATGCCGCCTCCGGTTATATGTGCGATTCCGAGCAGCCCCCCTGTCTTCAGGAGGGAACGAATCTCTCGTACATAGATTTTTGTGGGTTCGAGCATGAGCTCCCAGAGCTTATGATCGTCTTCAGGCGCCGCCTTTCGAGCAAGGCTCAGGCCGTTGGAGTGAATGCCGGAAGAAGGCAGGCCGTAAAGACGATCTCCCTTTTTCATTTCCTCGAGTTTTGGAAGCATTTCATTTTCTTCCACCAGTCCTGTGCAGAAGCCGGCTAAATCGAAATGACCTTTTGGGTAGAGATCCGGCATCTCGGCAGTCTCGCCGCCTGCCAGGGTACAGTCGGCCTGTTGGCAGCCTGTGAGTATGCCCCGAACGAGCGGGTCAAGCAGGGACCGGTCTACCTCGTGGACTGCGATGTAATCAAGAAAACTTATCGGCTCTGCTCCACAGGCAATCAGATCATTCACGTTCATAGCAACCAGATCGATGCCGACCGTGTCGAAACGAGCGAGCTTCATTGCAACGAGAAGTTTGGTGCCTACTCCGTCGGTAGTGCTTACCAGACGGGGTGCTTTGTAGCGGTAGGTCGGCAGCGATACACTTCCGCCGAATCCGCCGATACTCCCCATACTCGGAGAGTTTAATGACCCGAGGAATTCTGCAAATTCCTCTCCTTTTCGTATATTCACACCTGACTGTTCGTAATCTAAACCCATTTTTTCTCCACCTATCTGAACTGCGCCATGCCGGGGGTGCCAAGTTGGAATTGGATAACTTCCCGAAGGGTTTTCATCCGACTCCGGGGGGCTGTCCTGATTCGACGGGAATCGGATAGTTGCCGGAAAAACAGGCGAAACAGTACGAGTTCGGCTCGTCGAGACTGGACTTGAGCTCTTCTATCGTTAGAAAGCGGACCGAATCGGCACCGATATGGCCGGCTATTTCCCCGGGATCCATATGATTGGAGATCAGCTCCTCCCGGGTAGGAATGTCGATTCCGAAAAAACAAGGCCAGATGATCTCTGGAGAGGCAAGGCGCAGATGAATTTCTGCAGCACCGGCCTCTTTGAGCATGGTTACCAGAATACGGGAGGTCGTTCCCCGCACGAGGGAGTCGTCAATCAGAATGAGCCGTTTGTCCCGAATGGCCTCTCGTATGGGATGCAGCTTCATCCGAACCATGAGTTCCCGTTCGGCGGTCGTCGGCATGATAAAGGAACGCCCCGAGTAATGATTTCGAGTAAGGCCGAGTTCCAGCGGCAGCCCTGATGCTTCGGCAAACCCGAGTGCAGCGCTGTTCCCCGAATCAGGGACCGGTAATACGAGATCCGCGGAAACTGTTTCGTTCGTGGCAAGGGCCGCCCCAATCCGTTTCCGGGTAAGGTGAACAGATTCTCCAAAGACTTGCGAATCCGGCCGGGCAAAATAGATGAGTTCGAAGACACACCTGCTCTGAGGTTTCGGTTCGGAGATTCTCTCGGAACGGACACCGTTTTCATCTGCAATAACGATCTCTCCGGGCTGGACCTCGCGAAACTCATCCACCTTGAGGATATCGAGGGCGCAGGTCTCGGAGGCGGTAACTACCATATCCCCCTTCCAGCCCACATAAAGAGGACGAAATCCCCGCGGATCCCGGATGGCAAGGAGGCTCCCGTTGTGAATCATGGCAATACTAAAGGCGCCTTCGAGGCGGGGCAGCACCTCTGCAAGAGCATGATAGAAATCACTTTCTCTCGAGCGGGAAAGGAGGTGAAGAATCAGCTCGGAATCCCCGGTACTCTGGAAGATCGATCCTTCTTCGAAAAGTTCAGCCTTCAATTGCCGGGAGTTCGAGATATTTCCATTGTGGGCAAGAGCAATTTCACCCTTATTGCAGGATACGGCCATAGGTTGAGCATTTTCCAGCTTGTTTCCACCCTGAGTGGAGTATCGTACGTGGCCAATCCCTACGGTTGAGTACCGTTCCCGTTCCAAATATCGAGAGAGGACCGTTCCTACCATACCTACGTCTTTGTAGGTTACGAGCCGGTTGTCCTTCATGTAGCTGATACCTGCACTTTCCTGACCGCGGTGCTGTAATGCAAAGAGGGGGAAAAAGAGGTTGCTTGGTATGTTGATCGGTTCCGGTGAGTAGATGCCCACTACACCACAGGAATCCTGAAGTGAATCGGTCTCCACAGACAGTGTATACCACCGAGAATCGAGCTCAGTCAACCCGCCCCGGGGGAGGAGAAGGAATTTCGGAAGCATGTGCAAGGATTTCATGCAGTATTAGTCGGTATTCTTCGGGGCCGGCGGCACGAACCAAACGGTCGCGAAAGGCGGCCGCTCCAGGAATTCCCTTCACATAAGCGGCGAGGTGTTTTTTCAATTCCTTGCCTGCCCGCTCTTTTCCGAGGTAGAAGACTGCCAGATCGATGTGTTTCAGGGCTATAGAAAGGCGGGAGGCCGGATACCCCTCTATGGCAGGATCGGCCCTTGATTCTCCGGAGGTACCTGCCTCTCCGGCGGCCCCTTGCCCGCTTTTTGTGTCGGGGCTTGGGTCGAGGGTGTCGCGAATCCTTTGAAAAAGCAGCGGGTCCCCGAAAGCACCCCGGGCAATCATGATCCCGTCACAACCGGTTTCCGTCAGGAGTCTTCGGGCGGAATCGGGATCCGTTACATCTCCCGATCCGATTACAGGTACCTCCGATTCGTCTTTCAGGCGTCGAATCAGAGACCAGTCTGCAGCACCGGAATAGCCCTGTTTCCGGGTACGGGGATGCAGGGTTATCATCTGTGCTCCTGAACGGACAGCGGCTTTTGCAGCCTCAAGGTAGGTGATTGAACCTTCATCCCAGCCGGATCTGAGTTTGACCGAAACCGGTTTGTCTGTTGATTCCGAAAGAGCGGCAACGATCTCTGAGAGTCGGTCAGGGTCTTGCATCAGCGCAGCCCCGGCACCGGACTTGACCACCTTCGGCACCGGGCAGCCGCAATTCAGATCTACCAGGTCGAAGTCCTCGACAAGCTCCTCGGTTCTGCGCCGGATCATCTTCCAGGCCGGTTCTATGACCTGTGGAGAGCCGGCAAAAACCTGGACAGCCCGGGGCCTCTCTCCCTCCGCAGCTTTGAGCAGGGAAAGGCTTCCCTCGCTTCCCCGGGCCAGCGCTTCGAGAGAGACCATCTCGGTAAAGGTGAGGTAAGCCCCTGCTTCCCGGCAGAGGCGGCGAAAGGCCCGGTCGGAATAACCGGCTACCGGTGCAAGAAAGATATTTCCCGAAACGCGGAGTGAACCTGCTTGGATAGGATGAATGAGTGAAGAATATCCGTTGACCGGGTTGTCTGCCTCAAATGCCGAAAAAGCGCTTGGCATTCTCGTAAAGTTGTTCGCTGATCGTCTCTTCCGATTCTTCGCGGATCTCTGCCAGTGCAGTAGCCGTGGCATGTATATAGGACGGGCGGTTCCTCTTTCCCCGGTAGGTTGAGGGAACCATGAAGGGACTTTCCGTTTCGATCAACATCCTCTCGATAGGCATGTTTTTTGCTGTTTCGTGAAGATTCCGTGCGTTTCGATAGGTTACATTTCCTGCAAAGGAGATGTACAGATCGAGTTCGAGAGCTTTTTGGGCATACTCCCAATCTTCGGAGTAACAGTGGAGAACACCGCCGCGTTCGGGAATTTTTTCCCGTAGAATTTCGAGTACATCCTTGCCTGCTTCACGGTTGTGAATGACTACAGGCTTGTTGAGTTTCTCGGCGATCTCGAGCTGATGAATAAACAGTTCGATCTGTGAATTTTTGTCCCCGAATTTTCGATAGTAATCGAGTCCTATCTCTCCGATGGCGACCACGCGCTCCATAGCGGCGCCCTGGTGCACCTTCATTTCCCAGTCTTTACCCGGATGGGCCACTTCCGAAGGAGATACGCCTACTCCGTGATAGACATGGGTAGCTGTTTTTAGGTTTTCATATACATCAAAAAAATCACTCAGACTGTTACAAATACTGACGATCCCCTCTACTCCTGACTGCTTCGCTTCCTGGACAATGATGAGCTGCTCAATCGGGTCTTCGTTGATGAGGCCAATGTGCGCATGTGTGTCAAAATATCGCATAATAGTTTCGTGTCCATGACTGTGAGATTGATTTTCCCGTTTGAAGGAGAAGATCTTGT
Organism: Spirochaetales bacterium; assembly: GCA_021736255.1. Lineage (GTDB taxonomy): Bacteria > Spirochaetota > Spirochaetia > JAIPGG01 > JAIPGG01 > JAIPGG01. The sequence continues at coordinate 2,747 of JAIPGG010000044.1, read as the reverse complement.
TCGGTACTATAGCACAGCGGAGGGGCACCGTCAATATTCTAAACATTTGACAAAGACTGAGGCTCATGGTAGGTTTAGCACAGTTTAATCTCTGCCGATACTGTGTACAGGAGTGAAGGTGTCACCTGTAAAGACCTATAAAAAAATGGAATCGAGAGCTATGAATGCGCTTTTGTCGGTATTCCGGTTTATCGGCTCCTTTTTCTTCCGAATATTTCGGGGCGTGTACATGGGCGGTCGGCAAAAGTTCACCGTAATGCTCATCCCCCATTCTGAAAAGAAAATTTTCAATTTTCAAATATCTGTTTTTTCACTTGTTTCCATAGGCGCTCTCCTTGCGGTAGTTTTGGTTGCCTTTTTCGGGCTTTCTTCAAATTATACAGGTACTCACCGGCTTTTGGATGAAAGAAGCCGAAAACTGCAGAGCACTGAGGCTTCCCTGGAGCAGCTTCGGGAAGAAGTCCAAGACCTTCAGGATGTTGCCGGTGTGTTTGAGCGGACCTTGAGCAATACCTTGAATGTTCTCGGCATCGAAGATAATCGAGAACAGAATATGAATCCATCGGACGGTGATTTGTCCGCCCTTTTCGGGGTTGAACAGGTGGACTCGGACAGTCTCCGGGAGATAGAGGACCTGAAACGGCTCAGCAGCTATCTCGAGGATGCTGTTGAACCTCTAGGAGAGATATCGAGCGTTCTGATGTCTCATCGGGAACTGATGGTTGATATTCCCAGTCTATGGCCTCTGAAGGGGGTTCGTGGCAGGGTCACACAGGAATTCGGCCCGGCTTCTCATCCGTTTACCGGTCAGTGGTATCTGCATAAAGGAATGGATATCGCCTTTGGATATGGAGTGCCCATTGTTGCAACCGCCAATGGGAAAGTAGTTAAGATCGATTATGATTACAACGGCTTCGGAAATTTTATCATTATCCGTCACAAATACGGTTTTTATACCCGCTATGCCCACATGCAGCGTATCGATGTCCGCAAGGGGCAGGATGTCGAACGTGGAGAAGTAATCGGCGCTATGGGTAACAGCGGTCTCTCTACGGGACCGCATCTCCACTACGAAGTCCGTATTGGTTCACAGGTCGTGGATCCGAACAAATATCTCAATATTTCTACCAACCTTGCCGAACCTGTCGATTTTCGTTAGTCTAACCAAGAAACTTACAAAGATTCAGATCGGGGAAACGCAGCATGAGTGATGAACTAACAGGTGATTTATCATATATAAATTCCATCGTAGGTGAAGGATCGAGTATGTCCGGGGATGTTCATGTATCCGGACTCCTGCGTATAGACGGTGATTTCAGCGGCACCATTGAGGCAACCGGTACCGTGTTTATCGGCAGGAACGGCCGGGCGGAGTCTTCGATTCAGGCCGAGACAGTTGTTATTGGGGGAGTGGTCAAGGGTGATATCAATGCCGACCAGAAGGTTATTATCCTATCTTCGGGGATGGTTATCGGTGATATTACTACCCCGCGGCTCGTACTGGAAGAAGGGGTGATTTTCAACGGGAATAGTCTTGTATCGAATAAAGCCGTAGAAGAAATTCGTCGAATACGCCGATCCGGGGCTCCCCAGCAGAGTCAACGTCCACCCCTCAAACGCAGTATCCGCTCACTAGTGGATTCCTCTCAGAGAGCTTCGCAGGAGAAAAATGGATCCCATTGATCATGTTGGAGGATCAGGCTATTACCGTCCACGTGAAGGCAAGCGCAAGAAAAGCGAAAAACCCAAATGGAAGCCATCGATTTTTTCTTCTCGTCTGGAAGAGGCGGAATTAACGGAAGCAGAAAAGGCGGACGCCGGACTCAATGCTTCAGCCATTGATTCCCATGCTCCTGTCGAACAGATGCTCGATGAGGTCCACAGTCTGGGAGAACGGCTCAAGGGAAATCCCACCATTACTGAAATACGGGAATATAAAAAAGCAGTTCGCTCGTTCATGCGCTACGTTCTTGCCCGGAGTTTTGAAGTAGAACAGAAGCGTAGCAGCCTGAATCCCCTTAAGGCAAAAAAGCATACCCTTGTGCGTGTAATCGACAAAAAACTCGATGAGCTGGCCGAAGGCATTCTGCAGAACCAACGCCGGCAGCTCGATCTGTTGAAAAAAATCGAGGAGATTTACGGCTTGCTGGTCGATTTGGTTACCTAGAAAACAGGAGGAGTTGAATAGATATGAGTGATCATGAAACTGCTGAAACTGCAGCTGCCACCGATACGAACGGCACGACATATTATCGGGTGAAGATTCTTCATTCGAGTGAAACACAGATATGTGTATGGTCTGGAGAAGAAGCTCTCGAACACGCTGCCATGGTTATCGTTCCCACCCGCTACGGTCTCGATATGGGGAAGGTGCTCGGTTCTGTGGAAAGCCGCGAGGAATATTCCGATGAGGATGTTTATCCTATCGATCGTGTCGCCGGCGAAGAAGATTTGGAAATCTACCGGGAAAATCTCGAAAAGGAAGAAGAAGCCTTCGAGATCTGCCGCAAGAAAATCAAAGAGCACAATTTGGATATGAAACTTGTTTCCTCCCATTACCTTTTAGGGGAGGATAAGGTGATGTTTTTCTTTACCGCTGATTCCCGAGTCGATTTCCGGGAATTGGTGAAGGATCTGGTTTCGGTTTTCAAGATGCGGATCGAACTCCGACAGATCGGTGTCCGCGATGAATCGAGGGTGCAAGGCGGTCATGGAGTCTGTGGAAGGGTTTTCTGCTGTCATGGTGT
>JAIPGG010000043.1 GCA_021736255.1 Spirochaetales bacterium | reverse complement strand
GTTAATCTCGGCTTTTCCCGGGATGGGAACTATTTCCTCTTCGGGCAGTATGGAGTGGGAGATTCCGACGGCAAGCCTTATGCCGAGCTTTATACAGTCGATGTATCGAAAAACAGTTTTGCTTCCTCCGGAGTGAAAAAAGAAACATACTCCATACCGGTGGAAACGGGTCAGGAAGGGAGCGGAGCGTTGTATACCCTGCTTCGCAAGAGTTCTCCGATGATTGAACGCTACCGGGTAAATCACCTCCTGACAGGGAGGCCTGTATACCTTTTGACCAACGGTGAAGAACCGAAAAGCCGAATTGAGTTCCGGGATTTCCCTACTGACACATCCTACACCGTGACCCTGGTTCAGGACAGCAAAGGCAAAGAAAACAACCCGAGTGCGGCCTTTCACCTACAGCTACGTCTCAACCGGCTGGGAAAGGTAAGGACCTATACCATCGGCCGGCCGGATTATTATCGGCCCGGGATAATGGAGTACCGTCTCCGCAAGATCTTTATGACTCCGGATGAGGAAGGTCTTGTTTTCGTCATTGAAAAGCTGGTTGACCAGGAAGGCGGCCCCGATGTTCGCTATATGGTCGAAACCGTATCCTTTTCTTGACATCCGTTTGCGCACCAGGTAGTATGGCTCAGCGCTTAATATCATCCCGAACCTGAGACGTAGATAGAGAATACATGGCTGAGCACATAACCCCAAGAAGCAAAAATTATTCCGATTGGTACATAGATATCGTCCTCAAGGCCAAACTTGCCGATTATTCACCGGTAAAAGGCTGTATGGTAATACGGCCCCGGGGTTATGCCCTCTGGGAGCGAATGCAGCGGGCCCTCGACGATATGTTCAAGGAAACCGGGCACACCAATGCTTATTTCCCCCTTTTAATCCCTGAGAGTTTTATCCACAAGGAAGCCGAGCATATCGAAGGCTTTTCTCCCGAATTGGCGGTGGTTACTCACGGCGGCGGAGAAGAACTGGAGGAACCCCTTGTTCTCCGGCCCACCTCGGAAACCATCATCTGGAGCATGTATAAGAAGTGGATCCAATCCTACCGGGACCTTCCCCTCTTGATCAATCAGTGGGCCAATGTCCTGCGCTGGGAAAAGCGAACCCGGCTCTTTCTCCGGACCTCTGAATTCCTCTGGCAGGAAGGGCATACCGCTCATGCAGACAAAGAGGAGGCCCAACAGGAGACCCTCCGAATGCTCGAGGTGTACCGGCGATTTGCCGAAGATTATATGGCTATGCCGGTCCTGACCGGGGCCAAGTCCGAGTCGGAAAAGTTTGCCGGTGCTGTTACCACCTATTCCATCGAGGCGATGATGCAGGACCGAAAGGCCCTGCAGGCAGGCACTTCCCACTTTCTCGGGCAGAACTTTGCCAAAGCCTTTGAGGTTACCTTTCAAAACACAGAAGGCAACCTCGATCATGTGTGGGCGACTTCCTGGGGTGTTTCCACCCGCCTGGTGGGGGCCCTGATCATGACCCACTCAGACGACAAGGGACTGGTGCTGCCTCCGAAGCTTGCTTCTACCGAGGTAGCGATCGTTCCCATCTTCAAGAATGCTACCCGGGACCAGGTTATGGCTTTTGCCGAAAAGGTCGAAAGCCGGCTGACCGGACGTTTCCGGACGGTTCTCGATCGGGATGAACAGAACTCGCCCGGCTGGAAGTTTGCCGAATGGGAAATGGTTGGAGTGCCGGTCCGAGTTGAGATCGGTCCCCGGGACATGGAAAAAGACATGGTGGTACTCGTCCGCCGGGATACTGGAGAGAAGACTCAGGTCCCGAGCGATCAGGTTGCCGAGCAGGTGGCTGAGCTCCTCGAATCGATCCAGAAAAACCTTTTCGAGCGTGCACTCGCCTTTCGTGAAGAGAACACCAGGAAGATAAGCAATTATCAGGATTTTACCGGCTATTTCGAAGGGGACGGCGGATTCGTCTATGCCTCCTGGTGCGGTTCTGCTGAATGCGAGGCGAAGGTGAAAGAGGATACCAGGGCAACCATCCGGGTAATTCCCTTTGACCAGCCCCGGGACCCCGGTAGTTGTGTAGTCTGCGGAAAACCTGCTGCTCAGGTAGCGGTGTTCGCAAAGAGCTATTAATTGTTCACAGGAGGGGATTTGCGTACTGGAAGAAAGCCGAACAGGCCGGTACCGCCACCCCGGCATCTTCTCCTTGCTCTCTGTACCATTTTTCTTATTGTTCTCTCGTTGATTTTCTTAGCTTCCTGTTCCGGCAGGAACGCTCAGGCTCCCCTGGAAGCCGGACCCGCCGGGGATGAAACCGCTGCAGAAGGTCAAGGCAGGGAGGGTCGCGGCGGCGAGCCGGCCTCCGGCGCAGGCACAGGCGCAGGCACAGGCACAGGCACAGGCACAGCACCCGGCAGCCTGGAGCAGGAAGGAAAACAACAACCTGCCGAAGCGGTCGTGTATCTGCTCGAGGAAGACGGTCCGCGTCGAATCGAGGGATTCGACCGTGCTGCGGGAAAGATGGAAAAGGTTGAGTTCCGTCCCTGGATGAATCAGGTGCTGGTTCGCTCCTGGTACAACACAAACGGCAGGCTTTATCTTTTTGCCAATACGGTGGGAGTGTTTCAACTCGAACTGCCCGGTTCTTCCGGTAATGAACTTGCCTTCCGGCTTTTGCGGGGAAGCAGTGGTGTAGACGGAAGGACTTTCAGCAGTCCTGTGCGCAGCGGCAGCCGCATTTATTTCAGCGCTTACAAGGACAGTTATTATTCCCGGCCGTCGACGAGCAAAGGTGTTTCTCTGCATGCACTCGATCTGCGGGAAGAGGCGAACCCGGAACAGAGTCCGGAAATTCTTCCCCTCCAAGGTATAACTGATATCGCTTTGACTTCCTACCAGGCGGTTGCCCTTCAATCAGCACCGTCGCAGGATATCTACATTACCTGGAAACAGAGCGGCAGGGAGGAGAGCAGTTTCCGCTACACCCGTTATGATCCGGCAGGAGACGGCTTTCGGGAGGTCTCTTTCGAAAGGCTGCAAGAGGCGGCCTATCCATCGCCCCTCTCGATGGCACCGCCGGAGCTTCAGGTATTGGTAGAACGTGCGGCCGAGGATGCAGGGACTTCTCCCTCTGAATACCTGGTTAAGCTGCACCGCCCTGATATGGAAGGGGCGCAGCGGTATGCGCAGTCCTTCCGCCCCGAAAAGGATTCGGACAGAATGCTTCGTCATGCCTATATCGATGAATACGGCTGTATCTTGCCGGAAGGAAACACCCTTTACCTCCAGGATCCCATTGCCTCCGCATCGAGGGGTTCTGTCCGGGCCCTCGAGCTGCCCAGGCTGCCCGAAGAGGGCCGCTACCTCGAGCCGGTGAGTTTGGGAAAACGGATTCTCGTCTCCTGGGAAGAGCAGCGGTTTCCGCAGGTGGGACGGGCCGGTTTCGTGATCATTATGCCTTGATGTGGTATAGTACTTTTGTGAAGCGCTTTCTTTTCTCAGTGATAATAGCCCTGCTTCTTCTGTTCTCCTCTGCAGCTGCTGTTTCCTCTCTGACTGTGGATGCTCTCGAAGCAGAGTATGGTCTGCTCTGGCTCGGTAAATACGAAGGGGGAGATTACCAATCCAGCAGTACCCCCAGCCCTATTCTGAATACCCTGGGGCTAACGGTGCCTCTGGATTTCGAAAACGGGTTTCTGCTTCAGCCCGGGCTCAAGGTGTTTGGTACCGATTATCTGTACACCGGCAGCCGGGCGGTTCCGGCCGGGATCGAGGACAAGGATGCCTTTTATGTACTCGCTATGCTCTTGAAAACCCCTATAGTCTTCGATTTTCCCCTGAACGAGAACCTGGTCCTTTCCGGCGAGGCGGGCCCCTCTTTTTTGCTCCGCGTTCCCCTCGTTGCCTATGATGCGGGAGAATCTATGCGGAGCGATATGACAAGCTATCTATTCGGCTCTCTGCGCTTTTTGTACCCGGAACTCGGTTTTTCAATGCGGTGGAAACTCAATCGGAGCATTGCGCTGGGTTTTCGGACCGAGTTCTACCCGCCGGTCTTTCACTTTTGGGACGGGGAGGATGTGCCCTTCTATGATCAGATGATGGTGGATGCTTTGATGACCCTCCGTTTCAACCTCGGCGGGGAAGGCGGAGAGGGAAACGGGGAAGGTGAAACCCGAGACTAAAAAGCCGCCTGCCGGCTGTTTCCGGCCATCCTGAGTATCCTAGGCATAATCGCCGATGTCGACTTCCCTGGCTATCCCCTCGTTTTTCGCAATGAGCTGGGAGATGAACCCTGCGGTCATCACATCGATCAGGGTGCCGAAGCTCATCAGCAGCGGAGCGATCGGCTGCATAATGAGGTAGCCGTCTTCGAGTCCCCGTCCATAGGCGGAACAGAGAAAGGAGACCGCAACAATTGCTCCCATTCCCGGCATGGTCCCGAGGGCGAAGGAAAGGGCGAAACCCATCACCATAATCCACAGCAGCTCCATGAAACGGATATCCAGGCTCGAATACGAACGGAAAATGACCACAAAGGCGATGGTTGTAATCATAGCCGTACCGGCCCTGCCGAAGAAAGCGAAACTCGAATAGACAGGAGACCCAATACTGCGGGGAACGCCGAGATTTTCGTTTCCGTGACGAACCAGTATGCCGGTGCTGAAGTACATGTCTCCCGACAAAAAGCCGGCGATTGCAGGACCGAGCAAACCGAAAATCCATTTGAACGGATGGCCCTTTTTCCGGGCGAAGAGCCAGTAGAGGACCGGATACAGCACGAAGAGAACGATCGCCGTATCTACGATGAGCACGATGATCAGCTGCCGGAACAGGCCGATCTCCTCGATACTTTTCAGATTCATGACGAAATACAATCCGAGAACAAGTACAGCCACTCCGATGATTTCTACGAAAAAGGCGTTCAGCCGGTAGAAAACCCTCGAAAGCGAATCGAATAAGTCGATAGACGGCCTGGTGGACAGAGAATCGTAGGTGAAATGGGCACCAATCAGGACCGCCAGGAGAACAATCGGCAGAAGGTTGTTCGCCCCGGGAATAAATGTCTGGAAGAGATTCCGGGGGAATAATCCGAGCAGGGTCTCCTGAATTCCGGGGAGAGCAAGGGCTTTTTGGGATTCAATGATGATAGGTACCCGTTCAGGAGAAAAGAGGAGAACGGTAAGTGTGCCGAGTATAGAGAGTACGCCGGCAGTCAGGATGAGGTAGAAACCGATCCTCATGTAGGTCCAGACGAAACGGCCGTCGTGACGGAGTTCGGAAACAGCCGAAGCGAGAGAGAAGAAGATGAGCGGAAAGAGTGCGTAACGGCCGATGTTGATGATCAGCTCCTGCAGATAGGTTACTACCCGGCGGGCCGTCTCTCCCTCTATTACTGTAGATAGAAGAATTCCTGCTGCAGCTCCGATGATAAACTTGATCCATACCTTCATTTATTCTTCGTTCTCCTTTTCTTTCTGGAAGACTCTCGAGATGCCGGTAAGAGCCGACTGAAAGCCTGCCTGATTTCCGCTGCGCTGCCAGCGAAAGGCCGAACGCCTTTTCCCCTCGGCGAGGGTTTCAACTACGGAAGAGGCGAGCTCGGCCGGATCTGTGCCGACTGAATCGAATCCATAGATGAAGAGGGATGTTCCCTGGTATTGGGGGAACAGGGAGGTTGCCGCTTCCCTGAGTGCCCCTAATGCAGCCGCTTCCATCGTACTGATCTGTTCCTGCTGCCGGTGCAGAACAATGCCCAGTTTCCCCCCTCCTGAACGGAGAAGGGTTCGCAGCAGTTCCCGGAACATCAAAACCGGGCCCCGGATCTCTCCGTCGCATACCTTGCTGACACCGGAGGCGCTCAATTCGTGAAACTGCTCGGCAGCGTTTCCGGGTGAATAAACGAGAACTGTTTTATCCGGTTCTCCGATACTGTTGACGGCGGCCAGGACAGCAGAGTGTACCGATACCTGGCTGGAACGGTTCCAGAGAATCCGGCTGTATCGGTGCTGCTGAGAATCGGATTGGGTTTCCTCCGGCTGGGGTGAATCGCTGCCGGTGGTTATTATCGATGCTACCGCATGGTCTCTGTCCAGAAATCCACGAACGATAGCCTGACCTACAGCGGTGTTCTGATCAACTACGAAGATCCTGTTCGGCATGGTTCCGATACTACTCTCACGATGGGCACCGGTCAATAGCAAGGAATTTCGGATTATGGTATGGTTTTCGCGGAGGTGGTGGTTCTATGAGGACAGCGATCGGGCAGATAAATACTACAGTTGGTGACTTCGAAAAAAATACCGAATTGGTTCTCGAGAAGATTCAGAAGGCCAAGGAGCTCGAGGCCGAGCTCATAGTGTTTCCCGAACTCAGTATTTGCGGATATCCGCCGATGGATCTGTTGGACCACGACGCCTTTGTTACCGGAAGTCTGAGTGCTCTCAGGAGAGTCCAGCGGGAAGCACCGTCCGGGATCGCTGTGGTGGTAGGTTATGTCGATCGGAATCGAGAGAGCGGCGGCAAGGCCCTTCGGAATGCTGCAGCTCTGCTCTCGGATGGACAGGTCCTGCATGTTCAGAATAAAACCCTCCTGCCCACCTATGACGTTTTCGACGAGACCCGCTATTTCGAGCCGGCATCCGAACGGACGGTTTTCGAGTTTGGCGGACGCCGAATCGGTATTGCTGTGTGTGAAGACCTGTGGTGGGAGCAGGAAGTTGAGCCCGGGCTCCGGTATCCGGTGGATCCGGTACGTGATCTCTTGGATCTCGGAGCGGATCTCATACTTGCTCCATCGGCTTCGCCCTATTACCGGGGGAAGCATCAGCTCCGCTATTCACTTCTTTCGAGAATCGGAAAACGGTCCGGCGCTGAGGTGGTGTATGTGAATATGGTCGGGGGGAACGACAGCCTTATCTTCGATGGACGCTCGATGGCAACCGATGCTCAGGGCAGGTTGATACATCTGGGAAGGGCTTTCGAAGAGGAGCTTGCCGTCATCGAGCTCGCCGGAACGGACGGCAAGCGAGGGGACGGTCGAAGCGGTGTTTCCACAGGCAGCCCCGCCGGCGAAAGGCGGTGGGCTGAAAGCCGGTGGCCTGAACCCCCCGAAGAAGGCTGGGACATGGTCGAAGCTGCTTTGGTCCTCGGCCTCCGGGACTATTTGAAAAAGTGCGGATTCTCCCGGGTTCATCTGGGACTATCGGGAGGCATAGATTCCGCCCTGGTGGCTGTTCTGGCCGCCCGTGCGGTGGGGCCGCAAAATGTTGCCGCATTTTCTCTACCTTCCCGCTATTCCTCGGAAGGAAGCAAGAGTGATGCCCGCCTGCTCGCGGAAAATCTCGGGCTCGACTATCATGTCATGCCTATAGAGGAGAGTTTCCAGGGCATGATGGCGACGCTGGAGCCCTGGTTCAAAGACACGGAACCTGGACTGGCCGAAGAGAATCTCCAGGCCAGGATACGGGGAAACCTCCTGATGGCCTGGTCCAACAAATTTTTCTCCCTGCTTTTGGAGACGGGGAATAAATCCGAACTTGCTACCGGTTACTGTACTCTCTACGGGGATATGGCAGGGGGCCTTGCCGTGATAGGGGATCTTTTCAAGACCGAGGTATATGCCCTGTGCCGCTTCATTAACCGGGACGAGGAGCTTATCCCTGAGAGCATCCTGGAGAAGCCCCCTTCCGCTGAACTGAGGCCTGATCAAAAGGATGAGGACTCTCTGCCGTCCTACGATCTGCTTGACCGGATTCTGGAACTCTACCTTCTGGAAAACAAGACCCGCTCTCAGATAGTGGAAGCCGGTTATGACGGGGAGCTGGTCGGAGAGATCATTGCTCTGGTAGGAAGGTCGGAATACAAACGGCGCCAGGCGCCGCCGGTGCTCAAGATTTCTCCCAGGGCCTTCGGAACCGGCCGCCGGATGCCGATTGCGAGAAAGCTTTACGAATGCTGATCTGATCGGGGCTTCTGTTTCCGGTTCTCTTTTTCGGCTTTGGAGATAGACTCTTTCGGCTGTTCCGTTTTCGGCTGTTCCATTGCTGAAAGAAAAGCAGGCAGTTGAAATCCCGCCTCTTCCGACAATCTGATGAACCGGGCGGCCCGGTCAAAAGAGCGGTCGCCGAGATAAGCGGCTCGCTGGATGATGAGCTGTTCCATGGTTTCCTTGCGGTACCAGATTTTTCCCCGGTGCCGATGAATACCCAGAAATATACGGACCTCCGGTTTTTCGAGGAAGGCCCTGCAAAGGAGAGGCTCTTTTGCCGCGCTCCGGGCATCGGGAACGGCCTCGGAGTTGGACTCGGCATCAGAGCGGGAGGGCTGGGTCTCCTCTTCTGCCGCTGCACAGGGAATGATGGTAATCAGGGCGAGTACGGCCTTTTCCCGTGACCCGAGGGAATCCTCGAGAACATGGAGAAGCAGTTGTTTTGGCAAAGAGGGGTTTTCCCTTCCCGTGGCTGCTGTTTGTCCGGCTGTTGTCTGGGCGAAAGGTGAATCCGCCTCCATAGCCGGGGCAAGCCGCGCGATAAGAAAGGATGCCGCCAGAGTCTGATAGTCGAGAGGAGGCAACTCCGGTTTTCGGATTGCAGGTCTCTCCGGTGAGGCCGGCGAACCAGCCGCTTCGCCGGAACCTGCCGCTTTGCCGGAACCAGCCGCTTTGCCGGAACCAGCCGCTGAGGCAGTGCCTGAGGCTTCTGTGGAAACCTTCGGCCCCGTTGGTTCGGTATAACTGTGTGCCCCGGGAAGCTTTCGCCCGCCCGGTCCGCTTTCCCATTCCAGCTTTGTGTCCATACCTATAGAGAGAGCATCGAGGGCTTGGCAGAGCTGCTCTTCCAACTCAGAATCCGGCGTTTTTTCCCGGAGGGTTTCTGCGAAAGAGGCAATGTGGTCGGTCGAAAGATACTTTTCCAGCAGCGGGAGTTCCACCGAGTAGCGGAGTTTCAACAGTTCGGTTTCCAGGTCTTCTACCCAGGCGCCGTCGAGTTTTTGGTGAAGAGCCTTGATGGTGCCGTCGGGGTCTTCTGTATACTCGGTTATATCGAGGAAGACCTGGCTCTGATACCCGGCCAATTCGAGATGAAGGCCGTTTTGCCGGGTATCGTCGGTCCGTTTGAGAAACCAGAGGCCGGAACGCTGTTCCCGGGCGGCCCAGTATGAACCGCTTTCCCCCTGCAGTCCGAGACCGGCGGTTAGATCGCGGCGGGACAGTTCTTTCGAGCCGCCGCTTGTTTCCTGTGCAAAGGCGGTAGAGTGATGTATCCAGCCCGAGCTCGAATGATAGCTGTTGTTGTAGACTACCAGTGCCGATGCCCGTCGTTTTCCGGAAAGCGCGTCTTCTTCAGCCTCGGCCATGTTGGAATAGACGAATACGTTTTCGTCTACCGTTCCGTTTTCCCGGTAGAGGTCATAGAGGGTAAAGGCCCCCGATTCGGCAAAGAGCTCCCTGTTTCGCATCAGCGGAAAGATCTCGTTCCGGTGGCGCTCGATGAGCCCGTAATTCGGTTCTTCGTTCCAGTAGGCCTTGCTGTATTCCATGCCGTATTTCTCGGCGTAGCCCTCGATCTGGCCGTGTCCGAACATGGGAAGGCCCGGCAGGGTCACCATCATCGTACAGACTCCGAAGTACTTGTCTCCGGTTCCGAACTGTTGAACGGCGGTTTCTTCGTCAGGGTTATTCATGAAATTGACAAACCGCCCGAGGATCTGCGGATCGAACTCGAGCGTGTTTTTCAGGGTGAGCCGAAATTTGGCGTTCTCTTCGTCCTTGAGCATATTCATGAATGCGCTGTTGTAGACACGGTGCATTCCGAGGGTTCGGACAAAATACCCCTCCATCATCCAGAAAGCCTCGGCCAGCAGGAGGGTCTCCGGTGCTTCGGCGGCGATCCGGTCGACCACCTCCCGCCAGAACTCCTTGGGCATCCGGCGGATAAATTCTTCCCGGGTCATTCCGTATTCAGCACGACTGGGGATGTCTCCTCCGCTGCCGGGTTCGGGAAACCAGAGTCGCTGGAAATGCCGGCGGGCAAGGGTCATGGCCGCATCGAAACGGATGACGGGAAAGTTCCTGGCCACATGGATGATCGTATTGATTACCGCTTCCCGCACCTCAGGATTGAGGAAGTCGAGCTGAGCTGTGTCGTTCCACGGCATGTGGGTCCCGTCGTTGCCATGGTAAATGTAGCGCTCCTCTCCGGTCCAGGTGTCGGTCCTCTTGAAGACAACAGCCGCATCGCTGCGGTCGTAGTAATGGTCTTCGATCTGAATCAGTACCCGGTCGTCTCCGCTGAGGTTTTCGCTTTCGAAGCGGTAGGAAGGGTAGGGTGAATGGGGAAGCTGAATGAACCAGTCCGGATGTTTTACGACCCAGCTGGAGTCGATGCCGGTGTGGTTCGGAACCATATCGCTGGCCAGGTGTATTCCCCGGATTCGGCAGCGATAGCGAAGGTTGTCCAGGGCCGTCCAGCCGCCGAGCTCTTCGGAAATCTCGTAGTCGTTCAGGGAGTAGGCGGATGATTCGGCTTCCGGGTTGCCGCATCGCTGTTTGATAGTCTTCGAGGCCTTGCTCCTGCGCCACAGACCGATGAGCCAGAGGGTGGTAAAACCCTGTTCGGCCAACAGGTCGAGTTCTTCGTTGGGAATCTGATCGAGACGCTTGATTGTCAGGTTATATGAGCGGGAGAGCTGGTCGAGCCAGACCAGGGTGGATTTGGCAATCATCACTACCCGGGGCATCCATTTCGTGTCGGGGCTGTAGGCCTCGTACTCTTCGTCCATGGCGCTGTAGTCGTAAGCATGGCTTGGCCCGGGCCCGGGAGGGAAGTCCGGTTTTTCCTCTTCACTAATAAAATCCAGACCCGACAGCAGCCGCTGCTGGTAGGGGCCGAGCAGCAAGCCCCACTGCTCGCTGATGAACCTGAGTTGTCCGCTGATAGACTCCGGTGATTTTTTTGCCGGCATCCGCAGCAGCGAGAGAAGATCCATTGCCTCTTCTCCCGACGGGCCGAAGGGTGGAAGGTCCCGGACTGTCTGTTCAAGGTACTCGAGTATTTGTGGATAGCGGGTTTCTTTTCGGAGTCTATGGTCGTCGAAGAGCTCCCGGTAGCGGGTATAGGCCGGGTTTTCATTGGCAAGGGCAATCAGAATCATCTCCTCCAGGCATATTTCCGCACCTGAGAGCCCGTCATGAACCGCTTCGAGGAAATCTCCGGTTTCCAGCCGGCCCGAAACAACCTCGGGAGAGGGAAACTCCTCCTGGAATACCTTCAGGGTTTTCCGGAGCGCTTCGGCCCCATATTTTTTTTCGAGGGTATCGAGAATTCTTTTGTTGAAGTCAGGTACCAAACTTTGCCGGTATTCTGCGATTACCTGGTGGTAGATCTCGTCCATCAGGCCCATGGCATTGATGTCGCCGGCTCTGGCATAGCGGTCGTCGGGTGCATCGGGCCCGAGGGCCTTGTTGATTCGGTCGGCAAACTCCCGGGCGGCCCGAAAGTCCGGAAAGATCACTGATCCGGAGAGCTTGAAGAGAGAAAGATCAAAGCCGTACCGTTCCCTGGCCGAGCGGCGTACGTGAAAGGCATAGGGGGCCGGAAGACTACACGCCGAAGTGGTGACGGCGGCGGATGGAAATGCAGACAATTTGATATGAAGAGGATGTGATGCCATAGTTCTGTTATACCACCTTCCCGGAAGCTGTGTAAACGAAGGTTTCTGCCCCCGATCGTGGAGATAGATGCCGGACCATAGGGGTCAACGCTTCAAAGCGGTCCGAATTTTCGAGGAGAACTCGTCATATTCCTGCAGCTTTTCGATGTTTATCGGCATCCGGTAACTCCAGTTCTTTGAATTCATCGTTCCCGGCTGGTTGATCTGTTCCTCCGAGGGATCGGAGGGGCGAATATCGGTATTCATTCCGAGGATGTCCTGCAGCTGAAGGATGCACAGACGGGAGGGGGCTGTTGATTCGGCTCGGATTATCTTTTCCTGATCTTCTCCTCCCAGTTCCTGCGGGGGGGGACCGGAAAATCCGAAGCTTTCCCAAAATCTTTCTTTCTCAGTTTCTTCCAGCCACCAGCCGCGAAGACTGCTGGTATCATGGACCGACAGGGTGATTACCGCCCGTTCCGGGTACTCTTCGAGTGGGACCACCGGAGCTCCCGGTTCTTCATAGCGGCGATGCCAGCGGTTGATCCTCAGGCTCAGAATATCGAGAGTCTCGAGGACCTGGGGCACACTCTGGGGAATAGAACCGAGGTCTTCGGCACAGACAAGCATTCCGCTCTCGTCTCTCAGGGCGCCGAGCAGCCGCTGTCCCTGCTTTTCCCATTTTTTCTCGCCCTCTTGATGTTTTTTCAATATGAGCTTTTCGAGCTTTCGGCGTTCCTCTTCGAAGAGGTTCTGCCAGGCCCGTGATTCACGAAACGACCAGGTCGGTACAAAACTCCCGTCTTCGAGCTGCAGGAGTGTGCGGTCCCGGTACCTAAGAAGAAGAGCATTTTCAGCCTGTTCGTCGAGGCCGAGCTCCCGGATCGCTGCTTCCGAATCATGGTCCGGGTGGAACCGAAAGAGGTCTTCGTTTTCCACACGTTCGAGGACGCTGTTTGCTGCCTGACCGCTGTGCTCTCCCAGCTCTTCGATGAGCTCCCCTTCGGGGATGTGGGGCCTCGAAAGCCAGACGATCCTCCCTTTGTCGAACCCCGCCTTTATCAGTTCATTTTCGGAGATCGGAGCTGCGGGCAAGTAATGGCCCATAGCGGCGCTGTGGTCGTTTTTCGGGATGCCCCAGATGCGGAAGAATCCGAGCACATGATCGAGACGATAGGCATGATAGTATTTTTCGGCCTGACGCAGCCGCGCACGCCACCAATTAAGTATCTGTTCTTCCTTTGATTCCCAGTTATACAGGGGAAATCCCCAATTCTGTCCACCTGCATTGAATCCGTCGGGTGGAGCGCCCGCCTTCAGATCAAGACGGAATAGATCCCGGTCATACCATACGTCTGCACTGTCTTCGCTCATCAGGATCGGAATATCGCCCTTCAGAAGGAGACCCAGCTCGTTGACGGCGGCTCCCGCTTCGGTGAGCTGGCGATCCAGGTGCATCTGCAGCCAGGAGAAGAATCTGGTCCGGGGGGCGAGCTCATTCCAGAGGGTATCTATGGTTGCCTGCTCCGGCCGGCTGCTGTATTTTCCAAAATCATGCCACCAGGAATCGGAGGCGCGTTCTTTGAGTACCCGGTAGACGGCATATGGGCGAATCCAGGGGTGCCCTTCGATCCATTCGTCGAGTTCCTGTTCGTCGAGAGAACCGAAACGCTCGAACAAACGCTCTGCGATACGGAGCTTTCCGGCCAGCACCGCGCGGTAGGATACCCCTTTTGAGCTGTCCAGCGCCTTTAAGCCCCGGACCGCGCCGGTTTCGGTTTCTCCGCCGGGCAGGGATTGAATGTGCAGATAGAGGGGGTGGAGGGCAAAGGCGCTGATCGCGCTGTAGGGCGATGTTGTATATCCGGTGTCGTTTACCGGAAGAATTTGAATGACCTCGAGTCCGCTCTGCCTGCACCAACGGGCGAAACGCGGCAGATCGGTAAAATCTCCGACTCCTTCGCTTTCTTGGCTTCTCAATGCGGATACGGGCACGGCTGTACCCTTGCGGCGTTTTTTCGGTTCGGGAAATTTCAAATGACCTCCTCAGATTGAGGGACCATTTTCGATTTCGTTGATTTGGTCCCGCAAATGAGCCGCTTCTTCGTAGTTTTCGTTCTCGACAGCTTGCTCGAGTTTCTTTTTCAATTGATCGAGTTTGCTCGATTCCGAGGAGGGTTCCAAGGCCTCATGTTCCGGTTCTTGTTCCGATTCCTGTTCCTCGTCCTCCATGATTTCTAAACCGGTTCCGGCAGGGGTCTGTTGGCCTGTTTCTTCATCGGTTTCCATGGGATTTACCGCCTGGGGCTGGTCCCCGATCATCTCGATCGGAATACTGGCCTCGTCGACAACAGTCTCCGAAATGTAGATCGGGCACTTCACCCGTACCGCCAGAGCGATTGAGTCCGAGGGCCGTGCATCGATCACGTATTCCTCGTTATTCCGCATGAGAACAAGCCGCGCATAAAACGTGCCTTCTTTCAGATCGTTGATTTCCACCCGGCCGACACTGATTTCCATGCTTTCGAGAATGGAAAGGATGAGATCATGGGTAAGAGGCCGTTGTACCGGAACGCGGCCGAGTCCTATAAGAATCGAGTGGGTTTCGAGCTGTGCGATGAATATAGGTACCGCTACGTCCGCATTTTTGGGTCGTATGAGGATTGCGTTTCCCTGGTCGGTACGGGCGACCGTCCAGACTTCAGCTTCGACGAGCATTGGTTCAGACATAGTTCTACTGAAAGTATACGAACATAGGGGGTATGAATCAAATGAGAGTTGTCCTGTTTGAAGCTGCTGGTGCTGCCCGAAGCTGAGGGTTCACACGCCGAACCGATCGGCCGCATACAGTACCCCGTTTTTGATGAGGGAAAGGCCCGAAGGTTCGTGGGGGGAGGGCTCCCTCTGATTCCAGGAGGGATGTTCTTCTGCGCGGATGAATGCCTCCGGGTGAGGCATGAGTCCGAGAATCCGGCCGCTCGGATCGCTGATACCGGCTATATCTTCCAGGGATCCGTTGGGATTCTTTCTGTACTGCACGGCAACCAGGCCTTTGTCCCGGAGTCCCCGGCTGATGTCTCCGCTGCGAACAACAAAGCGGCCTTCTCCGTTTCGAATCGGCAATTCCGTTTCCTTTAGCCCCTTGGTCCACAAGGAGTTGGAATCGGAGGGAAAGACCAGCGGGACCCATCGATCTTCGAAGAGTCCGTGATCGTTGTGTACCAGGGACACCTCTTGTTCCCAGTTTCCTGCCAGATTGGGGAGGAGTCCCATTTTTACGAGTGCCTGGAATCCGTTGCATATCCCGATAACCGCCTTGCCGGAGGCTACGAAGCGGTCCAAATCTTCTTTCAGGTTTCGCCGGAAGAGGTTCGCCAGTACCTTTCCGGATCCGAGATGGTCACCGAAAGAAAACCCTCCGGGAAATGCGAGGATGTGAAAACTGTCTAGGAGGCGGGCGTTTTCAATCAGGTCCTGTACGTGGATTGATGCGGTTTCCGCTCCGGCCCGGACAAAAGCGTCGGCAAGTTCTCTGTCGGCATTGATTCCATAGCCGGTGAGGATACAGCAGTTTACCATACATCTCCCCTCGGCTTGTCAAAGGATTGGCGTGCCTCCTCCAGGCAAAGGCTCATGACCTCTGTTCCGTCCCGGTCTACCTGCAATGTCTGCCCGCTTTCTACCGTTCCAAGGCGAGTCGCCTGATTTCCCAGAACCTCGATAAACTCCTCTTCCTGATTCGGGGGCAGGGAAACGAGCAGCCGGGAGGGAGTTTCCGAGAAAAGTACGGCGGAGGTGCTGAGCTTCTTTTCTGTCGTTCGCCCCCCGTTGCCGGGGACATGTTCTATGTCGATTTTGCAGCCATTTTCCCCTCCGATGCAGGACTCTGCGAGGGCGACAGCCAGACCTCCGTCGGCCAGATCGTGAGCTGAACTGATCAAACCCTTTTGCATGGCGGCGTGGAGACTTCGGTAGGTTTCCATGGCCTGGTTGGGCCTGGGTACGGGGACCTGCGCGTAGCAGCTTTGATGGAGCGCTTCGAGGCTCGAGCCCCCCAGATCTTCACCGGTTTCTCCGATAAGGTAGATGATGTCCCCTTCCTGCTTGAAATCGGTGCTCACACTCTTGCAGACATCCTCGATGATCCCGATCATGGAGATGAGCAGGGTCGGGCGCACGGAAATTTTCTTGTTGCCGGTAACCGCATCGTTTTTCATGGAGTCTTTTCCGGATATCAGGGGTATACCGTAATCAACACAGCTGTCGAACAAACCTCGGGCAGCCCTGACGAGCTGGGCCAGCTTATAGCTTCCGTCGGGGTTGTCAGGTGATTCGACGGGGTCGGGCCAGCAGAAGTTGTCCAGGGCCGATACCTGATCGGGATCCCCGCCGCCGGCGACAATAGCACGTAACGCTTCATCCACACTGCAGGCGGCCATGGCGTATGTATCGATATCTCCGTACCGCGGAGCTATCCCGTGACTGATTACCGCACCACGCCGGGAGCCGGAAAGCGGCCGGATAACCGCTCCGTCGCTCGGTCCTGTGCTTTTCTTGCCGGCAAAGGGGCCTGTTACCGACTGTCCCTGTACCTCGTGGTCGTACTGCCGCACGAGGCGTTCTTTTGAAGCAATGTTCGGCTGGGAAAGCAGATCCAGCGTCCACCGACGGTAATCAGCCGGGCTTCCCTGGGGGACTGACTCGTGATTGCGTTTGGGAGGTTTCCAGCGGGCCTTCAGCTGCATGCGGGGAAGGCCGTGGTGGAGGAACTGAAGAGAGAGCGCGCCTACCAGCTGGTCGCTGTAAAAGACTTCGACCTGCTCGCTGTCGGTAAACTCGCCTACGACCGTGGCTTCCACGTCCCGACGGCGGGCCAGTTCGAGAAAACTCTCGAGCTTTTCCGGGGCTACCGAGAGACTCATCCGCTCCTGGGATTCGGAAACGAGGATCTCCCAGGGGGCAAGGCCCGGGTATTTCAAGGGGCAGCGGTCGAGGTAGATACGGATGCCTCCCGCCTCTTCGGCCATTTCTCCGAGAGAGGAGGACAGGCCGCCGGCCCCGTTGTCGGTGATCCCCTTGTAGAGTCCCCGGTCTCTGGCTTCCAGCAGAAAGTCGATCATCTTTTTCTGGGTGATCGGGTCCCCGATCTGAACCGCAGAGACCGGTGAGGCCTCATCCAGAGCGAGGGACGAGAAGGTGGCCCCGTGGATGCCGTCTTTCCCGATCCTTCCTCCAAGCATTATTGCCATATCGCCCGGGTCGATGTGTTTTATCCAGGAGGATTCCCCGCCGATAGATGCCGGCATGATTCCGCCGGTTCCGCAGAATACCAAGGGTTTGCCGAGATAGCTTTCGTCGAAAAGAAAGCCTCCTGCCACCACGGGGATCCCCGATTGATTGCCGCCGTCGATAATACCCCGGTGAACCCCTTCCATAATGCGGCGCGGGTGCATAAGCCCTTCCGGCATCTCTTCGCGGGGAAGGTCCGGCGGTCCGAAGCAGAGAACATTGGTGTTGAATATGGGTTTCGCGCCCTTTCCTGTCCCGAGGATATCTCTGTTCACCCCGACGATGCCGGTTATGGCTCCTCCGTAGGGGTCGAGTGCGGATGGGGAGTTATGGGTTTCCGCCTTGAAACAGATGAGATGATCCGAGTCGAAATCAATTACCCCCGAATTGTCGTGAAAAACCGACCTGATGTAGGGGGCTTGTTCGCTTACCGCATCGGTAGTTGCGGAGATGTAGGTCCGGAACAGAGAATCGATGGTTTGCCGGTGATCCCCCTCCTGGTAGTCGATATAGGCTTGGAATATCTTGTGTTTACAGTGTTCCGACCAGGTCTGAGCGAGCATTTCCAGTTCCACATCGGTTGCCTGCCGGCCGATTCCTGTTTTACTGCGTTCGTTCCGGGTTTCCGTATTCTGATAATAGGCTCGGATAGCCCTCATCTCATCGCTGCTCAGAGCCAGGAGCCGGCTGCGCGACAGCTCATCGAGTTCCTCGATGTCCATTGATGCCACATCGATACGCTCGATCTCTTTCGGGCTTTCGGCGAGGGTATGGGGATAGATCCGGGGAAAACGCTTTCCCTTATCCCAGTCATGGACGGAGATGATTTCCGCCCGCTGGATGAGCGGGTTGAAGAGAGCCCGGGCAAACGCTTCTATCTCCATTTTTTCGGTGGAATCGTCGTAGATCAGATATTGCCGGGCGGTTTGCAGCACAGCGGTTTCCGGCAGCATTTTCCCGGGCATCTCTGCGGCCACTGCCTCCCGGGCAGTGAGGGCTGTCTGGTCGGTAACGCCGGGTTTCCAGCTCACCTCGACGGCCCAATTCCATTTTTCATTTTCCCCGGCCCCGCAGGCCGGTAAGTCGAAAAAGAAGTCCTGAACCACCGGGTCTTGAAAGATTCTCCGGTAGACCGGTGGGTCGAGATCGATGCCTTCGATCAGGTATACATCTACTATCTGCAAAGAAGCGGGGGCATTCATCCCTGCAGCCGAGAGCTCTCTCCGGGTGCGTGAAATCCGACCGTCGAGTTCAGGTTTTTTGTACGTCAGTTCGATTCTCATTCTTGGTTAGGATCTTACCCGAAACACCCCCGGTTATCAATCGAGAGAACCCCGAATATTGTCGATAAAAAAAAGAGGAGGGGGATTAACATATTCCGATAAAAAGGGATATATTCAGGCTATGAATAAATTGAACTGTTTCGTAAAGGGAACGGTCATCCTCGAACTGGAATCAACAGATAAATACGAAGCGATTAGTGAACTCATTAACAAAGCACCGGTATTCCAGTCTTTGACCGACGTGAAACAGTTCGAGGCATCCGTCATAGCCAGGGAACAAAAACAGTCAACAGGCCTCGGTCACGGGGTAGCGATAGCACATGGAAAAATCGAAGGACTCGAAGAACTCAAAATAGCACTCGGGGTTTCCCACGAGGGAATTGACTATTCTTCTTATGACAGGAAACCGGTCCATCTCTTGTTTGTCATAGCAAATTCACCGGAGCAGCAGCGCGAATACCTCGCAGTTCTTTCTTCGCTGGTACGGATGGTGCGGGACCGGGACTTTCGGAAAGAGCTCTTGAATGCCGGCTGCGAGGGTGATATCGAGCAGAAACTATCGCAATCCTTCGAGCATGTAATCAACCGGTTTTTGTTCAGCTCGCCCAGAACCAGTCCCTGAGAAACTGATTTACCGGTTCCAGAGTTCCTGCAGGTGGTGAAAAAACTCCGATTCTTCCGGTGTCGGAATGCCGTCCTGAAACGCGATTTCGTCGAGTATCTGGAGTATTACTTCCTGGGCCTCGGTGTTGTAGATCTTTTCAGCCAGCGTCCAAAAGCTTTCTTCGTCTTCTACAGAGGATTCAAAGGTTTCCAGGCTGTCGTCGAGATCTGCGAATTCCCAGTCGTCTCTGAGCCGTTCCAAATCATCCATTTCAGCATCCGCAAAACTGTCATCGGAGAGGAGCATCTTCTTTATACATCCTGCCAGGAACATTTTTTCTTCGTCGTTCAGATTTGCTACGGTAGCCATTTCTTACTCCTGCTTCCTTCCTATTTACATCATTGATACGTGAGACCGGAAAAATCAAGGGTTGCCAGGTAATCTTCTTCGGTTTCCGCTCTCCTGATCTTACGGAAGCGGCCGGATTGGTCCATCAAGAATTCTGCCGATCGCAGTTTGCCGTTATAATTGAACCCCATCGCATGTCCGTGGGCCCCGCCGTCGTGCAGAACCAATAGGTCGCCGGTATCGATTTTCGGCAGTCTGCGGTCTATAGCGAATTTGTCGTTGTTCTCGCAGAGCGAGCCGGTAACATCGCAGGTCTCAACCGCCGGTTGGTCTTCCTTTCCGAGGACGGTGATATGGTGATAGGCGCCGTACATTCCAGGGCGCATGAGGTTCGCCATATTTGCATCGAGTCCGATATATGTCTTGTATGTTTCTTTTCGGTGAATGACCCGGGAAACGAGGTATCCGTAGGGCCCGGTCACCATACGCCCGCATTCTGTGACGATGCGGAGGGGGTGAAGGCCGGCGGGTTTGATGATCTTTTCGTAGTGTTCCCGGATGCCTTCCGAGAGTTTTTCGAGATCCACCGCCCCCTGCCCCGGCCGGTAGGGTATGCCGATGCCCCCGCCGAGGTTGATGAAGTCGAAGCTGATCCCCAATTCCTGCGACAGCTCGGCGGCCAGTTCGAACATGATCCGCGCTGTTTCTACGAAATAATCACCCTCGAGTTCGTTGGATGCCACCATGGTATGAAGGCCAAAGCCTTCGACCCCGAGCTCTTTCATCTGCCGGAATGCTTCGAACATCTGCGGCCGGGTCAGACCGTATTTGGCCTCTTCCGGGCTGCCGATGATTACATTTCCCTCTTTGAGGGGGCCGGGATTGTAGCGGAAACAGATAAAAGGGGGTATACCGGCGTGTTCTGCGAGAAAGGGTATGTGAGAGATGTCGTCCAGGTTTATTGCCGCTCCGAGGCGTTTGGCCTTTTGGTATTCGGATGCGGGGGTGTCGTTGGATGTGAACATGATTTCCCGGCCGGAAAAGCCCACTCGTTCAGCGAGCGTGAGTTCCGCCCCTGAAGAGCAATCCACGCCCATGCCCTCTTCTCGCAGGATCTCCAGGATGTAGGGATTCGGCAGCGCTTTGACGGCGAAAAAGTTGGTGTATCCGCCGGGGACCCAGGAGAAGGCACGGTTCAGCCGCCGGGCGTTTTCCCGGATTGCCTTTTCATCGTAGATATAAAAGGGGG
>JAIPGG010000042.1 GCA_021736255.1 Spirochaetales bacterium | reverse complement strand
GAGCTTGCCGCCGCCTACCGGGACCTGATCATACAGACCACGAGTGTGGGTATGGGCCATGAGCCGGCCGCAGAGACAACCACAGGCACCACTGCCGGAACATCACGTCCCGCAGCATCACGGAGGAGGCTGGGAGAGACAGGCTCCGCTCCGGAGCCGACCGCAGCTCGAGGGGCACCGGTGCCAGACTCGAGGTCGGGATCAAGGGCAGGGGCTCCGGGGTCAGACTCCCAGGTGCCAGACGCCCAGGTGCCAGACGCCCAGGTGCCAGACGCCCAGGCACCAGACTCCCAGGTACCAGACGCCCAGGTGCCGCCCCGTACATCGAAGTACATAGATGCCGAGCACGATCCTCTTCCCGAGTTCGAGTTCTCCGGGCAGGAGCTGGTTTTCGACATCGTGTACACTCCGCCCCGCACGGTTTTCCTCGAGCGAGCCGAGAAGGCCGGCTGCTCTACCATTACCGGCTTGGAAATGCTCAGAGCGCAGGGACTGGCACAGTTCGAGCTCTTTACCGGCAGACCCTATCCGGAAGGCGGACCCTATCCGGAGGATAACCAAAAGAATCAAAAGGGTGATCGATGAGCCGTTCCGATAAAAGCCGGAGAGTTCTGCGTGCGATCAGGGGTTTCGACTATTTTGCCCTTGTTCTTGCGATCCTTTTGACGGTTGGCTTGTCTCTGGCGGTATACGGTGATACCGGCGGTGAAAAGGTGGTAAGGATCGAGGCCGCCGAGGCTGAGTATGTCTATCCCCTGGAGGAAAATCGTGTTTTCAAGGTCCCGGGTCCCCTCGGTATGACCAAAGTAGAGATCTCCGACGGGGAGGTTCGGGTTGTTTCTTCGCCCTGCAGGGAACAGATTTGTGTTGCAACCGGAGAAATCCTCCGAGCTGGAACCTTCATTGCCTGTGTTCCGAACCGGGTGCTGATAAAAATCGTCGATACGGGGCGGAAGCCCTCAGATACTGATGGGGTAGATGCCCATGCCTTCTAACGGCCGTACCGGCAAGGATCGGGGGAGCCGGCACAGCACCGGCACAGACAGGAAGGCCCGGAATCGTTCAGGGACCGAGAGAAACAGCCTGGACAGTACCCGGCTGAACACCGGGACATTGCCCACTGCTTCGGCTGGGCATGCCATTGAACGTATAGCCGTGTTGGCCGGACTTGCCCTCGCCCTTTCGGCCCTGGAATATGTTATCCCGAAGCCGATTCCGTTTATCCGGATCGGTTTTGCAAACCTCCCGATTCTCCTTGCCCTTGATTTCTTGCGGCCCCGGCAGATTTTTCTGCTGATGCTGCTCAAGGTTCTGGGACATGGCTTGCTTCATGGAACGCTCTTTTCCTACGTGATTCTTTTTTCCCTCTGCGGCTCGTTTATTTCGGTGCTTGTCATGCTTGCTGTGCATACCGCTTTTCGTCCGCGGATTTCCCTGGTAGGGGTGGGGCTCTTCGGAGCTCTTGCGAGTAATGGAACGCAGCTGATCCTGGCGCGGTTTGTGCTGTTCGGCAGCGGGGCATGGCTCATCGGACCTCCGCTTTTGGCGGTGGGGAGTGTCAGCGGTTTCAGTCTGGGGCTTTTTGCACAGTATGTGCGAACCCATTCAGCCTGGTTTCGCCTGCAGGCAGGAGAAGAGGCAGGGGAAGAGGCAGAGGAGGCCGGCGGAGAGAAAAAAGAGGCGGAACCATCGAACCCCTCTGAAGGTGCCCCGGCTGACAGGCAGGCCTCCCGAGGGGTGGGGGGAAGGGCGTTCCTCAGATGCAGTCCGGAGGGTTTGATGCTTGCAGGTCTCCTTTCGCTTCCTGCCTTCCTTTTGAATGCACACCTGTTCGACCAGCTTGCTATGCTGGGGTTGTTTGTTCTGCTGGTACTGTTTTTTCATCGTCGTGTGCGCCTGCTTCCTCTTGCCCTGGTAGCGGTGAGTGTGGTCGTTTTTCATCTTCTCCAGCCTTTTGGAGAGGTATTGTTCGAACTTGGAAGCCTTCCCCTGACCCGCGGCGCCCTGAACAACGGAATCGAACGGGCGGTTACCCTATCGGGTTTGGTTTTGCTTTCCCGTTTTGCTGTTCGGCCGGGGGTGAGTATTCCCGGGAAAGCCGGCCGGCTGGTCTCCCGAATGTTTCGCTATTTCGAACGTACCCTCGAGAGGTCCGGACGATTTCGACCCGGATCTATTGTCCGTGAGCTCGACCGGCTGCTGTTTTGCTTCGAGACGGATCTGGAGCCAGGTCCCGCCGGCGCTGATTCTGAAACAGCGGTCCGAGCTCGGGAAAACCCGGCAAAAGCCCCGTCGACTAAATTCAGCATTACCCGGCGGGATCTGATATGCCTGCTGCTGCCGGCAGTTTTGTGGCTGCTGTTTTTTCTGCCCCCTTTTTGGTGAGTGCTCCGGCAACGAGAGTGCCGGCAACGAGTGTGTCGGTAAAACCTGTAGCGATTCGGGCGCAGTTTGATTATACTTTGTTGCAGATGATGCATGGAGGCTTGCAATGGACAAACCGGTGAAAACATTTATCATCGACACGAACGTTCTCATCCACCGACCCGATGCTGTCTTCTCTTTTCGGGACAACGAGGTGGTTATTCCCCTTTGGGTCCTCGAAGAGCTCGACCGTCTCAAAACCTACAGTGATGAGAGGGGGCGCAATGCCCGTCACGCCATCCGGTTCCTGGATGAAATCAGTAAGGGGGGAGATCTTCGGGAAGGGGTGAAGATGGAAAACGGTTCCGTCCTGCGGGTCATTCTCACGCATGCCCAGGAGGTGCCCCTCGATCTTCAGCGGGAAAAGTCGGACAACAAGATCATCCTCGCGGCCTATCAGCTTCAGCAGGAAGGGAAACAGGTATTTTTTGTTTCCAAGGATATCAATGCCCGAGTCAAGGCGACGGCCCTCGGCATCAAGGCGGTCGATTACGAAAAACAGAAGGTGAATATAGACAAGTTGTACTCCGGGTTTACCGAGCTCGATGTCTCGTATGAAACCATCCGTACCCTCACCGAAACGGGGCGAATTTCCTGGAATGAGCAATTGCCGCCCAATGCCTTTGTTATATTCAGGGAATCCCGGGAAGAATATACCGAACGGCTTATCTGCCGGTTTGATGCGGTTACCTCTCAACTGGTTTTGATGGAGAGGCGGGTCGAACCGGTCTGCGGGATTATGCCGCTCAACGAAGAGCAGGATATGGCACTAGAACTCCTGCTCGATGATTCGGTTTCTCTTGTTACGCTCGTGGGAAAGGCGGGAACCGGGAAAACACTCCTGGCAATCGCTGCGGGGCTCAGAAAAGTCATTGAGGACAAGACCTTCGCCCGTGTTCTTGTTACCCGGCCGGTTATCCCGATGGGAAAGGATATCGGCTTTTTGCCCGGTGCGAAGGACGAAAAACTCTCTCACTGGATGCAGCCGCTCTTCGATAATCTCGAGTTTATCTCTCAGGTCTACAAAAGCCCGCACTTCAAGAGTATCGACCAGCTTATGAACAACAAGATGATCGAACTCGAGGCCCTCTCCTTCATTCGGGGGCGTTCACTTCCCAAACAGTACATTATCATCGACGAAGCCCAAAACCTCTCTCCCCACGAGATCAAGACCATAGTCAGCAGGGCGGGGGAGGGCAGCAAGGTGGTACTGACCGGCGACCCCTACCAGATTGACAGTCCCTATCTCGATGCCAATTCCAACGGACTGACCTATCTGGTGGAAACCTTCAAGGGGCAGCAGCTTTTCGGCCACATCACCCTTTCCAAGTCGGAGCGGAGCCCCCTTGCCGAAATGGCCGCAGAGATGATGTAAGAGACGGGAAACAGGAAAAAACCCGGTCCTGAGGGGCTAAATACGTTTTTTTATTAATTCAAGTCCCAGGAAGTCCGACAATCAAAGAGATGAAACGGATTGTAACCCTGCTGTTGGTATTTCTTTCGGTCCCGCTCTTCCTCTGCGCGGAGGTCACCTTTTCCGGTCCTGATCTCTCCGAGGATAATCGACTCCTCTTCAATGCCACTGCCGATTCACCTGTATACGGGGAATATGACAGTCTTTTCCTTTCCAACGTCGAGGATCGTACGATTGATCAGCTCACCGTGTTTCCGGAAAGCCTGCATTACCTCAAGGAGCCGGGCCTTCTCCAGTTCCGGAACCGCTTCGGGGTGTTTCGAACGGACGAAGAGTTGAAAAATCTCAAGCCGATCGAGGGTTTTAATGCATTTTCCAATGGTGATTCGGTTCAGACAGGCAAGATACAACCCCTGCAGGAATCCCCGGACGGACGTTTTCTCTTGTATTTGGCACCGACTTCTTCCGCCTTTGCGGATTTGGTGATGATCGACTTAAGGGATGACCGGAACTATGTGGTCTCCCGTAAACTTGAGCGGCGCCTCGATGGTCCTGCAGCCAAGTGGTCGGAAAACTCGAAGTTTTTTATCTATGAGAAAGGCGGGACTCTCTACTACTATTCCATCGAACAGTTCCGTGAAGACAGGGTCCCGGCCGAACAGTTCCGCTCGATTGGGGACGGGAAACTTCCGAATATTGCCTGGGGCCGTCAAAACGAGCTCTATTATCTTGCAGGGCCGCTGATCTATCAGATCAGGAGTGCTGAATTCTTTACCCGTACCCTCTATTCGGAGCTTTTGAATATCGGAACCATCGTGGGGAAGGTTCCCTTCGATTTCGACCCGAATTTCGACAGTTTCTGGATGTCTCCGGATTACCGGTACATCCTCTTCAATAAGGGCGGGCGAAACATTTTTCTCTATTATCTCGGTACCGATGATTACCGAAGCGATGGAGATACGAAAACGCTGCCCTACCTCTTTCTTCCCCGCAATACCCGGGTAAAGAAGGTCCTTTGGTCGGACGACGGGTATATTACCTTGTTTACCGGGAGCATTGTGGAAGGAGAAAAGAAATCGGCTCTCTTCCGCTTGAAACTCGAAGGAAGTGATTCTCAGGATTCATTTGTCCGGACCAACGATACGGGTATTCAGGATATCGCACTCTCCCCCGACGGAAATTACGCTGCTCTGCTCAAGGAAGACCGCGTCATAATCCGTAGATACCGGAGCTGGCGCGATTTGGTATCTTTCTATCATCCCGGTCCTCTTCATGCAATCTGGAAAGACGGTGACGAGATTATCATAAGCGGAGAGGTCTACACGGAGATGCGGAATATCATCACCGATGCCGCTCGCACGATTGCTTTCTCCCAGCCGGAGGCCTACGGTTTTGCTGAGGAAGACGGCTGTGTTCAAATGGAGGCGGGTAGAGGCAGGTATACCTATCTGCCGGATGAGAATAGATGGACGAGCATTTCCTCGATGGATGTGAAGGAACCCAGCCAGGCTTCCGAATCCTACCGGATATATCTTGAGCAGCTGCATACCTACAGCTACCGGAATATAATCATGGTCCGGAACATTACCGGCTATGGGACAAAACCCCTGTTCGACTATCCTCCCAAGCGCTATGAACCCTTCCCCTCCGAAGAAGAGCCGGTAGATTTCGTTAATTTCAGTCACGGTTCACGGGTGCGGCGCCGAGAGGTTTCCCTGGTTTTCAATGCGGTCGATTCGGTAGAAGGTTTGACGGAGATTTTGAATATTCTCGATGAGTATGATCTGCGGGCCACCTTTTTCGTCAACGGGGAATTTATTCGCCGAAATCCAGGGGCTGTAAACGAGATTGCGGATTCCGGCCATGAGGTCGGATCCTTGTTTTATGCCTATTTCAATATGACCGATGCCAATTTCCGGGTGACCAAGGATTTTATCAAAGGCGGACTTGCAAGAAACGAGGATGCCTATTATTCGGCAACCGGCAATGAGTTGAGCCTGCTCTGGCATGCTCCCTACTACTTTATTAACACGGAAATCATTGAAGTTTCTCAGGAAATGAACTATTCTTATGTGGGAAGAGACGTGGATCCTCTGGATTGGGTACCCCGGACTGGAAAAGGCGGGGCGTCGGCTGTATATTTATCAGCAGCGGAGATCATTGAACGGGTGGTGAATCAGAAGAAACCCGGTTCTATAATCCCTGTGCGTGTAGGAAAACCCTTCGGAGGAAGAGAGGATTATCTGTTTCAAAAGCTCGATCTACTGCTGAATAATCTGATCGCCGACGGATACTCGGTAGTACCGGTATCTACACTCATGGAGCACGCAAAATGATCTCAAGTTGCACAGAAAAGACTCCGATTGTTATAATAAGCCTGAAAGCGGGAGGGGAATCTAGTTCGCTATGCTGAAGTCTTACAATGCATACAAAGAAACAAACATTAAAACTGCGGGCCCCGGCAAACTGATCCTCATGCTCTACGATGAAGCCGTACGACAGCTCGATATAGCTCTCGATCTGATGGAGAAAGAGAGTAAAGAACTGGATAAGGTTAACAACTCCCTCGGAAAAACCCAGGACATCATCGCAGAACTCATGGCCTCTCTGGATTTCGATAAAGGGGGGGATATCGCACAAAACCTCTTCAGCCTCTATATCTTTTTCAATCAGCAGCTGATGGATGCGAATATTCATAAGAGTTCGGATCCCATCAAAAAGGTCAGGCAGATGCTCGTCGATCTCAGGGAAGCCTGGGGCCAGGTGATTTCCAAAAGCGGTGGGAAATCCGGGTATTCGGAAAACGGCGGCGTCAACATCGCAGGATAAAGCCTTTCTCCCAGGATAAGGCTTTCCTTCCTTTCCACCTCAGACCAGGAGGATCTCATGAAAAATGCAAGCCCCGCTCTAGGTGATCGAAAAACCGGTCAAACAGACATGCTTCATGCCCGCCTTCGGGACAAGCTCATAGAACAACGCCGGTGTCTTACCGCGTACCTCGAACTAGCCGAAGCACAGCGTGCTGCTATCTCCGAGGGAGATACGCAGCGGCTCCTGCAGCAGGTAGATGAGGAACGCTTTCTCGTTGGTCAGATCGCCGCTCTTCAGCGGGTAATCGATCCGTTGAAGGAGCTTTATGAAAAATCCCTTCCTTCCGGCGACAGAGAGATATCCGACCTGCAGGACCAGGTCCACAAGATCTCGGACGAGGTCGTAGATTATTCCCGCCGCAATCAGCGCGAGCTCAGTAACCGGATGGAGGGTATTCAAAGCGAACTCAGTGCGTTCAATATTCCTCGCCACGGAGGCAGGCAAGCGGCCGGCCGCAGCCCGGAGAGCCCGTCCCTTGTAGATATTACCACATAAATCGAATAGGCTGAAAAACGGAAAACGATGAGTCCGGATAAAACAATGAAGAACAATACCTCGCCCGAACCCCTTTATGTGATCGATGGGTATGCGGTCATCTATCGTACCTACTTCGCCTTTATGAAGCGCCCCCTCTACAATGCCCGCCGGGAGAACGTTTCTGCTGTATTCGGGTTTTTCCGTTTCCTTTTCAGTCTCTATCGACAGAGACAGCCCGGATATCTGGCGGTGGCGATGGATTCGGTCGGTCCGACATTTCGCCATGAACGGTATCCCGAGTATAAGGCTACCCGCGACAAAACCCCTGATGACCTTCATGCACAGGTGCCGCTGGTCGAAGAAATCCTTGCCGCCCTCGGCGTTCCGGTGATCAGGGCCGAAGGCTTCGAGGCCGATGACGTCATGGCCACCCTGGCAGAACAATGCAGCCGGGAAAAGCGCGGGTGTTACATTGTTTCCGGAGACAAGGACCTTCTTCAGCTTGTCGACCCGCCGGTATATGTACTCAAACCCGAGAAATCCGGGTTTACCCAACTCGACCAGGAAGGGGTTCGTGAATATCTCGGAGTCGAGCCCGAACGAGTGGTGGATTATCTCGCCCTGACGGGGGACAGCTCAGACAATGTACCCGGGGTTGCCGGCGTCGGGCCAAAAACGGCCGTCTCCCTGCTGCAGGAGTTCGGAACCCTGGACGGGATCTATGATCATCTCGGCGATATCTCTTCGAAGAGCAGGAAAGAAAAGCTCGAAGCCTCCCGGGATGAGGCCTATGCAAGTCGTGATCTGGTGATTCTAAGGAGGGACCTGGATCTGGAGTACACCCCGGGGAAGCTCCGCTTCGAAGCCTTTCATGCAGAAGCAGCACCCTTGTTTCTCCGGCAGGGGATGAAAACGCTGGCCGGCGAACTCGAATCGGGCGATCTGCCGGTAACCGGTTCAACCGGTTCGACCGGTTCGACCGGTTCGACGGGGAAAGATCAGGAAGATCTTCACGGGGCTTCGAAGCAGAGCGGCCGGCCGGGTGATTCTTCTTCCGGGGATGATGCGGGATCCCTTTTCCAGGAACCGGAAACGGAAATCGGAGACCCAGGGCGAGAAGGGGCGGATTCAAATACCTCGGTCATTCCGAAAATCAACCGGAATGATTATGAAACAATACTCAGTGAACCCCAGCTCGAAAACTGGCTCTCTGCTGTAGAGAAGGCGGGGACCTTCGCCTTTGATTCGGAAACCAGCAGCCTTGATTCAATGCAGGCCGAACCGGTGGGTTTTTCCCTTGCCGTTTACGGCGAAGACGGGTCGGTCGAGGCCTGTTATATACCCTTGAAGGCCCCCGAGACCGAATGCCTCTCGGAAAAGATCATCCGGCATGGACTCCAGCGAATTCTGAAAAACTCCAGCCTCAATCTGGTGGGTCAGAATCTTAAGTACGATTACAAGGTGCTGGCCCGCTGGGGAATTCGTATTGAAAATATTTACTTCGACACGATGGTGGCCGCATGGATGCTCGACAGCTCTCTTGGAAGTTATGGCATGGATGCCATGGCCGAGCGGTTTTTCGGTTACGAAACGATCCACTACAAGGATCTTGTTCCCAAAGGGGCTACCTTCGATCAAGTTCCTCTGGAAGAAGCGTCGGTCTATGCGGCGGAAGATGCCGATATCACCCTTCGTCTGTATTCCTACCTTGCCCCCCGGCTGGAGGAGGCCGGATTGGCAGAGCTCAATTCCCGGATAGAGGTTCCCCTCGTCAAGATTCTGGCGGAGATGGAACTGCGGGGGATCGCCCTGGAAACCGATGAACTGAAAACCTATTCGGGAGAACTGGCCTCGGAGCTCGAGCAGATCGAAAAGGAGGTGCATCGAATATGCGGCAAGGAGTTCAATCTCAACTCCACCAAACAGCTGCAGGAGGTGCTCTTTGAGGAACGGAAGCTTCAGCCGGTAAAGAAAACGAAAACCGGTTACTCCACAGACAACAGTGTTCTGGAACAGCTGGCCCAAGAAGATCCGGTGCCCCAGTATATTCTGCGATACCGGAATCTGGCCAAGCTGAAATCCACCTACGTCGATTCACTTCCGACGATGAAAAATGCTGAAACCGGCCGGGTTCACACCCATTTTGTCCAGACCGGCACGGCTACCGGAAGGCTTTCGAGCAAGGACCCGAACCTCCAGAACATTCCTGTACGGGATGAAGCGGGCAGACGTATCCGGATGGCTTTTGTCCCCCCAAAAAATTCTTCCTTCATTAGTGCCGATTATTCTCAAATCGAACTGGTGGTCCTTGCCCATCTTTCGAAAGATCCGAATCTCTCTCAGGCCTTTCGCGATGGCGCCGATGTTCACAGGCGTACCGGCTCCCTGATCTTCGGAGTGGAACCGGACCAGGTCTCCGATGAACAGCGGAGAATCGCCAAGACGATCAACTTCGGGGTAATGTACGGGATGTCCGCCTTCCGCCTCTCGAGGGACTTGAAGATTTCGCGGGCCCATGCCGAGGAGTTTATTTCCTCCTACTTTGCCACGTACCAGGGGATCAGGGAGTTCATTGATCAGACGGTTTCCCGGGCCGAAAAGGACGGATACGTTACAACTATTCTTGGAAGAAAACGACCGGTACCTCAGGTCAACAGCCGGAACCGCACGGAGAAGAACGCCGCCGAACGGGTAGCGGTTAACACCCCCATTCAGGGAAGCGCGGCCGATATTGTCAAGCTTGCTATGCTGGCTGTCGAACGCCGGCTCCGGGAAGAGGATCTGCAGGCCCGGATGCTTCTGCAGGTCCACGATGAACTGATCCTCGAGTCGCCGAACCAGGAGGTGGATACGGTAACCGAACTGGTGCGCGAAGAGATGGAGAAGGCTGTGGAACTCTCGATACCACTGAAGGTGGGAATCGAGAGCGGATCGAGTTGGGGTGCAATCCACTGAGCGAACATAAAGCTCCCGCCCGCCCCGGTTCGGCCAGGCAGCCTGCCGGCGCCGGTGCAGAGGGTAAGGTGCATAGGGCAAGAGGCGCATACCGGAGACCGAATCTATGAACGGCAGCAGCAAAGACCGACAGCCCGAGCACCGGCAGCTCGTTATTGGGGTAACCGGTACCTACTGCGCAGGAAAATCCACCCTGGTAGAACTGCTTGTTGAAGAGGGGTATGCCGAGGTCGATGTGGACAGGCTCGGGCATCGGGCCCTTGTCGAGAAAGGGGAGGCTGTAGCCGGGCATTTCGGTCCGCAGGTGCAGGACCAAGAGGGGGGTATCGACAGGCGCGCCCTCGGGCGGGTCGTATTTTCCGATCCCCAGGCAAGAAAGGAACTGGAGTCCATCGTTCACCCCCTCATGATCGAATGGGTCCGGCAGACAGTAGATGCCCTCCGCGATGGCCAGATGGAAACGTCGCCGGGGCTGGTTATCAATGCCGCTCTTCTGTTTTCTATGGGTCTGGACCGGTTTTGTGATGTGATACTTCTGGTACGGGCTCCCCTTCTTGCCCGGTTGTTCCGCTGTATGCGGCGCGACGGTCTGGGGCCGCTTCAAATCTTGCGGCGAATGCGGGCCCAGCGGTCACTCTTCTCTCATGTTTCCTCTGATTATGTCGATATCTATACTGTATGGAACAGGGGAACTCGTCAGGCCCTTCGCAAGAGGGCCCACGCGATACTAGCGAAAACAAGGAAGTAGGAAAGGCCATGGAACAGCGAAAGCTCCTGTGGATCGTTTTGTCCATCGGTGTATTTGTCGCTCTGGTGCTCGGGGCAGGACTCGTGTGGTTCTATCCCGGCGGTGAGCAAACCGCAACCACTTCGATGGAAGGAGCAGCCGCAGGTGATGACTTCGACGCCGTAGAATGGGTGCGGGAAGACCGGGAGGTGCCCGGCCTTGAAAAGCCCGAAGACGAAGAAGAACAGAGCGACGAGATGGTGATCATCATCGGTGAAAACGGTAAGGCCAAGATAGCCGGTGAAAAGGAAGGCGCCGAGCTCGCAGAGAAGGAAGCGGCTGAACAGAAAGAAGCTGCCTCCCCTGCCGCCACGCCCGAGGTCCGCCCTCAACCGGAATCCAAACCCGCAGAACAGCCGGAAGCCGAATCCGCAGCCCCCCAGGAGCGCGGTACTCCTGAACCTGAAACCGAAACCGAAACCGTACGGGTCAAAGAGTACTGGATACAGGCCGCCTCCTATACCAGCAAGTTTCGGGCCGAGCAGTCAAAGCTCAAACTCGAAGAGCAGGGGCTCTCGGCACGAGTAGTTTCAAAGCTCGTGAACAACCAGACCTATTTCCGTGTACGAATCGGCCCCTTTTCCAAAAAGGAAGAGGCGGAAAAGTTTCTTATGTGGGTGCGTGATATCGACGGCTATGGCGAAAGTTATGTTTCGGTAGTCTACAGTACCCGTCAGCGTTGAGTTCTGGAATCGCTCGGCCGGTGATAGATTCGGCTGCCCGGCGGGACTGAACTGGTGAGCCAGACATTTCCCCCGATAACCGATCCCGCTCCGATTACCGTTTTCCCTCCCAAGATAGTCGCCCCGGAATAGATGGTCACATCATCCTCGATGGTGGGATGCCTTTTGGTTCCGGCCTGTTCTTTCTGAACACTCAATGCCCCGATAGTCACCCCCTGGTAGAGCTTCACATTGTTCCCGATTACCGTCGTCTCTCCGATTACTACTCCGGTTCCGTGATCAACAAAAAACCCGTCGCCTATGGTCGCGGCAGGATGAATGTCGATGCCCGTACGACGGTGTATGTACTCGCTCATCATTCGCGGGATGAAGGGAATGCTGCGGAGGCTGAACTCATGAGAGAGCCGGTAGCTGATTACCGCTTCGAGGCCGGGGTAGGAGAGGATGACCTCTTCCCGGGAACGGGCGGCCGGATCGCCCTGAAAGGCTGCTTCCACGTCCATGCATGCCAGTTCCCTGATATGCGGTATAGCACCGAGTATTTCCTTACTCAGCACCTCCGCATCTTCCCAGAGCTGTTCCCGGTCAACCTGCTTGTTGCGGCGGGAGCCCTCATAGGCGAGGCATCGCTCGATCTCGGTGGTCAGGTCAACCGCAGTGTGTCTGAGGGTCTCGGAGAGCCAGTTGGAAAGGTTCTGCCGGCGAAGTGGTTCGTCCGACTGGTAGCCGGGGAAGATAAGTGCCTCGAGCCGGCCGAGTATTGCGATAATACTTTCCCGGGAGGGGAGGTTCGGACCGTCGATATGGTTGATGCCCCCATATTCATCGTAGGACTTGAGAATTTCCCGTCGTATGGAATTGAGATCTTGTTCCATGCCCCCAGTATCCGAGGTTATTCCTGATTTTGCAATACATCCGTGCGCAAAAGCTCTTTGGCCTTCGCACAGGAATTCGGCATTGCTTTCTCCCATATGTTTCGCCGCGCCGCTGTGCTTACAGGACAACGTTTCCGTAGAGCATTCCCACAAATGTGGAGAAGACCACTACCAGTCCCGCGTAGGTGAGGGTCTTTTTGGCCCCCAGCTCACCGCCGATTACCAGCAGATTCGGCAGGCTCAAAGAGGGGCCGGCCAAGAGCAGCGCAAGGGCGGGACCGTTGCCCATACCTGCGCCAATGAGCCCCTGCATTATCGGTACTTCGGTTAGCGTGGCAAAGTACATCAGCGCACCTACTACCGCTGCTGCGGCGTTGGCTCCCAGCGAGTTTCCTCCGACAAGGGCGGCAATCCACGACTCGGGAATAATGGCCATGTGTCCGGGCCGCCCCAAGAGGAAGCCGGCTACAAGAACACCACCGATCAGGAGCGGGAGTATCTGCACGGCAAAATCGCGGGTAGCGCCGACCCATTCCTTCAATTCGCTCCGTTTGAACCATCGGATAAGCATGGAAACCAAAAGCACGGCAAAAGCTGCGGTGATGATGTATTTCATCCGATAGATAAAGTCCCACACCTCCATAGATCCGCCGGCGGGAGCCCAGTTTATAAACACCAGGATCCCGATCATCGAGAGCATATAAATACCATTTACCCCCAGCGAGCGGGGTGTTTCTTCATCTTTGTCGTAGGAAAACATCGCCTCGTTGGTAACCCTGGCGGCATCCTCCTTGCGAAAAATCAGGTGCATAGTGAGTCCGATGAGGATGGAAAAAAGAATCGCCCCGACCGCTCGGGCCGATCCGAGCTGCAGCCCCAGGACCTTGGCAGTCAACACGATTGCCAGAACGTTGATCGCCGGACCGGAATAGAGAAAAGAGACCGCCGGGCCTATGCCCGCTCCCTTGCGGTAAATCCCCTTGAACAAGGGAAGAACCGTGCAGGAACAGACTGCCAGTATCGTCCCGGAGACCGATGCAACACCGTAGGCAAGCGGTTTGGGGGCCTTAGGCCCGAGATAGCGGATAACCGCCTGCTGATTCAAGAACACCATTACCGCTCCGGCTATGAAAAAAGCCGGCACAAGGCAGAGAAGCACGTGCTCGCGGGCATACTCGCCCAGCATTAAAAAGGATTCTTGCAAAGCCGCCGAGACGCGTTCGTTCCCAAAAGGAATGAAATAGACCGCTAAAAATATGCCGGTTAGCGTAGTGAGTACTCTGTTCTTTTTTTCACCCCAAAATTGCTTGAGGGCAGAATTGCCTCTGGTTGCAGTCTCTTTTCCGTCACTCATTTTCAAATTGTCTCCTCGAGCCCGAGGAGCCTTTCCGCCATGCGCCTTTGAACATCCTTTACGAGCTCTTCATCTATTTTCGTTTTTCCCTTTTCTACTCCAAAGTCGGTAGTTTTGAGGTGGGTAAACGAGATCTCTTTTTGTTCAAAAATCCGTTTACCGCACGAAATGGGACATCCGTCGATTACAATGTTTTCATCGGAGGCCTTTGCCGATTCGACGAAGCCTGATTGGTCGGCACCCATTGCCGATAGACAGGTCATCTTACCGAGGCCTATCTGCATCAAGCCGCGGGCAACCCGATCAGCCAAATAACCGGTGTTTGCAACCCCCGAACATGCATATACTAACTTCACAGGGGTATCACTCATGCAATCACAGCTCATGTCAAACTCCTGTTGGACTTATGTTTCTTATTTGGTAATATACCCAAATATACAAAATTATCAAGCGCTTTTGAATTGAAAGCCGAAAGGGCCCCTGTCGCCCTGCAAGAAATTTGACACGCGTCGTATTATATGGTTATCTTGCCAACAAGACAATATTATAGGGGAAAACAATGGTACTACAGATACTCGGTTCGGGTTGTCCGAAATGTCAAAAATTAGCTCAGAATGCCCAGGCTGCAATAGATGAGGTAGGGGCCGATGCCTCGGTTGAAAAAGTAACTGATATGGATAAGATTACCGAAATGGGGGTCGTTATGACTCCTGCCCTGGCAATTGACGGAGAAGTGAAAACGGTAGGAAAAACCCTCTCGGTAGACAAGATTGCCGAAATGCTGCGCTCATAGTACAGCCGCGGACATTCTCGTAATACTAGTGCTGTGCTTAATAGGTGCTCGACTTTGTGTACACCTCTCCGTTGAAGGCTCAGAATCGAGCGTGGACACAACGGCCGGTTTCGCGCCATCATGGACCGGGTGATGCCGGATTGATTTCTGCTCCTGCAGCCCATCAGGAATGGAAGTATTGATGCAAGGAGAAGCCGGTTCGAGACCGCTTTTGTGTGGTTCCCGGCAGGTAGATAACCAATGGCTGAAGCATGGCAGGATGAACTTTCCCGGTCGATCCGTGCACCCGAGCGTGATTCTGTTGACGTTCTTTCGGTTGCCGGCCGGCGTTTGTCGGGACCGGAGACTGAATGGTTCGCTGCTGCCTCGAATGAAGATGGGCAGCGGACGAATGGCTCCGAGAATGTCAGCTGCCGATCCGGGCAGGGTGAATCCGGGCAGGACGGTCTGATTGCAGGCCCGGCGGCTCCCCCCTTTCAGGTAACCGAATATTACGCCTCGCTGATGGACGGA
Source organism: Spirochaetales bacterium (assembly GCA_021736255.1). Classification (GTDB taxonomy): domain Bacteria; phylum Spirochaetota; class Spirochaetia; order JAIPGG01; family JAIPGG01; genus JAIPGG01. The sequence continues at coordinate 5,682 of JAIPGG010000042.1, read as the reverse complement.
CCGGCTGTAGGCGGCCGGCCGGGAGATGGAAAAGGCGCCGGGCAGAAGGATGCAGGGGGCGGGGCCTTGATTGGTGGTGTCGGCCGGCCGGATCCCATCCGCAGGCAGTGCATTCCCACCGGCGATGAACTCAGGGTCCTGCCGGTCGAGCGGGAGGATCCCCTCTATGAGGACCGCTACAGCCCCTTGCCGTATATGGTGCACCGCTATCCCAACCGGGTGCTGATTCTTCTTACCGACCGCTGCGCGGTCTACTGCCGCCACTGTTTTCGCAGACACTTTACCGGGCAGGGCGCAGCCGCAGGTGCCGTCGGGGCCGGGGGTGCCGGGGGTGCCGGGGGTACCGGGGGTACCGGGGGTACCGGGGGCGCGGCCGACGGGGGCGAGGCCGGCGATGAAGCGGCTGCGGCGGGGGACACCGTTTCCCGGCCCCGCCCCGGCACGGTCGATGCCCGGTCTCTCGAAGAGATTGCCCGGTACCTCGAGGATCATACGGAGGTGATGGAGGTGCTCCTCAGCGGGGGTGATCCGCTGGTCCTCGGGGACAAGCGGCTGGGAGAGGCCCTCCGGCGGATCCGTGCTGTGCGAAAAGAGTTGGTAATCAGGATAGCAAGCCGGATTCCGGTGGTGCTGCCGAGCCGGATTACCGCCGGACTTGTCGATCTGCTGCGCCGGACGGCCCCGCTCTGGCTGGTAACGCAGTACAACCACCCGAGGGAGCTTACCGCCAGGAGCGAAGACTCCCTTGCCCGCCTTATCGATGCAGGCATCCCCGTACTGAACCAGACGGTGCTTCTTCGCGGGGTGAATGATGATCCCGGCATTCTTGCAGAACTCTTTCAGAGGCTGGTGGAAAACCGGGTCAAACCATACTACCTCTTTCAGGGAGACCTCGCCGCCGGAACCTCGCATTTCCGCCTTCCCATCGATGAAGGACTCGGTATTGTTCGAGAGCTGCGAAAGCGGGTTTCGGGAATGGCCATGCCGGTATATGCCGTAGATCTTCCGGGCGGTGGAGGCAAGGTTCCTTTGACCGAGGATTATCTTTTGAACCCGCCCGGGCAAACTGTAAGCCCGCAGTACTCTGCCGGAGATGAAGCAGCAGAGCCGGAAGGTGTCCGCTCTGCCGAGCCGTCATCGTCGTCTCCGGCAGGGAGACACCGCCGTGGAGAAGACTATCTCTTTCGCGGCCCCGACGGACTGGTATACCGCTACCCCGACGAGCAATGATTGCAGGCGGTCCGGCAGCCGGCGGCCCACGGTGTCCGTTGTCGCGGCCCATCACCGCAGCCCCGGCACCCCGCACCGGCGGCAGCCCACGGTACCCGCTGTCGCGGCCCCTCACCGCAGCCGGCACCCAGCACCGCCGGCAGCAGGCGGATTATTCCTCTTTCGGAAGACCCTCGAGTATAATCGTTTGATCCGGTATCAAATATTTCTGTGCGACAGACCGTATCTCCTCGAGGGTTACCGAGTCGAGAAAATCCTTGTACCCGAGGGCCCGGGAAGGATCGTAATCGTGGAAGTAGGAACCCTGCAGGATGCTGACCCAGAAGCTGTTTTCCTCAAAGGCCTCTTCCCGCGAAGATTTGAGCGGTTCGATGATTCGAGAGAGGTAGGATTCATCCAGCATCTCATCCCGCAGTGAGGCAACTGTTTCTCTTGTCTTTTCTTTGAGTTCCTGCAGCCGTTCGGGGTCGCAGGAGAAGGTAATAGAGATGGTGTAACTCGACTCAGGAAAGCGGTTGCGCGATGCCTGCACGTTTACCCCGTAGGTACCGCCCTCCTGTTCGCGGATTGTTTCTCTGAGGCGGATAGAGAGGGCTTTTTCGAGTACCGAAAGGCGCCGGTTTTCATTGATGTTCCATTCGTATGGACCTGTGTATACCAGGGCAAGCCGTGAACGGGGTTCGCTGCCCATGGTTATTTCCTCTTCCACCGGTGTTGGCGGGACCCCGAGCCCGATATCTTTCCAGGTTTCGGATTGTTGTGGATCGCCGGGGAGGGAGGCAAGATAGGTCTCTGCCAAGTTTTCCATCTTTTCAGGATCGAAATCTCCTACAAAAAAGAAGGTAAAATCACCCGCATTGGAAAACCGTTCTTTATACAACTGAAGGGCCTTTTGGGTATCTACGGCTTCCACCTCTTCGGGAGTCATAGGCTCGAAACGAAAGTTCTCATCGGTAATAAGCTGTTGCAGACGGTCGAAAAAGCGGGTTTCCGGATCTGCGTCCCGGTTTTCTGCGCGGCTTTTCAGGCTTTTGAGGTATGCATCCGCACCGTGCTCGTGGATGTTCGGATCCTGAAAATACAGGTGGATCAGCTGCAGCAGGGCTTCCATGTCTTCGGTGCGGGCCGATCCGGAAAAGCCCTCGGTCATACTGCCGATAAATGGGCGAGCCGATACCTGTTTGCCCGCCAGGACCTGCTCGAGCTGGGTCCGGTTCAGTTTACCGGCCCCGGACTGGTAAACAAGATCGGCAGCAACCCGCCCGGAATTGAAATCCCGGCGGGAAAAGTGGGAACTTCCCCCGCGGCTGAAGGCGGTCATTTGCACCTGCCCTGCCTGGAAATTGGTTTTCTTGAGGACCAGGCGCATACCGTTGGAAAGAGTCCATTCATGATACTCCGGTGAATCAAAACTCTGTTTTTCAGCAACATTTCCTGCGGCAGGGGCCTCTTCCATCAGGGCCTCGGGGGTTTCCGGTTCCTCGTAGGCTTCGATTATTTCACCGCGGACCTTTTCGAGACGGTATCGCAGGTCTTCGGCTGTCGGCAGGCCGGAAGTCTGCTGCTCTTTAGCGGACTGTTGCGGGCCGGAAGACTGCGGCTTGTCCGGTGCCTGCTGCTTGTCGGGAGACTGCTGCCTGCCGGACCGGCTTCGCGTTTTTGCCAGGACGAGAGACCCCTCCGGTTCCAGGTAGGATGCGAGCCGGCTCTGAATCTCCGCATGACCGATGGTGTCGATGTATCGGTGATAGAGTTCCCGTTCGAAACTGATTCCCGGCACGGTCTCTTCCTTCAGGGCGTGCCGGATAAGTTCGTCGGCATAATTGCGGGCGTCGGTAGTATCCCTCTGCTGCCAAGCCTGATCGATTCGCGAAAGGACCTCCTGACGGGCCCGTTTGAGTTCTTCTTCGGAAAAACCGCCTTCAGAGGCCCGGAGGGCTTCCCGGTAGAGGGCTTCGAATCCCGTAAGCAGCCCGTCCTGCTCAGTGACCGCCGTTATCTGAAACAAATCGGCTGTTCGCAGCGCTGAATAGCGCACCATGCCGCCGTACAGGAAGGGGGCATCCTTCGATCTGCTGACCGTCCGGAGCCGGGAGTTCATGAGCTGTGATAAAAGGATATCCACCAGCCCGTCTCGATAGTCCCGGACTGTTTTATCCTTATCGGGCGGGAGAATCTTCATAAGAGAAACAGTGTGATTGCTCGCTTCCGGATCGGAGGCGACGAAAAAATTCCTCGACCCTTTCTTGGGAACAGGGTATTCTTTCCGTTCGGGAACAGAGGCGGGCCCGGCTAGGCCGGAGAACTGTTTTCGAATCATCCGTTCGACTTCAGCGGCGTCGAAGTCGCCCACGGCGATGACGTGCATCAGCTCAGGACGGTACCATGTGTTGTAGAAGTCGAGAAAATCCTCGCGCTCGAACGACTTAATCTGCTCCCGGGTCCCGATGGGAAGTCTTTCGGCGTAGCGGGAATTCCGGAAAAGAACCGGATAGTACTGATCTCTCATCCGAGTCTGTGCATCTCGGCCGATCCGAAGCTCCTCGAGTATGACTCCCCGTTCATCCTCAATAGCTTCCTGACGGAAGCTGATACGGCCTGCCCACTGATGAAGGATGTCGAACCCCTTTTTCAGGCCCCCTTCCTGCCCGACCGACAGATCGAGTTTATAGATTGTCCGGTCGAATCCCGTGTAGGCGTTGATATCAGGGCCGAAGGCCATGCCCAAAGACTCCAGGTACCCGACCAGCTCATCCTTCGGATAGCTTTCGGTTCCGTTGAAGGCCATGTGTTCGAGATAGTGGGCAAGTCCCCTCTGCCTCTCGTTCTCGAGGATGGAACCGGCATCTACCGCCAGGCGCAAAAAGGCTCGATCGGAGGGTTTTTTATGTTCCCGGATATAGTAAGAAAGCCCGTTCTCCAGTTTTCCGGTTGTTACCTCCGAAGTCAGAGGCATCTCGGAGGTAAGGTCGTATCGAGTTGCTTCCCGGCTTCCCAAAGCTCCGGCGGCTGCTGTTACAAAAAGAAGGACGGTAGCAAAAAGAAAAACCGGCAGCTGCCAAAACGAGTTTCGAAGATGTGCATATCGGCTTTTGTGTTTCATGGTAGAAAAAATACTTGCGAAACCGGCCGAGGTAAAGGGGGCGGGTTGAATAGGCTTTCGGGGCTATGAATTTCAGAGCTTTTCCGCTAGAATAAACGGCTATGCACAAGAAGGAAGAGACTGCGGAACATCAGCACATTGTTTGGAAGAAGGAATCGGACGAACTCACAATGGGCTGCCGGATTTTTGATGTACGGACAACCAGGATGCATTCCCCGGAGGGGCGCAGCCATAATTATTACTATCTCGATTCTCCCGACTGGGCCAATGTAATAGCAGTAACCAAAGACAAGGACGATCAGGACTGTTTTGTCATGGTCCGTCAATTCCGGCAGGGGCTGCAGCAGATTACACTCGAATTCCCAGGCGGTGTGGTCGATGACGGCGAAAAACCCGAGGCGGCGGCACGGCGGGAGCTCGCTGAGGAGACCGGTTATCAGGCCGACCGGATGCTTCCAGCAGGTACGATCTGCCCGAATCCAGCCATCATGAACAACTGGGCCTATACCTTTATTGCCGAGGATGTTCATCCGGCACAGAGCCAGGACCTGGACGATAATGAGCTGGTCGATGTTGAGCTCTGGCCGGTCCCCTATGTCATCGAGCATATGGGAACCGGGGTCTTTGTGAATGCAATCATGATGGTAGCACTCGACTGGTACAGGAGGTATACGAATTATGCCTAAGGCTTATCGAAAACAGACAACACCGCTTACCGTTCCCACCGAAGACGGTAAGTTGATCGAAGAACATTTCGGGCTCCCATCTACTCAACAGGAAGATATCAGTGTAGCCCGAATGGTGGCTCCCCCCGGATGGAGCGAGCCCGCCCAAACCCCTGAGTTCGACGAATACATAATTATGATACGGGGCCGCAAGCAGATCGATGTGGAAGGGAAGTCGCTTGTCCTTCGTTCGGGAGAGACCTTTCTGGCCCGCAGGGGTACTCGGGTACAGTATTCGAACCCCTTCGACGAGGAAGCCGAATACTGGTCGGTATGTGTGCCTGCCTTTCAAGTCGAACGGGTGCACAGAGAGTAGAGGCGCCGACCGGATTCGAACCGGTGCATAAAGGTTTTGCAGACCTCTCCCTTACCACTTGGGTACGGCGCCATGAAAGAAACGGCCGCCTGCGGCCGCGAAAACCATAATAGACGATCGATAAATCTTTGTAAAGATTCACAGGAGCTGAGAATGACCGACGTGATTCGAGTCTCCCACGCTTACAAGAGCTATGGAGACCTCATTGCAGTAAACGATCTCACCTTTTCCGTGCCTGCCGCCGCGTGCTACGGCTTTCTCGGGCCGAACGGGGCGGGAAAGACAACAATGATGAAGATGCTCTACGG
>JAIPGG010000004.1 GCA_021736255.1 Spirochaetales bacterium | reverse complement strand
CGGGATTAACCGAACTGGAGTTCGTGGTAAGCAAGGGACCGGAGCCGGAAATGTTTACTCTCCAGGACTACCGTGGCATCCCCTTCGATCAGGCAATGCTTATGCTCGCCGAGAAGGATATTCCCTTTCTCGTAGAAGTTGGAGAAGTGGAGGAAGACGAGGATGTTCAGGACGGTATTGTCTTAAAACAGGAACCTCCTCGAGGAACCGGACTCGAGCAGGGTGAAGCGGTCGAACTAACAATCTCAAAACCTGAAGATCTTGCGGACAATGAAGTCTTTGGTATTCTCGAATATGAACTGCCTGATTACCCGATCCTGGTGGACCTTAGCTACAGCGTTATCTCTGATACCGGTGAGCGTCGCGAAGTCTTTACGATGAAGCATCCGGGAGGAACGATTTCGATTCCCTACATCGAAAAGATCGGATCCCTCCTCACTATTTCAATATTCGACAGAGAGATCATTCAGAGAACTGTTCGCCCCAAATCTACGGAGTCTGAAGCAAATCAGCCGGCTTCAAATCCGGAACAGCCTGAATCTGTTCTGCCTGAATCCGAATAAATTTTTCCACAAGCTTTGAACCAGTAAGGTCGGTTTCCTCCAGCAGGCCCTATTGGCCCTCCAGGCCCGGGTTATTCCGGCTTTTCCGCTTTACCCGTCACGCTCGCCGAGGAGAATCTTAAGCTGACCGATTTCCTGGACCAGCTTGGTTCTGTCGAGGTTTTGAAAGCGCTTGGGTACCATTTCCCTGCTGGTACACTCAAGAACGGCTACCAGATTCTGGAGGTCGATCTCATGAGGGTAGGAAGGGGGAATGAAATCGTGAATTGTCTCTTCCAGATCTTCTTTCGTGATTATAACATGACCTTCGGAGGCGGCTTTGAACTTGGCCCGGATCAAGATAGATTCGATATCCGCTCCTGAATACTGGTTGCGAAACTTCTTCATCATATCGGTGAACTGGACCTTCTGGATCTTGAGTTTGAGCTTTCGCACCAGTATCTGAAAAAGATCATCCTGTGCTTCCTGGTTTTCAGGGTAGAAGAGAGCCAGGTGCTCTTCTGCCCGTCCCTGTCGTTTCAGGTCGATCGGAAGAAGGTCCGGCCGGCAGGTGATGAGAAACCAGATAATTTTACCGCGGAATTCGGTGTTTCCCATAAAAGAGGCGATTTGCCCGAAGATCCGATTGCTGGTGCCCGAATCCCCTTCCTGATTCCGGTTCCCGAGAAAAGCGTCCGCCTCGTCGATCATGACGCCCACCGGGGCCATGGCCTTGAGAATGTTGAGGATCTTCTCCAGGTTTGATTCGGTAACCCCCTGCCATTTGGAACGGAAGTTTAAAAACCGTACCATGGGTATACCGATTTCACCGGTAAAGGCGTTTACCATGAAGGATTTGCCTGTTCCCACCGGACCGGCAATGAGGTAACCCATGGGCAGAACATCGAGGCGGCCCTGACGTATGGCTTTGGCGGCGCTCTTAAAGCGTTTTTTGACAAAATCATGACCGGAAACCATAGATAGATCGTGTTCGGATTCGATGAACTCCAGAAGACCCCCGGCTTCGTTTTCGATCATTTCCTTTTTGCGCTGTTTGAGGTAGTTGAGGGTAATAGGGTTGCCTTCCTGAAAAGACTCAGCCGCAATTTGATTCAAATTCATGAGGTTCAAGCCGCTGGTTATCGTGGCAACTCGTTGGGTGTTCAACTGATGATCGAGCAAAAGCCGCTGTTCTTTCTCGAGAAAATCAAGAAACCGTTTCCGCACATCCTGGTCCGGGATGGGGATATTTGTTTTTACCGTGCTGGGAGAACTCACGAGTTTATGATTCAGATCGGAGAGGTTTTCAGTAAGAAGTATGATCGAGACATCGCCCTGGGTGAATATGGGATCATGAGACCAGCGGTTGAGCGTAACGAAGCAGTAACGGTCTTCTTCCGAAAGCCGTGCAATATCAGAGTTCGGCAATACGGTTTCAGCATAGTCGATAATCAGCACAATCCGTTTCTTCTTGGGGATGTTCATGAGAAAGTACTGTTCGAGGTAGTGAAAGGCATTGAGAGGATCTTCGGATATAAAGTCCGAGGCATCAACCTCACTATAGCGGCGGCCGATTGCATCGAAGTAGCTCTTGCGCATCTCGTCGGTACAAAAGGAAACTCCCGAGGATCGGTCATAATACATGATGATGTCTCGATTCCCGAAGAGTACTTCAGAAATGTACTCCTGTATCCGGACAAATACGAACTCACCGGCCTTCATTTTGTGCGGAAGAAAATCGCGTATATTTCCATGCACAAGATAGAGATTTGCCGTTTTCGAACAGTATTTGTAGGAAAGCTCTTGAGCCCATGAAGGGAGGATTTTTATAAATGGTAAATTCTTCAGTATGAGTTGTTCTGCCAAGTTCCCGCTCCCTATGCAAGTATAGCACCCTCGAAAAAATGATTGCAAGCAGCAGCACACCTTATCAAGCTGGGGGGGGCCTGGGGCCGGGTTCTCTCGTTTCCCTGTCGCTGTGATTGTGTGCGCATATGCAACGTGCAGGCTGCGGTGAGCGGGCTTCTTGCTCTGTCCCTTTCGTTCCGGTAGACTGCGGATATGCTGAAAACACCGCAGATAGAAATCTATACGGATGGGGGCTGCTGGGGCAATCCAGGACCGGGTGGATGGGCTTATGTACTGATCCTGGAGGGCGAGGTAATCGAAAACGCCGGGGCAGAGAAGCAGACCACCAATAACAGGATGGAACTCACGGCCGTTATCCGTGCACTCGAGTATGTGCGCGACCGAACCGAGATCGATGGTTTTCCGATCAGGCTTCATACGGATTCTCAGTATGTACAAAAAGGGATTTCAGAGTGGATCCACTCTTGGATCAAACGGGGCTGGAAAACGGCTTCGAAACAGCCGGTAAAAAACCGGGAATACTGGCAGCGTCTTCATGCTCTCTCCTCAAATTTTACGATAGAGTGGGTCTGGGTTCGCGGTCATGCCGGCAACGAATGGAATGAGCGGTGCGACGAACTCGTTCAGGAAGCCATAGGGCGCCTGGAATAAAAACCCTCCGATAGAAACCTTCGCTAAAATCAGAATCCCTCCCGGCCGGGTAGTATTTGGTAGGAGGGGCTATGGAAATATACGGATATGCTGCCGTCGGATATGCCGGGGAACTGGTCCGTGTCGAGGTAGATATCAGACGGGGCATTCCCGGTATAGATATTGTTGGTTTGGCAGACGGAGCGGTACGGGAATCGAAAGAGCGGGTTCGAGTTGCGGTAAAAAACAGCGGCCTCGAACTGCCTGCTGCCAGAATACTGATAAATCTTTCTCCGGCGGGGGTCAAAAAGGAAGGTGCGGCCTTCGATCTGCCGATTGCAGCGGCACTGCTCTCGACTTCGGGGCAACTCGGCCGGTGGTTCACCCGGCATGGGGAGGCTTCCTCGGTATTGATGATGGGAGAACTCGCCTTGACCGGAGAGCTCAGGCCGGTTCGCGGAGTCCTGGCAGCTCTCGATGAAGCGGGAAAGCGGGGTATCGATCACTTTGTTGTTCCCGAAAAGAATTTTTTTGAGGCCTCCGCTTTGGAATTCGGAAGGGTCACGTCTCTCGGTCACTTGCGCCGACTGCCGGAGGGATGTGCTTCCGTTTCGAAAGTTAGGAATGATACAAAGGCACGGGAAGCGCCCGAAGCAAGCGGAGATTCCGCGGTCTTTTTCGATGATTTTGCGGATCTGCGCGGCAGTGAGGGGTTCAAACGGGTTTTGGAGATAGCAGCCGCCGGGAGACACAATCTTCTTTTGTTCGGACCGCCCGGCACCGGCAAAACCATGGGGGTCAGGCGGATAGGTTCCATTTTACCGCGCCTTGATCGGAAAGAGGCGGTCGAGGTAACAAGGATACATTCTCTGGCCGGGAGGCTGCCTGAGGGGTACGGCCTTATTCGCCGGCCGCCGATTCGGATGCCCCATCACAGCGCTTCGGCGGAAGGAGTAATCGGCGGCGGCCGGCTGGTGATGCCCGGAGAACTCTCCCTCGCCCACAGGGGAATCCTTTTCCTCGACGAAGCTCCGGAGTTCAAACGGCCGATTCTGCAAAGTTTGCGGGAGCCTTTGGAAGACTATCAGGTGGGGATTGCCAGAGCGGGCAGACACTACCGGTTTCCGGCGGATGTTCAGCTCATCATGGCGGCAAATCCTTGCCCTTGCGGGAACTACGGTTCGGAAGAACGGGTCTGTGTATGTTCGATCAAGGAGATCACTTCATACTGGAAGAAGCTCGCGGGCCCGCTGCTCGACCGGATTGAGATGCGGGTGCCTGTGTATAATCGGGGCTCGGTAGTTGGTCGGGAAAAAGGGGAATCCTCCGAAAAAATTGCGGGGCGGGTAGAAGAAGCGGTTAAAACGGCGGGCGAGCGTTTTCGCACCCGTCCGTATCGATTTAATTCGAGAATTCCTCCGGCCGACCTCAAGCGTTTTTGCGAGCTCGAAGACGGACTTCAATCGAAATTCGAAAGGGCGCTCGGAAAACTCGGTTTATCCGCAAGAGCGGCACATGCCGCTTTGCGGGTTGCGCGGACCATCGCCGATTTAGAGGGGAAGGGAACAATTGGGAAGGAGCACCTTTTCGAGGCGCTGCAGTACCGCCGAACCGGAGAAGAAGAGGATATTCCAGGAGAAAAAATGCGTCTGATTATTTGAACGCCGGCAAACAGGAGGCAATCCGATTTTCCCGTAGGTGACAGATACCGCCATTTTCATTATGCTTGAAAAGTCGCAAAAAAGAGGGTACGGCGGACTGACCGGCCGGATGGGGGAACAAATGAGGAAAACGCAGCCGAAGCTAATCTTACCGATTTTGGGCCTGGTATTGGCTCTCCTCGTCTTGATAGGCATGGGGGTTTTCCGGGAAAACACTGAGAATATAAAAGGAGATGTGCAGCAAACCGGAGGCGCCGCAGAGGAAGAAAACCGGTTCATGCTGCAGACGAACCCTAATTCAGCTCCGATTCCTTCGGATAATGTATCTTCGAGCAGCGGGGATATTGTACCTGCGGCTGAAGGGAATTACGGCAAAGAAGAACTGGAAAATATTCGCATATATGAACGATTGAACTACGGGGTGGTAAACATCACCACCGAAATTGTTGCCTACAACTGGTTTCTCGAACCCGTTCCCCGGGAGGGGAGTTCCGGTTCCGGTGCAATTATCGATAAACGCGGCTACATACTTACGAATCATCATGTCGTAAAGGATGCCTATACGGTAAAACTCACCCTGGCCGACGGCAGCCGGTATGAAGGAGAAGTCATCGGTACCGACCCGGAAAATGATCTGGCGGTCGTCAAGTTTGATCCTGGAGATGCAGAACTGACGACCATTCCCATGGGAACCTCGAAAAACCTCAGGGTTGGACAAAAGGTCCTTGCTATCGGAAACCCCTTTGCCTTCGACCGTACCCTGACTACTGGAATCGTTTCCGGTCTCGGGAGGCCGGTCAAGAACTCTGAGGGGCTGATTGTGCGGGAGATGATCCAGACGGATGCATCTATCAATCCCGGAAATTCCGGCGGGCCCCTGCTCAATTCCCGGGGAGAGATGATCGGTATCAATACGATGATTTACTCGCCTTCAGGCGGTTCGGTGGGAATAGGCTTTGCCGTGCCTGTTGATACGGCTCGCCGGGTTGTTCCTGAACTGATCGAATACGGTTCCGTTCGGAGAGGGTGGATAGATATTGTCCCAGTACAGATATTCCCCCAGCTTGCCGATTATGCGGATCTCCCGGTCAAGCGCGGTATTCTCGTTTCTCGGGTTCTGCCCGGGGGGAATGCGGATGAAGCCGGTCTGCGCGGCGGGGACCGGGATAAGGCGGTTCGCTACGGGCGATCGGTAATTTATCTCGGGGGTGATATCATCATCGAAATCGATGGGGACCGGGTAACCTCTCTGAGCGATTTGTACAATGCCCTCGAAGACAATAAACCGGGAGAAGTAATCGATGTCGTTGTGGTTCGGGGCCGTAAGGAAAAAACGATCGAACTCGAGCTCTCCGAGCGTCCGCAGCAGTATCGATGGGATTAAAAAGGTGAAAGCGGTAAACAATCAATAATGAGGAAGTTCCGAGTTGTTTCAGATTATCAGCCGGCGGGGGATCAGGGAGAAGCTATTAAGCGCCTGAGCGGGCACCTGCGGGAGGGATCCGAACGCCTTACTCTCAAGGGAGTGACAGGTTCAGGGAAAACCTACACCATGGCCAAAATTGTCGAGGAGCTTCAGCTTCCTACCCTGGTGGTATCTCACAACAAAACCCTTGCCGCCCAGCTCTACCGGGAGTTTTCTGAATATTTTCCGGATAATGCCGTAGAGTATTTTGTTTCCTATTATGACTATTATCAGCCGGAGGCCTATGTTGCTTCCCGGGACCTCTATATCGAAAAGGATGCCTCAATTAACGAAGAGATCGACCGGATGCGTTTGTCCGCGACAGCGGCCCTTCTCGAACGGAGGGATGTGCTGGTAGTGGCCACAGTTTCCTGTATTTATGGTTTGGGAAACCCCTCTGCCTTCAAGGAAATGCGCGTACAGGCCGAGGTCGGCAAGGAGCTCGACCTGCAACTCGTGAAGAACACACTGATAACCCTGCAGTACAACCGGAATGATGCAATTCTACAGCGGGGCGGGTTTCGACTCAAGGGCGAGGTAATGGACATCTTTCCGGCATACCAGAAAACCGCCTACCGGATCGAAACTGACTGGGATGTGGTCTCACGAATATCCCGTATCCATCCGGTAAGCGGAGAAGTGCTCGAGGAACTCGATTTGTGCACCATTTATCCTGCCAAACACTTTGTGATGCCCGAAGAAGAAATCCAGCAGGCCCTTTATCGTATCAGGGAAGAACTGGAAGAGCGGCACGCCGAATTGACGGCTCAGAAGAAACTGGTGGAAGCGCAAAGGCTTAGAACCAGAACCGAGTATGACCTGGAGATGCTCGAGGAAATGGGGTACTGCTCCGGTATCGAAAATTATTCCAGACATCTGTCCGGCCGGTCTGCCGGGGAGAGGCCTGCAGTTCTTCTCGATTATTTCCCCGATCGCTTTCTTACCTTCATCGATGAATCCCATGTTAGCCTGCCGCAGATAGGTGCCATGTATGAGGGGGACCGGTCCCGCAAACGAAATCTGGTTGATTATGGATTTCGTCTTCCATCGGCTCTGGATAACCGACCCCTCTACTATGAGGAATTCGATAAATTGACCGGGCGTGTGGTGTATGTTTCTGCAACGCCTGGATCACAGGAGAGAAAAAGGTCGAGCGAGGTGGTAGAGCAAATCATTCGTCCGACGGGTTTGCTCGATCCAAAGATAAGCGTGCGGCCGACGGAGGGGCAGATAGAAGACCTGTACGGGGAAATCCGGAGCCGTATAGAAGACAACGAACGGGTATTGGTAACAACACTGACAAAAAAAATGGCGGAAGATCTCACCGATTATTTTACCGAACTCGGTTTGAAAGTACGGTATCTTCATTCGGAGGTAGAAACAATCGAGCGGGTGGATATTCTGCGAGATCTTCGTCTCGGGAATTTTGATATACTGGTGGGAATCAATCTGCTGAGGGAAGGACTCGACCTGCCGGAGGTTTCGCTGGTGGCCATCCTCGATGCCGACAAGATTGGTTTTCTTCGTTCATCCACGTCATTGATCCAGACAATCGGACGGGCGGCTCGAAACGTGAACGGAATGGTCGTTATGTATGCCGATAAGACTACGGATGCTATGCAGGAGGCTATCCGGGAAACCGAACGAAGAAGACAGATACAGCTTGAATACAACCAGGAACACGGAATAACCCCTCAGACCATACAAAAAGCGGTGAAGGACATTCTCGTCCGCAAACAGGAAGAAAAGCGGAAAGATGAGGAATTTTCTCTTGAACTTCTTGAACAACATTATAATATACTAATACCAAAAGAAAGGAATCAGCTCATCAAAGAAATGGAAAAAGAGATGCTGGAGAAGGCAAAAAACCTCGAGTTCGAAGCTGCGGCTGTAATCCGGGATGAGATTGAACGGATAAAAAATCAAGGCAAGCAGAATGGTTCTGCAGCACCGCAGCAGGGAACAAAGAAATCTGGAAAGGAGTGATTCAGTAGTGAGATTCGGTTTGTCTCTTATGGTGATTATACTCGCAGTCATCTCTTTTTCCGTAACCGCCTGTGCGAAACAAGAGGAGGAATTACAATTAAAACTTCCGGAAACGCCCCAGCTTTCCGAGCGGGATCTATGGGCGGTCGTTTCTGTTCCCTATTTACGGATCCGTGGATCATCCGAGGATACGAGCGAAACGATTGGGATGATGCGCAAGGGCAGTGTAGCAGAGGTTCTTGCTATTTCGCAGCGACTTTATGAGATGAATGATACTCGTGATTACTGGTACCTTGTCGAGAATGACGAGGTGAAGGGATGGGTCTTCGGTGATTCTATAGAATTGTTCGAAACCCGAGAAAAGGCTGTCCGAGCGGCGGAGCTGGAATGATATGCCGGGTTTTGAGATAATGATCCTGGATGATGAAGAACAGGAACGCGTACTCATGCAGAGAATGCTGGAAAATGAGGGGCTTAATATTTGGGCGGCCGGAGAAACGGATTCTGCATGTCGAATACTGGAAGAAGAAAATATTAGATTGATACTCCTGGATATCGATCTCGGACCTGAGTCGGAAGACGGTTTTACCGTATGCAAGAATATCCGGAGTAAATATTATACAACTCCTTTGCAGATCGTGCTTGTCTCGGGATATACTGATGACTCTTCCCTCCATCGGGGCTTGTCTGTAGGGGCCGACGACTTTATCAAAAAACCCTTTTCTTCAATGGAACTGGTTGCCCGGGTACGGGCTGCCCGCATTCGCTATATGCGGCAGCAGAGCCTTTTCGAAGAGCGGGAATACTTCAAGCACGCCGTAAGAAAAGAACAGGACCTGTCTGCCAGGGTATTGGATGAAAACCTTCAACTGAAAAAGGCTTACCAACAAGTATATCAGAACAACGAAGAACTCGAAGCTTCATATCGTGACCTGGAACGCATTGCCAAGTATGATATGCTTTCTGGACTCTATAACAGGATGAACCTGATAAATGCGATGGATATGGAGATCGAACGGGCTATTCGTAATGAGCAGCCGCTTTCTTGTATCATGCTGGATATAGACAATTTCAAACGGATAAATGATGAATACGGGCATCAATGCGGTGACCAGGCAATCCGGGCAATAGGCAGGACCCTCAACTCCGGTCTGCGTAAATACGATCACGCTGGGCGTTACGGTGGGGAGGAATTTATTATAGTTCTTCCCACGACCGAGCATGATCAGGCCCTGACTATTGCGGAGCGTTTTCGTGAATCCATTGAGAAGACCTCTCTCTCCGATTGTATCGAGGGACTGAATGTAACTGCTTCACTGGGGGTTGCTCAGTTCCGTTCCGGAGAAAGCCGAGAGCACTGGATAGAACGTGCCGACAGGGCGATGTATACATCAAAACAGCGCGGCAAGAACAATGTCTGTGGAGAAAGCTGAACTACGGAGTAACAAAATACGTGAACATCCATGAAGAACCCTTTCGAGTACGACACTATCAGTGTGATGTCTTCGGACATCTGAACCATGCTGGATACTTCCGTTATATGCAGGAATCAGCCATGGAAGCATCAGCAGCATTGGGGCTTACCAGGGAAGCCTATATGGAGCGGGAAGAGGGGTGGGTAATCAGGAGAAGTTCTATTGATTACCTAATCCCTCTCGAAATGCGCAAGACAGTACGAGTACGAACCTGGGTGGAAGCCTTCCGCGGACCGGGTGCCTACCGCCGCTATGAGTTTATCGACGAACAGGGGCGTACCGCATCCCGTGCGGAGACCGAATGGATTTATATGGATCTTGCCCGGAACCGCCCCAAACCCTGTCCCAAGGATGTTGTCGATGCATTTCTCGGAGGCGAGGTAAACAGAAAGGATGCGTACAAGCCGCCTAAGGTGGAGCGGGAGGTCGGTTCTCTTTCAGACAGGATAGCCTTTTCAATTGAGCGACAGGTGGAGCACCGGGATATTGATACGGAATGGCATGTGAACAATGCCGTTTACGTTTCCTACATGGAAGAGAGTGCTCTGCGCCAATGTGCTGCCTTCGGGTGGCCGGTACAGCGGATGATCGATGAAGGATTTCTCATAGTAGCCCGGAGCTATCAGATCGATTATCTTCAGCCGGCATTTCTCGGAGATACGCTTGGTGTTACCACGTGGGTTAGGTATGCCCGGGGGATCAAGGCGGAGCGGGATTTTCAGATACATCGAATATCTGATGGAGCGGTTCTGGCCAGGGCCTCGTCTTTGTGGGTGTGGGTGGATCGTTATACCGGCAGGCCGATAAAGATACCCGGGAATTTTCTCGCCGAATGTGCGGAAGCTTTACCGGATTCGAAAGGCGGCTGATCAACTCTTCTGCCCGGAAGAAGACGGTTCAGCATCCAAGCGGTAACCGACTCCGCGGACGGTCTGGATATAGTGGCCGCAAGACCCGAGTTTTTTTCGTAAACCAAGTATCTGAACATCTACCGAGCGTTCGGTAACCGGGTAGTCTTTTCCCTTAACCCCGTTGATGATTTGGTTCCGGGAAAAGACCCAACCGGGGTTCCTGGACAGGAACTCGAGAACTGAGAATTCGGTAGCCGAAAGGTTGATAATCTTGTTGTTGCACTTAACCTCGTGACGGGAAATGTCGACCTCGATTTCTCCAGCAGTAATCCGTTCTTCATGCATTTCTTCTTCGGGAAGAGAACCTGTCTTTCGCAGGATGGCACGGATGCGGGCTATCAGAACCTTCGGGCTGAAGGGCTTGGCAATATAATCATCAGCTCCGAGTTCGAGGCCGGTGATTACATCGCTGTCCTCATTCTTTGCCGTCAGCATCAGGATAGGTACGGACCGGGTCTCGGTTTTCTGTTTGAGTTGTCTTGCCACATCCAGCCCGTCTATACCAGGGAGCATGATGTCGAGAACAATTAAGTCGGGCATGTTCTGAGAAATATCCGATAACGCGTCTTCTCCGGTTGTTTTGGTTATAACCGTGTATCCCTCGCGTTCCAGGTTGAATCGAACGAGTTCGAGGATATCTGATTCATCATCAACAACAAGGATGGTTTCTCTGGCCATTGCTTCTATTCCTCTTTAATTCAATTCAACATGCTCACTTTCTATTGCATAGACTATCCATTCGCAAATATTGGTTACATGGTCTCCCATCCGTTCCATAAATCTGGCAATGAGCAGGAGAGAAATTCCCTGTTCGATGGTTTGGGGGTTTTCCTGCATTTTATTAATAAGCTCTTTCATGAACCGGCCATGGATTTCGTCGATTTCGTCATCTCGTGCTGAGATTTTGCGTGCGGAATCAGCATCACCTTCGAGAAGAGCCTTGATGCTGCTCTGCATCATCTCCAGACCTATACTCGCCATCTCATTGATCGGTGCCATGGAAATCATGAATGATTGGTTGTACAAGCGCTTCGTATGGCGCCCGAGATGCACGGCATGATCGCCGATGCGTTCAAGATTGGAAACGATTTTTAGCGCAGTAACAATGAAACGGAGATCCTGCCCTACCGGCTGCTCGATAGCGATAAGATTGGCGCATTCATTTTCTATTCTGAGTTGGAGGTCGTTGATTTTCGTATCTTCCTGGATAACCTCTTCGGCCGTTTTGTAATCCTGATTCATTAAGGCTTCCAGACCCTTTCTGTGAAGTTCCTCAACATAGGTGCTGAGCCGAAGAATTTCCTGGTGGAGTGTGTCGAGTTTTTCTTGATAATGTTGTCGATTAGGCATTTAAACCTCCTGTCCCCCTCTTTGATGCCGGTAATTGCCGGGTTATCCGGATAAAATCATTGTATTAAAACACGTTTTGCATTTGCAGAATGTTAGTATTCTTTTAGGTATTGGTTAAGATTTTTTGTCGACTAGGGTCTGTCCCTGTGAATTTCGTGCCGTACCGTCTGTTTCGAATCACTGCTAGAAGGATTATAACACAATCCTAACAATATCTGAACCAAAATATAAGAGTTTTCTAACAGGATCAATGCAGGTTTTTAACAAAACAAGGGCATCTTGTGCATGTTAAATACTTCCAAAAGGAGATTAGAAATGAGAAAGGTTATAGCGATCCTTTTTATTGCGCTGCTCGTTCCGGCATTTTCCTTTGCCGGCGGATCCCAGGAAGAGGCGAGCGGTGAAGCAACAGGAGAAACACAGAAACTATCAGGTTCGATCAAGATTGCAGGCAGCAGCACGGTCTATCCGGTAAGTATGGCCATGGCCGAAGAGTTCAGCAGGGTGCACCCCGATGTTGAGATTCCTGTCCAGTCCACCGGGACCGGCGGGGGATTCAACAATTTTTTCATCCCCGGCAAGACTGTGATCAACGATGCCAGCCGGAAGATCAAAGACAGCGAGG
Source organism: Spirochaetales bacterium (assembly GCA_021736255.1). Lineage (GTDB taxonomy): Bacteria > Spirochaetota > Spirochaetia > JAIPGG01 > JAIPGG01 > JAIPGG01. Next base: position 59,844 of record JAIPGG010000004.1, on the reverse strand, counting down.
TGGCTCAACTCGAAGAAAGCGGTGTTACCGCACTCGAGTTCCAGGTAGGGACCGATGCCATTACCATCGCTGTGAACAAAAACAATCCTGTAGACAACATCACTGTAAAGCAGCTTGCACAGATCTGGCGCCCGGAAAACCCGGCTCAGAAGTGGAGTGATGTTGATTCCAATTGGCCTGATGCAGAGTTCGAACTCTACGGGCCTACCGGCGCTTCGGGGACCTTCGCTTATTTTACCGAAGAGATTGTCGGTGAAGAGGGCGCTTCCCGCTCCGATTATCAGGGAACCGAACAGGATAACACCATTGTTCAGGCGGTGTCCGGATCCGAGACGGCCCTCGGCTATTTTGGCATGGCCTACTATCTCGAAAACAAGGATAAGGTAAAGGCCCTGTCGGTAAACGGTGTAATGCCTTCCCTAGAGACCGCTAAATCAGGTGAATACAGCCCGCTATCCCGCCCTCTGTTCATCTATGTACGGAAGGATTCCCTCGAGCGCCCTGAGGTTCGCGAGTTCGTGCGCTTTTATCTCGAGCGGATCGATACGGAGATCATTTCGCAGATAGGGTATGTGCCCATGACCTCCACCGACAAGGCCGCCCAGATGGAGAAATTCGAGTCTGCTCTTGCGGATCTGGGTGTTGAATGAGAAGAAAACCTGATTACAAAAAAAACTGAAATCTTTTGATTGACAAAACATTGAATAATTCGGGAGAATACCTTCGGGTATTCTCCCTGTTTTCGTGATGGAAAAAAACAGCAGACTGAGCAAGGTGGAAAAGATGGCAACGCCAAAGAGCTTGCACAAAGAATTTCGAGCCGACTTGAAAGAGAACTCCGTACGCGGGGTGTTTTTTGCCACCGCCCTTGTATCGATTATTACTACTGTCGGTATTGTTGTTGTCCTCTTTGCTGATTCTGTTGATTTCTTCAGCCAGGTCTCTATAGTAGAATTCTTCACATCTACCCGCTGGAGTCCGGTTATAAAGCCGATAGAGTTCGGTGTCCTTCCGATTATCAGCGGTACACTCACATTTACCTTTCTAACTGCTCTGGTTGCCATACCGATCGGTGTGCTGGCTGCAATTTACCTCAGTGAGTACGCAAGCGAACGCTTTCGGAGAATCGTCAAGCCGGCACTCGAGGTCCTTGCCGGTATCCCGACGGTTGTGTATGGATATTTTGCTCTGATCTATGTCACCCCGCTCTTGAAAAAGATATTTCCCGAGATTTCCACATTTAATGTGCTGAGCGCTTCTATAATGGTCGGTATTATGATTATTCCGACCATAGCCAGTCTGAGCGAGGATGCAATGAGGGCGGTTCCGAACAGTCTGCGGCAAGCAGGGTATGGACTGGGCATTACGAAATTTCAGGTAACCAGTACGGTAGTGGTCCCGGCCTCCTTGTCCGGTATTATCTCTTCTTTCATCCTGGGTATATCCAGGGCGATCGGAGAGACCATGGCGGTTACGATCGCCGCCGGTAATCTTTCGAGAATAGTAAACTGGCTCAATCCGAAAGAGGCCTTTCTGCAGCCGGTTCAGACAATGACGTCGGCAATGGTCGAGGTAGGCACGAGCGATGTAACAGGGACCTCGGTAGCCTACAAGAGCCTGTTCGCCGTAGGGCTGACACTCTTTGTTATGACCATGCTTCTCAATCTGGTGAGCCAGCGTATTAAGAATAAATACAGAGAGAAATACGAATAATGAGTACATTAGATTATCTGAGCGGAACAGCGGAAAAAGACAACATTGGAAAGGAACACAAGAAAGAGTTCGGTTTCAAGATAGTTGCTGTTCTTGCAACATTGATTGGGATCGTTTCCCTCGCCGTCCTTCTCGCTTATGTTTTTACCGAGGCGGCAGGATGGTTGGATCTCCAGTTTCTTACCAGCACCCCCTCACGTTTTGCGGAAAAAGCCGGGTACTATCCGGCGATACTCGGTTCGGCCTTTGTCGTTGCCCTGGTAGCCCTTTTCGCTCTCCCTCTTGGGGTGGGAGCTGCGGTATATCTGGAGGAGTATTCGCGGAAAAATTTTATTCAGAGGTTCCTTCAGACGAACATTGCAAACCTGGCAGGTGTTCCCTCTATTGTTTACGGCCTTTTGGGGCTTGGACTTTTTGTGGGCACTCTCGGGCTTCCTCACGGGGTCGTCTTGGTCGGGGCCTTTACCCTGACACTCCGGGTGCTTCCTATCGTGATCGTTTCCTCTCAGGAGGCGATACGTGCTGTACCCGACCTGCAAAGGCAGGCAGCCTTGGGCCTCGGGGCCACCAAGTGGCAGATGATCCGCAGTATTGTTCTCCCGGAGGCATTTCCGGGAATTATGACCGGGACAATTATCTCCCTGGCTAATGCCATAGGGGAAACCGCTCCTCTGATTATGATCGGTGCGGCTACCACGATCTTTTCGCCTCCCCACGGTCTGCTCAGCTCTTTCAGCGCAATGCCCCTGCAGATTTACGCCTGGTCGGATTTTCCGAAGTCGGAGTTTCAACACGGGGTTCTACCGGCTGCTATCGTTGTTTTACTGCTGGTAATACTGACAATGAATGGAATTGCTGTTTATGCTCGAAATAAATACTACAAGAACAAGAAGTAACAGGAGTACATCGTGATTGAGATTGATGGTTCAGGTGCACTTAATACCCGGGAAGAAAAAAACGGGACGGAACAAACACAAGAAACAAAGCTCGAGTCGGTTATAGAAGTAAACAAACTGAATTTTTATTACGGCTCCACCCAAGCACTGATCGATGTCGATATGCACATCTATAAAAACAAGGTTACCTCGATTATCGGCCCCAGCGGCTGCGGGAAATCCACCATGCTGCGGTGTTTTAATCGAATGAACGACTTAATCGAAGGAACCAGAGTGGAGGGCAAAGTTCTGCTCGATGGGGTGGATATTTATGCGAAAGAAATCGACCCGGTACGATTGCGCCGTCATGTAGGAATGGTGTTTCAGCAGCCGAATCCGTTTCCGAAAACTATCTTTGACAATGTAGCCTATGGTCCGAAAATGCACGGAGTAAGGAACAAAAGCAGCCTGGAAGAAATCGTAGAGACCAGTCTCAAAAAAGCGGCTCTTTTCGATGAGGTAAAGGATCGTCTTCATAAAAACGCCCTGTCCCTCTCCGGAGGACAGCAGCAGCGATTGTGTATAGCCAGAGCGATCGCCGTCGAGCCCGAGGTTATTCTCATGGATGAACCTGCATCGGCTCTCGACCCGATTGCGACGACATATATCGAGGACCTTATTTACGAATTGAAAGAAAATTATACCGTCGTTATTGTTACCCACAATATGCAGCAGGCAGGTAGAGTGGGAGACTATTCCGCGTTTTTTCTGAACGGTTCCCTCGAAGAGTTTGATACGACTGAAAAAATATTTCTCAATCCTTCCAAAAAACAAACAACCGATTATATCAGCGGAAGATTCGGATAAACAGCGACCCATCCCGTGCTCATCAGCTTTACATTGATACGCTTTGAAGGCCTGTGCTATTATTTGATCCGTCATGAAAAGATTGATAGCAATAACCGGCGGTGGGAGCGGGGGTCACGTCTTCCCGGGCATTGCCGTTGCGGAAGCTTTGACCACCGTCGACGAATGCCGGATAGTCTGGATAGGTTCGAAAAACGGTATTGAGCGGGAAATTCTCTCTCGTTGGCCATATCAATATTATCCGGTATCAACCGGCAAGGTTCGCCGGTATCTATCTGTAAGAAACCTGCTGGATCTGTTTCGGGTAGCTCTGGGGGTTCTCCAGTCCCGCAGGTTGCTGAAACGGCTTGCTCCCGACGCCCTCTTTTCGAAGGGAGGATATGTGAGCGTTCCTTCCGTACTAGCAGCAGGGCAACTCGGAATACCGGTTTATGCTCATGAATCGGATATGGATCCCGGGCTTGCTACCCGCGTAGCGCTCAAGCGTGCAAGGCGGGTATTTATTCCTTTCTGTGAAAGCAGGGAATTTTACCCTGATTCTATCCAGGAAAGACTCGAAGTAACCGGGAATCCGGTGCGTTCAGAAATCATGGAAGCCGATTCCGCAGCAGGCAGACGCTATCTGGGGGTAAGCAGGGAGGAACCGATCCTCCTGGTTATAGGCGGAAGTCAGGGAGCAGAAAAGATGAACATGCTCGTCCTCGAAGCCCTGCCTCTTTTACTGCCGCGCTGGATTGTAGTCCATCAAACGGGGAAGCCGATTCCCGTCCCTTCCTCCATCGATACAAAACGATATATCAGTCGTCCTTTTTGGACCAGTGAATTTCCCTCCATTCTTGCTGCAGCCGATCTTGTCGTGTCCCGCTCCGGAGCGGGTGCTTTGTGGGAATTTGCAGCCCTTGGAAAGGCGTCTTATCTTCTGCCTTTGTCGGGTTCGGGAACTCGGGGTGACCAGGTGCGGAATGCTGCTTTTTTCCGAGGTCAGGGGGCTGCTGCCGGCCCCGGGCTGAAGGACACCGACCCGGGCAGGAGCGGGACGGGGGATGAGCTGCCGCTCGAACTCCCGCCGGCGAAGGTTTTTTCGGATGACTTGAATACTCTGGCCGCCGAGCCGGAGCGGCTTCGAACAATGGAAGAGAAGGCGAGCCGGCTCTTCCGGGCCGGGGCGGCACAACGGATAGCAGCCCGGATTCTCGAGACGGCGGGTGTATGAATGCAGATCGGTGTCCTTGATGTCATCCTGGCCGCGGTACTCCTTGTTGCTGTTATCAGGTGTACTATTCGGGGATTTATTGCAGAGTTCATGTCCCTGGCGGGGATTATCCTGAGTCTGGTGGCGGCAATCACGCTCTACCGTACAGGTTCAGCATACCTTGAAAGGACATTCGGAGAATCCGCCTGGAATCCGGTCATTTCTTTTCTGATGATTTTACTCGTTGTGTATCTTGTGGTAAAAATACTCGAGAGTGCGCTTCACCGTCTTTTGGAGGCAATCCATCTTGAAAAGCTCGATCGGGCATTCGGTTTTCTTCTCGGTTGGGTAGAGGGTGTACTGCTTGTCGTACTCATCGTTATGGCGCTTCAACTCCAACCGTTTTTTGATGCGCAGGAACTCCTCGACGAGAGTCTTGGTGCACAATGGACCTTTCGTTATCTTCCCCCGGTGTTGCAGGAACTCCCCTGGGATTTGAATCAGCGTTTGGAGGTGTTGAATGTTTGATAATCTTCTCGGGCATCCCGTGTTGGCCCAGGAATTGGCAGCTGCTGTTGCCTCCGGCAATTTACCGGGCGGGTTGTTATTTTCGGGACCTGACTTTTCCGGGAAGCTGACTGCAGCTCTCGAGCTTTCCCGTGCACTCTCTTGCCGCAAAGGACAGGCTGAATGGAACTGCAGTTGTTCTTCATGCAGAAGTCACCGTTTGCTCGAACATCCGGATATGATGCTCATTGGGAACCGAGCTCATCTGGAAGAACTGCGTGCCGCAGCTGAGATGCTGCGGGCCGATCACAGCCCGGCAGTGAGATACATGCTCGTACGGGCGGTAAGAAAACTCACGCGGCGTTTTGATCCGGTCCTCTGGGAGGGGGCTAATGACCGTATCCGGGGGGCGGCAGGACTTCTCGAAGAACTCATGGATCATTCGGAAGCCATTGCTCCCCCGGCTGAACTGGAGTCTGAAGCGATTTTGGAGAAGCGGCTGACGAATTTGATTGAATCAGCCGAAAAGCTTTCCACCCGGTTGCCGACCGGCGGTATTCCCGTGCATCTCGTTCGGAATGTGGCCTTCTGGTCGAGAATGAGCGCATCTTCCGGCGGCCCGAAGACCGTTATCATCGATAGAGCACAGCAGCTTCAGACCAGCGCAGCGAATGCGTTTCTCAAAATCCTCGAGGAACCTCCGACCGATACCTTTTTTATTCTTATAGCTCGGGAGCGGAGCAGACTCCTTCCCACTATACTTTCGCGACTCCGGAATTATGAGTTTGCCGACCGCGGCTCCTCCGGGGAACAGGAAGTACTCGCCAGAGTCTTTCGAAGAGAACCAGGGTATTACCATCGTATTCGCGACTATATGCACAGCTTCAGCGGTATCGACCGGGACAGGATGCAAAAAACCGCCGCCCGCCTTTTTGAATCTGTTTTCAATGGAGAAAAGCAGTCGGGAACACTTATTTCTGAGCCGCTCCGGCTTATACAGGAAGGACCTCCGCAAAGCTTTCAAGTGTTCCTCGAAGAGCTCCTTGCGGCCCTCGAGGCGGGGATGAAGCAGATAGAAAACCAGGATTTTGGGCCCGGTGTCGTTGAGCGGTTCGACCGAATGAAGAGGATTATTATGGAGACTGGACGTATGGCGGAGAGCTATAACCAAACCCCGGAGTTTCTCTCTGAAACTCTTGTTTATCGACTCAGGGACGCTGTATGAGAAAATTCATTCAGAAGGCATTGAACAGAATCGATCGGATAGATCATCATCAGCTGCGTTCTCTTTTTCTGGACCTGGCGGATGAAAACGAGCTTTTGGAAATGGTTCTCGATTCGATGATTGACGGGGTGATGGTTGCAGATACCGAACACCGTCTGATTTTGATGAATAAACAGATAGAGCGGTTTTTACCGTTACATGATCCGGACTGGTATGAAAAACAAATCTGGACGGTAATAGAAGACGAGGATGTAGCCGAGTTTGTTCGTGACAACCTGCAGGATCAAATCAGTGTTCGGGACAAGGTGTTCACCATCGAATCAGGTTCTAAAAAGAGGATACTCAGCTGCAGTATTGTTCCCCTGGTTCTGGAGGGTGGTATTGAAGGAAACCTGCTTCATGTTATCGAGATTACCGATCAGCGTGAACGGGAAGCACGGCTCAGAAGGGCCGAAAACCTTGCTTCGCTTACCACGCTGGCGGCCGGGGTTGCTCATGAAATCAAAAATCCCCTCGGATCAATGGGTATTCACATTCAGCTCATACAGAAACTTGCAAATCAGCTGGAAGAGGAAAAAAAGACAAAACTCACAGAATACCTCGGGGTTTTGGAGGAAGAGGTTGAGAGACTGAACAAGATCGTTGTTGATTTTCTCTTTGCCGTTCGGCCGATGAATGTTGAACCCGAACCGACCAATTTAAACAGCCTCATGGATGATCTCGCGGATTTCATGCACTACGAACTCGAGCAGAAGGGCGTTGCCATCGAACGGGATTTTTCGTCTGACTTGCCGGAGTTGCAGCTCGACGAGAAATACATAAAACAGGCGGTTCTCAATATCATCAAAAATGCTCTCTATGCTATGGAAGACGGAGGCGTTTTAACAATTTCCACCAAAAATGAAGGGAATGATGTGGTTCTGTCTATTCGGGATACCGGACATGGCATGGATGAAGAGACAATGGAAAAAATATTCGAACCCTATTTTACCACCCGGGATTTTGGCTCGGGACTCGGTTTGACATTGACCTACAAGATCATCAAGGAACATATGGGAGAGATACAGGTGGAGTCGAAGCCTGGAAAGGGAACAGTTTTTTCTCTAATTTTTCCCGTGCCCGAAGGAAAGCGACGTTTGTTGGACTGGAAAGGAGAACAGGATGAATTTTCAGATTCTGATCGTTGATGATGAGAAGAATATACGTGAGGGTTTGAAAAAAGCGCTGGAGATGGAGGAATATGAGGTCCTTCTTGCCGCCGATGGAGAGGAAGGCTGGAAAGCCATGAATCGGGGCGATGTGGATCTGGTGATTGCCGATCTCAAGATGCCGAAGATGTCCGGTGGAGAATTGCTCAAACGGATAGTCTCGGCTTATCCTACCGTCCCGGTCATTATCCTTACCGGACATGGAACGATAGAAAGTGCCGTAGAAGCAATGCGTGACGGCGCCTATGATTTTCTAACCAAGCCGGTGAATTTGGACAGGCTTTTTCTCTTAATGAAACGCGCCCTGTCCAACCGGGCGCTCGTTCTGCAGCACGAGGCTTTGCAGGAAGAACTCGAAAAGAAAAAGCACACCTCGAACATAATCGGCCGCAGCCCTCAGATGAAGAAGATTTTCGAACTGATCGAGCAGGTAGCACCTACCAAGGCCTCGGTCTTGATTACTGGGGAAAGCGGTGTCGGGAAAGAACTCATCGCCGATGCAATCCACAATCTTTCAAGTAGAAAGGAAAAACCCTTTATCAAGGTACACTGTGCAGCCCTTGCCGAATCTCTTTTGGAGAGCGAGCTCTTTGGCCATGAAAAGGGCGCCTTCACCGGGGCTATTTCACGGAAACGGGGGAGATTCGAATTGGCAAATCGGGGAGATATATTCCTTGACGAGATCGGGGAGATCAATCAGTCCGTGCAGATCAAAATCCTGCGGGTTTTGCAGGAAAAACGCTTCGAGCGGGTAGGAGGAGAGGAAACCCTCGAAGTCGATGTGCGGATAATCTCTGCCACGAACAGAGATCTGAAAAAGGAAATCGAAGAAGGGCGTTTCAGGGAGGACCTGTTTTACCGGTTGAATGTTGTTAATATCAATATACCCCCTCTGCGTGAGCGGAAGGATGATATCCCTCTGCTCACTTCGGCCTTTCTCAAGGAGTTCGCCAAAGAGAACGAGAAATCCGTGGAGGGAATCGATCCGGAGGCCAGATCGGCCCTCTACCGGTATTCATGGCCGGGAAATGTGCGGGAGCTCAGGAACTGTATCGAGAGTGCGGTCGTGATGTCTAAAAAACCTATACTCACCCTGGATGATCTTCCTCCTTCGGTGCTCTCCGGCAGTGAGGATGATGCTATTAAAATTCCACTCGGTTCCACACTACAGGAGGCTGAAAAACAGGTGATAAAGGCCACTCTTTTGTCCCAAAAGGGCAACAAGAGCAAGACAGCGGAGACCCTCGGAATCGGTCGGAAGACCTTGCACCGGAAAGTGCAGGAATACGCAATCGACGGGTGAACGGAAAAGAGGTTCCCCCCTCAGCTGTTTTGAGGGCGATGAATGCGTCGATGAAGCCAGTAGAAAAAGAGGCCGAATCCAAACCAGGCAGAGAGAAGCAGGCTGAAAAAAAGATTCCTTTCTAGATTTGTGGTAAGAACCGCTAACAACAGCAGCCCGATGCTGAGGATGTAAACAAGAACAAGTATTTTCTTTACGCTAAATCCGAGTTCGAGCAGTTTGTGGTGGAAATGTTCACGATCGGCAGATCCGATGGATTTTTTTCTGGAGATTCTTCTGACGATTGCGGCAGCTGTATCGAGAATCGGGATGATCAACATGGTAATCGGGACAAGCAGAGAAAAGGTGGTAGTTTCTCCGGGTTGAAACAGCAACGGGACAGCTCCCACAAAGAAGCCGAGAAAAAGCGCTCCCGAGTCACCCATAAAGATACGGGCCGGCGGAAAATTAAAAACGAGAAATGCTGCAACGCTGCCTACCAATGCAAAGCTCATGAGGGACGGGAGGGCCTGGCCCTGCAAGAGAAAGAACAGACCCAAAGCGAGAGCAGCTATACCGGAAATCCCTCCGGCAAGGCCGTCGAGACCATCTACGAGGTTTACTGCATTCGCCAGCCCCACCAACCAGAACATGGTGATCGGGACAGCCGTCCATCCCAGGTCGATACTGCACCACACATAAGGAAGGAGGATAGTGTTTATCTGTAAGCCGCCGGCTACAACAATTGCAGCTGCAAGAATTTGACCAATCAGTTTATACAAAGGACTCAGGTTCCAGAAATCATCAAGTAAACCGATGAAGTGAATAATTATCAGTCCGGAAACAAAAAAAAGCAGTTCCTTGGAAACCAGAAAAGTCGAACCGGGAATCGGTACTATGCTGTTTATGCCGTAAAGGAGAAGTATACTTCCAAAGAACGAGAGAAGGATCCCTATACCCCCGAGTCTGGAAATGTCTCCAGTGTGTATCTTTCGATTGTTGCTGTGGTCGTAGAGATTATATTTTTTAGACAATCGCAGGATAAGGGGGGTAATCAGTATGTTCAACCCAAAACCCGCTCCTGCGCAGATCAGTAGTCCGATATGCTGCTCCATCTTCGGATTTGAGAATATAGCAAACTCTGCTAAACTGTCAATAAAACCGCTTTGAAACAGCGGACCGCTTCGAAACAGACGCAGTCTGTCCTCGTTCAGCCGGGCTCATAATAATACTCGGCGGAAAACCGATATCCGGCTTTCCCGGTGATCGTAATGCGGTCATCCTCCTCGTCCCATTCACTGATGCAGGTATGTTTTCCCGCACGTACGAGAACTGTTCGGTCGCAAAAGCCCTGGAGCACCGAAGCCACTTGAGCAGCTGCGGACTGGAGACTGTACTGTACTCCCTCGCGGCGTGGGACGGCCGGTAAAATCAGTTTTTCTCTATTTGCAACGATCACAGATACTACATCTCCCCTCAATCCCTCGGAAGCGGCTGCGCGGGTAAAAGCCTTTATTTCCTTTCGTTCATTGCTCCGGGTAAAGCGGACCAGATGATTCCTTTCGTTGATTCGTACCGGTATGTAGGTTGCTTCACCCTCTTCGCTGCCGAGGCTTCGAAGAAATGAACGATCGGGGTCTTCTTTCAAGGGGCCCGACTCATCTTCCGGTCTGGAAAGATAGAGGCGGAGTGTTTCGCTGTTGATGACCTCGAGTTCGGCGGTTTCTCGGGGAGTGAGAATATTCATTTCGCGTCCGGTCCGACCGGAATCGAAGAGATATCTGCCGGCACAAAAGAGTGCATCTTCGACACGAGAACTTTCTTTGCCGGTACTCCGGAAAAGCTGAAGCCGGAACAGCTCCTCCTGCTCCTCCCAGCTGAGAAGCACGAGGCCGTCGGCCCCTATCCCCGCACGCCGTTTGCATACCACACGAGACAGCTCCGGCAGCCCCTCTCCAGTTTTAAAATTTCCGCGATAGCTGTCGTCGAGTATAAGAAAGTCGTGTCGACCGGGCCCCTGGATTTTTATCAGGGTGAGGTTCATAACGTTGAAAAGAATTCCCGGTGGAGTGCACGCAGGGCTTCTTCGGCCTCGCTGTCGGGAACAACCAAAGAGAGGTTTACATCGGAAGAACCGAAAGAGATCATCTCGACGGGATAACCGTTCAGACTCTTGAAAACCGAAAGAAGAAGGTTGTTCCGTTCACGCAGTCCGGTACCGACAAGGCTGATAATCGAGCGATCCTTTTCAATCTCAACCTGGGAAAACTCTTCGAGTTCCTTGCGGATATCCTGCAGGGAGTTTTCACTGTCTATGGTCATGGAAACCGAAACCTCGGAGGTTGCGATGAGGTCTACCGGCGTTTTGTACCGTTCAAAAACCGTGAACATTCTGCTTAAAAATCCGTAGGCGTTGAGCATTCGAGTCGAATAAACATTGATAAGGACGGTGTTCTTTTTCATTGCCAAAGCCCGAACCTCGAGCCCGGATGCCTTTTTGACTATCTTGGTGTGTTTCCCCTCCGGATCCGCTGTGTTTCTGACGTATACGGGGATTGAACGCTCCACGGCCGGTTGTATAGTTGATGGGTGCAGAACCTTTGCGCCGAAATATGCAAGTTCCGCCGCTTCCTGGTAGCTTATCTCACTGACCGTTCCAGCCTCCGGAACAATCCGCGGATCGCTTGTCATGATGCCGGGAACATCGGTCCAGATCTGTACTTCCTCCGCTCCAAGAGCGGCTCCGTATACAGCAGCCGAAAAATCGGACCCCCCCCGTCCGAGGGTGGTTGTAATACCTCGATGATCGGAGGCGATAAATCCTTGAGCAATAAAGAGCCTTCCGGGTTCCGGTTCTATAGCCGAGCGGACAATCTCGTCTGTTGCTGTTCTGTCCGGGGCCGCATTCGTATATTGGCTGTCGGTTTTGATTAGCAGGCGGGAATCGAGCCAGGTAACCGGAATTCCACGTTCTTCAGCCCGGGCGGCGATTACGGTTGTTGAGAGAAGTTCTCCGAAAGAGAGGAGGGTGTCCGAACTTCTGGCAGTGCATTCCTTGAGCAGGGACAGGCCGCGAATGATAGACCCGAGTTCCTGAAAAAACTGATCGAGCTTAGCGAGAAGGGTTTCAAGATTTTTTCCACGCAAAAATGACCGGGCTGTTTCGTAGTGGAGGGTTTTGATCTCCTCCAGTATTTTCAAGCTTTCTCGGTAGTTTCCCTTTTCAGCTTCGCGGCTTGTTTCGACGAGGCGGTCCGTGGTTTTTCCCATAGCCGAGGCTACGAGAAAAGGAGCTCTCTCGAGTTGCGCCTCTACAATATCCAGCGCACGGTCGATCTTCTCGGCATCCTGTACCGAGGTACCGCCGAACTTGGCTACTATCATGAGTCGAGATACCCCAGGTGGACGTAGGCTTCTCCGTTCAATATGGCAGCCCCTGCAGCACCGCGCACTGTGTTGTGTCCCATTATCATCATCTTCATGTCCAGAACCGAGCAGGGACGTATTCTCCCGACCAGCGCGGACATTCCTTTGTTTCGCCAGACATCTCTGGCAGGCTGGGGGCGGTCTTCCTGCTCCATGACCTCGATTGGATGCTTGGGAGCTGAGTGCAGTTCGGCTTCCTGGGGCATTCCCTTGAAACCGGAGAGTACCTGTTTCACTTCATCTACCGTCGCTTTCTTTTGAAACTTGATCGACAAGGATTCGGTATGCCCGTCGAAAACCGGCACCCGCGTGCACTGTGCACTGACTGCAAACTCCGCCGGCTCGATCCTGTCTCCATTTATGGAACCGAGGATCTTCTGGGCTTCCGTTTCTACCTTGTCTTCTTCGCCTGATATATAGGGGACAACATTTCCGAGAATGTCCATTGACGGGACGCCGGGATACCCAGCCCCAGATATCGCCTGCATTGTAGTGACCTGTACAGCCTCGATCCCGAAGGCGTCCCTCAGGGGGGCGAGGGTCATGGCAAGGAACATGGTGGAGCAGTTGGAGTTTGTGATGATTGCTCCCTTGTAGGGTTGCTTTTTGGTTATCTCGAAATGGTCCGGGTTGATTTCCGGAATGATGAGTGGAACATCCGGATCCATTCGGTGATTCTTGGAATTGCTGATCACAGCATGTCCCTGTTCGGCATATCGAGTTTCTACCGATCCTGCAACGCTCGAGTCGAGACCTGAAAAAAGTACTCTGCTCTCGAGAGAGTCCTCGGTTGTTTTGACTACTTTGGAGGCAATCTCCTCCGGCATAGGAATTTCCTGTTTCCAGCGGCATACCTCATGGTAGGGCTTACCGGCTGATCGAGGGGATGCTACCAGTTCATGAATTCTGAAATAGGGATGACCCTGTAAAAGGGCAATGAACTTTTGTCCGACTGTGCCGGTGGCACCGAGGACTGCAACAGGAATCTGGTTCATGTCTGTCTCCAAAAAAGAATATTTTATGTCCAGCGGCTAGTGCTACCACACCATTCTCCTTGTGTCAAGTTCCGGGATTCAGGTTTACGAACCTATTCCGACTTTACGGTCGGTTGCCGGAAAGGGGTGAATTTGCGGCGGTGACCACGTATGGTAATCTATGATAGGAATAATACTGTATAGATACAAAAGGAGGGAGTATGGACGCAAATATTCGTGAACGCCGCGACAAGGCAGTGGCTTCGGTAAGAAAGGTTTCTTCCGCCCGTCCCCGGGTCGGAATCATCCTCGGTTCAGGGCTGGCCTCGATCGCTGATGCCTTCACAGGAGAAAAGATTTCCTATAAAGAAATTGAAGATTTTCCTCAAATCGGCGTAGTCGGGCATGTAGGGGTTTTAAAGGTCAACGATACTATTGCTGTTATGGGGGGCCGATTCCATTATTATGAGGGAAATAGTCTTTCGAATCTCGTACTCCCTGTTCTTCTTTTGCAGGGATTGGGGGTTGAGATCCTGATCCTTACAAACGCTTCGGGTGGAATTGGCGATCATCTTGTTCCCGGCGACCTGGTTGTCATTTCCGATCATATAAACATGCTCGGGGCGAATCCGCTTTGGGGACCCAACGATGAGCAGCTCGGTCCGAGGTTTCCGGATATGAGCAGCGTGTACGATCCTGGTTTAATGGAGGAAGCGGATAAGGCTGCAGGAAAACAGATGAAGCGGGGCGTTTATGCAGCCATGATTGGGCCTAGCTATGAAACACCGGCGGAGGTCCGGATGCTCAAAACCCTCGGTGCCGATATGGTCGGGATGTCCACTGTTCCAGAGGCCATTGTCGCTGCATATCTCGGTATGCGAGTGCTCGGGATTTCCACCGTTACAAACTATGCAGCGGGGATCAGTGATCAGCCGCTGAACCATGAAGAGGTCGTTGCTGCAGGCAAGAGTGTAAAACAGGAAATGACGGGAATAGTCACCGGACTAGCCGGATCTTTGGGGCGATCGTGATCTTTATTACTAAGAACTGATGTCGATAGAAAAATGGTTTGCATCGGAAGTACTCCTCGAGATGAGAGCGAACGTCTCCGATGAAAACGGAAACGAGATCCTCTGGGTGGGCAGGCTGGATGAAGAGGGCCGGGTTAACGGGGTGGAAAAGGCTGCCCGCGGTTCAACAGACATGGTTCCGGCCCTCGAGCCGCACATGGAACGAGGCGATGTGGTAATCCATAATCACCCATCGGGGATTCTCGAACCGAGCAGGGCCGACCTTGCGGTGGCCTCGAGGATCGGGAACCAGGGGGTAGGATTTTATCTTGTAAACAATACCATCGAGGAGGTAACGGTTGTTGCCCGGGCCCACCCCGCAGGTGCGATAACTCCCATCAATCCGGATGAGCTTGCTTCTCTGATAGATGCCGGGGGTCGTTTCCCCGCAGAGATCGAAGGTTTTGAACCCCGGGAGGAGCAGGTTCGGATGCTCCGCCGGGTGGCCGAAGCGTTCAACCAAAAGGAGCTCTCGGTAGTCGAAGCGGGGACGGGAGTCGGGAAATCTCTGGCTTACTTGGTACCGGCTTGTGTATGGGCGGAAAAGAATGATGAACGGATCGTGATCTCTACCGCGACGATCAATCTCCAACAGCAGCTCATAGAGAAGGATATTCCCCTTGTGCAGAGGCACCTCGCTTCCGGTCTGCAGGCGGTTCTGGTAAAGGGCCGGGGGAATTATCTTTGTCTCCGGAGGTTGAAGGACATCCTTCTGGAACCGGAACTCTTCGAAAATGAATCAGATCAATTAGAGATGCTGAAAGAGTGGGCTGAAAACGATCAAGACGGCAGCAGGTCCGGTCTTCCTGTACCTGTATCCGACAGGATCTGGTCCCTTGTACGCTCAGAGCGGGAAAGCTGCTTGGGTCTGCGCTGTCCCTATCGGGATACATGCTTTTTCATCCACGCACGAAGGCAGGCTGCCTCAGCACGAATTCTTGTAACGAATCACCATCTCCTGTTTGCAGACCTTTCTCTTCGTCTAGGCGGGGGAGATTTCGATGGAGCGGCGGTTCTGCCGGCCTTCAGGAGAGTCATTTTTGATGAAGCCCATAATATCGAAGAGAGCGCTACATCGTTTTTTTCCCGCACCGTCATGCCTGCCGGAGTCGAGGGGCTGTGCAATCGCTTAATACACCAGAGGAAAAGAAGAAAGGGCGGGGTTCTGCCCCGCTTCATTCGGAAGGCCGGGAGCTCACTCGGAAAAGAATATGCCGGGGTGGTGGATTCGGTTGAAAATCTTCGCACATCTTCGGAGCGAGCCCTGGCTCGGACAATAGACCTTCTCGCCGGTGAACGGAACCTGCTTATGGAACCTGCTCTTCCGCAGGAAAAGCAGGATGAAATTCTTTCGGCTATCGGTGTATTATCGAATTCTCTGATCGAAACGGCTGACCGAATTGCATCCCTTCTGGATGCCTGTCCTGCTACCCTCGAAGAGGAGCAGGAGGTCCTCGAGCTCCGGGCTTATCTTCGCCGGGTTGAAGAGTGGTCTTCCGTATGTGAGGCCTGGAATCGATGGTACGAAGATGACCAGACGATCTACTGGCTCGAACAGGTTTCTTTCGGCGAGGGAGGTCCGCAGGTCCGGTGGTCGGCGACACCTGTTGATATTGCACCCTTGATGCGGGAATCCCTCTATGAGCCGGTTTCGGCCGCTGTTTTTACCTCCGCTACGCTTACGGTGGCTTCTTCCTTTTCCTTCTGGTTTAAACGGGTCGGTCTGGACCGTCTCGAAGGGGTGCGGACCCTGCTTCTCCAGTCCCCTTTTGATTACAAGAACAGGGTCCTGCTTGCTTCGCCGGAGGACATACCAGCCACAGGAAGCCCGGAATGGAGAGAATATCTGAAAACCGTTCTGCCGGAAATGATGGAACTGACGGAGGGGCGAGCCCTTGTGCTGTTTACCTCTTATGAACTCCTCAACGATGTCTACCAGAGTATAAAAACCCGGCTCGAACCCTTGGGAATTACTGTGCTTCGTCAGGGACAGCAGGACCGCGCCCGTCTTTTGAGGAGTTTCCATGACGATATTTCGAGCGTGCTCCTTGCTACGAGTTCGTTTTGGGAGGGAGTCGATGCGCCGGGTGAATCACTGAGTATAGTTGTTCTGACCCGGCTTCCCTTTCGTGTTCCCTCGCACCCGGTTGCCCGGGCTCGTTACAGTTGGCTGGAGGCTCAGGGGAAAAGCGGATTCCGGGATCTTTCTCTTCCGGAAGCTGTGATGCGCTTTAGGCAGGGGTTCGGACGCCTGATTCGGGGGAACGAGGACCGGGGAGTGGTTTTAGTACTCGATCCCCGGCTCTCTACCAAGGGCTACGGAAAACTCTTTCTTAAATCCGTTCCGGAAACCCGGTCTGCAGGGGGGAATACCGCTCAGGTATCAGAAGCGATTGAAGACTTTCTGTTCGAATGACGAATAACACGAAAAAAAACGGAAACACCTCCAGTTTGTTGTGGAAGTATTCCCGTTGATTAACGTGTGACAGGAAAATAAGCTTTGGATACCCGGCTTATTCGACTACAGCCAGTATATCATCCATATTCAGGATGAGCTGTTCATCACCGTCTACCTTGATGGAAGTACCGGCATATTTGTCATAGATGATCTTTTGACCGATTTTTACGGTAACCGCTTCATCATCTCCGACTGCGATAACTTCCCCGATCTGGGTCTTTTCCTGGGCGGTATCAGGAATGAAAATACCACCTGCAGTTTTGGTTTCTCCTTCCTGCATTTTTACCAGGACTCTGTCTCCAATAGGATTGATCTTCATTCTCATCCTCCTACGATGATTCATAATGAGTATTGTTGTATGTGTATTTTCTCGATATGAAATATACGTTTGAACTGCAAAGGGGTCAAGAAAAATCTATTGTTGCCCGCGATCTGTATTCTTGCTATTTTACAGATATGGAGGGATCGGAAAAATTCTTTACCCATAGTATTTTCCTCGACATGGGGCTTGATGCTCTTGAAGACGGCAAGACCGAGGAAGCTCTGGAACTCTTTCGTGCCGCCTCGAGGACCTGTCCTGAACATTTATCCCGGGAAGTCTCGAGAATCCTGTACTACACCGGTCTGGCACTGCAAAAGCTCGGATCCGTAGGCAGAGCCGTTCGGAGCTGGATTTCCGCAGAAAGGTATCATCACTTTCCCTTCATCGCCGAGATGTTGGAGAAGTATACCAATGATTACGGAATGGTGCGACAGAGCACCCCTGAACTCGATGACTGGGTTGCCTTTTATTCGATTCAACTGAAGCGTTACATGGCCCTCAAACCCAGTGGGAAAATCGGGACTTTTGCAGAGCAAGATATGGTCCGGGAGCTCATCCTGGACGCCTGGCAGACTATTTGTGAATCGAATGAGCTGGAACTGATGGGGACCATAGAAAAGCTCGAGTATTTCCAGAGTTATTCCATCATTTTTCCCACAACGACGATGCTCTATCAGGATCTGCTCCCTCAATCGCTTCGAAGAAGCGGCTGTTACTATCAAAACTATACCGCCCCGTGCTCTTGCGGGAGCGGACTGCCCAATTACCTTTGCTGCGGGCGCACTCCATCCCCTGAAGAGCTCTTGAGTGGGGCAGAATGACTCAAATTAGGAAAGGCGAATATAGAATGTGTCAAAACAACTCAAATCAGGAGTTCTTGAATTCCGGCTTTTATCTATTGATTTGCAAATCATTGTAATATAAGAATTTACAGCAGAGTTCCTCCGGATGGTGTTGGCATGCTCTTTGCAGTATATACCAGTGGGAGGAGTTATGACGAAGACAAAGACAAAGACAGGTAAACAGAACGAAATCTACACGGAAAATGCAGATGATGAGAATGTACTTTCCATGTATCTGAAAGAAATCAATCGTATTCCTCTTTTGAGCAGAGAGGAAGAGAATGAATATGCTACTCGTGCGGCCGAAGGTGACGAAATTGCAAAACACAAGCTGGTCCAGGCGAATCTCCGTTTTGTTGTAAACGTTGCAAAGAAATACCAGAATCAGGGCCTTCCTCTATCGGATCTTATAAGCGAAGGGAATATCGGCCTCATGAACGCGATAGAGCGCTATGATGTAACCAAGGGGTATCACTTTATCTCGTATGCCGTGTGGTGGATCAGACAGGCCATTCTCAAGGCAGTTTGCGAAAAATCACGTATGATCCGGCTGCCGCTTAATCGCGCCAATGAGCTTGTTCAAATCGATAAGGCCCGCAAACAGCTCCAGCGAGAAAAAAACGGCGACCCGGAAGTCGACGACATTGCAAAAGAGCTGAACATGGATGAAAAACATGTAGCCGACTTGATCAACATATCCCGGGATCTGGTTTCACTGGAAACCCCCATGTATTCCGAGAAGGATTCAGCAGTTCTCAGTGATTTTGTTGAGGATTTTGGGTATGAATCGCCCGATCAAAGAGTACTCGGAAACTCCTTGCGGGAAGACATTAATCAGGTACTTGATTCGCTCACCGAAAAGGAATCAGAGATCATACAGTATCGTTTCGGTTTGAACGGAAGAAGCCCTCTTTCCCTCAAAGAAATCGGAGATCGTTATGAGCTCACGAAGGAAAGAATACGGCAGATAGAGAAAAAGGCAATCAAGCGGTTGCAGCATCCGTCGAGAAGTGCGCTTCTCGAATCCTATATGGGCTGAGTTTCCGGTCGTTATTTCAGAAATATCATGCAGATAACAGACAGCACCTTGCCGTCAGAGTTGACAGAAGGTGCTGTTTGTTTTAGTTTTTCCCTATTCCAACAATATTCGATCCCTTGAATGGAGGTATATTCCGGTTATGGCTCAAAAATTTGTGTATTTTTTTGGGCGGGGAAAGGCCGACGGCAAGTCAGCAATGAAGGACCTTTTGGGAGGCAAAGGGGCCAATCTTGCAGAAATGACGAACATCGGTATTCCTGTCCCGCCTGGTTTTACGATTTCTACGGAAGTTTGTGAATGGTTTTATGATCATGATAAGACATATCCGACAGGTCTCGAAGAAGAAGTCGAAAATAATCTGAAGAAGGTCGAAGAGGTTCTCAATAAAGAATTCGGTAATCCGGATAACCCCCTTCTTGTTTCCGTGCGGTCCGGCGCTGCTGTTTCTATGCCGGGGATGATGGATACAATCCTCAATCTCGGTCTCAACGAAGAGGTAGTGGAAGGGCTTGCTCGGATTACCGAAAACGAACGGTTTGCATGGGATGCGTATCGGCGTTTCATACACATGTTCGGAAATGTGGTAAAAGGCGTGCCCAATGAATCCTTCGAAGAAAAAATTGAAGCCCTTAAAAAGAAAAAGAAATATGACCTGGATACGGATCTTGGAATCGAAGATCTGAAAAACCTGGTCAAGGATTATAAAGCTGTTTATAAAAAGGAAACCGGCCAAGCGTTTCCTCAGGATCCCAAAAAACAGCTCTGGATGGCTATTAATGCTGTTTTCGGTTCATGGAATAATACAAAAGCTATAAAATACAGGAAAATCAACGACATCGAAGGCCTTAAGGGTACCGCTGTGAACGTGCAGAGTATGGTTTACGGTAATTTCGGCGATACTTCCGGTACCGGGGTCTGTTTTTCTCGAGATCCTTCGACCGGGAAGAAGATCTTTTTTGGTGAGTACCTCATGAATGCACAGGGAGAGGATGTTGTTGCCGGTATCCGGACTCCCATGAAATTGACAACACTGAAGAAAAAGAACCCGAAGATCTACCAGCAGCTCGAAGAGATAAAAGACAAGCTCGAAGCACACTATCGCGACATGCAGGACATAGAGTTCACGATTCAGGAAGGAGAACTGTTTTTGCTCCAGACCCGGAATGGAAAGAGAACCGGTGCTGCTGCGGTCAAGGTTGCAGTGGATATGGTTCAGGAAAAATTGATCAAAGAGGATGAGGCAATCAACCGCGTTACTCCGGATCAGCTCGACCAGATTTTCCATCCTATGATCGACCCGAAGGGAAAGAAGAACAATACACCGCTAACCCGCGGGCTGAATGCATCGCCTGGGGCGGCTACGGGGATGATCATCTTTACTGCCGATGAGGCTGAAAGCTGGGCTGAAAAAGGCAAAAAGGTTATTCTGGTTCGAAAAGAAACCTCTCCCGAGGACATCGGGGGAATGCATGCCGCACAGGGTGTTTTGACCTCTACCGGCGGCATGACCAGTCATGCAGCAGTGGTAGCGAGAGGAATGGGTATTCCCTGTGTTGTCGGTGCAAAATCGGTATCCATAGC
This sequence comes from Spirochaetales bacterium, assembly GCA_021736255.1. GTDB lineage: Bacteria > Spirochaetota > Spirochaetia > JAIPGG01 > JAIPGG01 > JAIPGG01. Next base: position 39,263 of record JAIPGG010000004.1, on the reverse strand, counting down.
ATCCAAATCCATGACTATCGGGAAAAAGAAGTACAAAGAGGGCGATTACATAACCATCGATGGGACCACCGGCGATGTATACGGCGGAGGAATGGATCTGATTCAACCGAAAATTTCCGGTGAGTTGAAGACCTTTCTCGAATGGACGGACAAGATTAGAAAGAAAGCAAAACGAAGTAACACGGATCAGGTAGGCTTTATTGTCCGGACAAATGCAGATACCCCCGCAGATGCTAAGAAGGCTCGCGTGTTCGGTGCCGAGGGAATCGGTTTGTGCAGAACCGAGCACATGTTCTTTGAAGGCGAAAAATTACTGTACTTTCGACAGATGATTGTCGCTGAAGATATAGAATCGCGAAAGAAGGCGCTCAAGAAACTGCTTCCGCTGCAAAAAAAGGATTTCCGGGGGATTTTCAAGGCTATGGAAGGCCTTCCGGTAAACATCCGGCTTCTCGATCCTCCTCTTCATGAATTCGTACCGAAGAGCAAGAAAGAGATTGATGATCTCGCTTCCTTCAGCGGCGTAAGCGCGAATAAGATCAAAACCAAGGCATCCGAATTGAGTGAACAGAATCCCATGCTCGGTCACCGTGGATGCCGTCTGGGAGTCACCTATCCTGAAATCTATGACATGCAGGTTGAAGCTATTATTACTGCCGCCTGCGATGTAGCAAAGTCGGGAGCAAAGGTGTTTCCCGAGATCATGATACCGCTTGTCGGCAGCGCCCGAGAGCTCGAGATTCTTCGTGACAAGGCAATCGAGGTAGCGGAATCTGTTCTCGACCGCAGGAAGATGAGGAAACAGGTGAAATACCAGGTTGGAACGATGATTGAAGTTCCGCGTGCAGCTTTGACTGCAGAAGAGATTGCCGAACATGCTGATTTCTTTTCCTTCGGGACGAATGATCTAACGCAGATGACCCTGGGGATGTCTCGTGACGACATGGGGAGTTTTCTGCCGACCTATCAGACTGAAGCCATTTATTCAAAGGACCCCTTTGCCGAACTCGATCAGACGGGAGTCGGTTCACTCATTGAATTGGCAATTGAAAAAGGGCGTTCGGTCAAAAATGGGCTTAAAATGGGAATATGCGGAGAACATGGAGGCAACCCCCCTTCCATCGATTTCTGCTTTCGCTCAGGTATGAATTATGTATCCTGTTCCCCCTATAGGGTTCCTATAGCAAGGCTTGCCGCTGCCCAGTCTGCAGTTAGCAACAAGTAAAGAAGAAGGCAAACACATGCAGCCGCCGGAAACGGCGGCTGCTTTTCGTATGGGCAAAAGGGACTAACCGTGCCGGAACAGGCACCATACAATGAGTTCGCGCCGGAAAAAATATACCGGACTCTTTATTCATATTATGGTCCTCAAGGATGGTGGCCCCTTGTTTCCTATAGAAAGCGGCAAGGTTTCAATGAACGGGGTTATCATCCGGAAATCTATTGGGAACCAGGAAGTGCGTCTTCATCTTTCGAGGTAGCCCTCGGCGCTGTATTAACCCAAAACACCTCCTGGAAAAATGTAGAAGCAGTACTTGCCCGCCTTCACGAGCTCGATCTTATCGATCCTGCAAATATACTGTCGCTTCAGACAGACGATTTGGCCCTACTGATAAGACCTTCCGGATATTTCAATCAGAAGGCACGAAAACTGCATATCCTTGCTGAGTTTTTTCTTTCTAAACTCGACGATGGAAAGCGGATACCTGCCCGAGAAGAGCTCCTCGCTCTCTGGGGGATCGGACCGGAAACGGCCGATTCGATTCTGCTCTATGGGTTTCATGTGCCGGTGTTTGTAGTAGATACGTATACAAATCGGCTTGTGGACAGGCTGTACGCAAAAGATGAAACCTCCCGCGACTCTTTGAGATATCATGGATTACAGGAATTGTTTCAAAAAAATTTGCCGGAATCAGAAGTAATTTTTAATGAATTCCATGCCTTGATCGTACACCTTGCCAAAGACTATTGCCGCTCCAAACCGCTTTGCCCCGGTTGTCCCCTCCAGCCCGGTTGCCTCACCGGTTCCCACCGATAAGAGAATTCGAAGAAACTGGCTTGCCCGGCCAGGATATGGTAAAGTATACATGATTATGATTTCCGGCCGACACCATCGAGCCATTCTAAAACCTCCGGTCCCGTTCAAGCTGCCGGCATTTTTCTGCCTGACTGTTTTCCTTGCCTGTTTTTCCGGGTCCCTTTCTGCTCAGGAAAACGAAGCCCGGCAAACAGAGCGTTGGGATTATGCCGCTACCGGCCGGGTAATGCATCAGCCGGTTTTTGGTAATGATGGATCTATTTATGCGATTGTGGAGCCTCGGCACCTCGTATATTTGTCTGAGTACGGAAAAAAACTTCGACAAAAGAGAATCCCGGAAAGGCTCTCCGATTCTTTGGCTGTCGGACCTGACGGGACGATATATGCCGGGACGAAAAACGGCAGCTTCTACGCTGTTAACCCGCAGGGAGGAGTCGTCTGGCGGTTAAAGACAGAACGCGGAAGTTTCTATCGGCCGGCCATCGATCATAACGGTGTTTTATATCTAGCAGATGACAAGGGTGGTTTGCGTGCACTTACCCATCAGGGGCACCAGATATGGGGGGCGGATCTGCCGGCACCTGTTTCGGGGGATCCCTTATTAACTAACGGAGTTCTGATTGTGCCCTGCAGGGACCGTTTTGTCAGGGCTTATCGCAGCAATGGTGTTTTGGCCTGGAAGGTTCCGGTACGCGGAATTCCCTCTATCGTGATTCCGGCCGATCGGGGTTTACTCTGCGTTACCGGCAGAGGATACATTCTTCGTATTTCTCCTGAAGGCGAGGTCCTGTGGGAGGTTTTTCTGGAAGCGGGTTTAGAGTATCTGCTGTTATCCGACAACATGATCATTACCGCAGGTAAAGACACCGCACTTTGGGCTCTCGACCGGGGAGCATGGGCCGTCGACGGCAGGGGACAGGTCTTGTGGAAGCGGGCTGCAGGAGCGCAGATTACAGGTTTTCCTGTTTGGTCTGCTGACGGCCGAATATTTCTTCCCGTTTCTTCGGGTTATATCATGTCCTTTGGTCTCGACGGGGGTTTTCTGGGAATGAAGTCTGTTAAGGGGAAGCCCGGGGATCTGACTCTGAACAAAACAGGAGTGCTGGTAGCAGGAACTTCCGACTGGATCGTGAGCGGTTGGGATATAGATTCGCCTCCTGCCTCCGGATGGACTCTCCGGAGGGGCGGTCCAGCCGGCAGGGGCAGTTCAGGCAGGCTCGTGAAAGGCAGGCCCACACCCTCTCCAGGCGGTATTGAGGAACAATATTTGCGGCACTTGGTAAATTCACCGGAAGACCGAGACCACCGTCAGTTTCTCGAGGAAACGCGGGCCCACATTAATTCAGGGCATTCGGGAACATTGCGTTGGGCGCTGCTCGATCTACTCGAACAGGTTGCAGGTTCTGCACTTACGCTGCAAGACCGGCGCATGCTCCCCGGCCGGCGAGCTGAAGCGGTGCGGCTGCTTGCTGAATACGGAGGGCTCGACCAGCTTCATATGATGATAAAGCTTCTCCGCTTCGACCCTTCCATTGAAGTGCGGACGGCTGCTGTTGAGGGTATGGGGACTATTGCTGCGGATCCTGACGGAAGGATGACACGATGGCTCCGCTGGGCTTTGGAGGGGGCTGCAATTGGCGAAGGAAACGGCGGCTCCGGCTCAGCCCATCTTGTGCATACAGTGGTCAAGGCTGTAGAATCAATATATCACTATCATGGGAGTCTACCCGACGTGGCGGGGTATGAACTCTTGCTCGAGGTTTTTTCCGGAGATTATCGGCGTGAAACGAGACAGGCGGCACTGGACTTGCTCGAAACTATTCGCAGCGGGACCGGCACCGGAAGGTAACCATATCCAGGGGGGTAGCATGAAACGCTGTATATTTATTCTGACGATAGTTTTGCTTGCGGCAATCGGGACTGCTGTGACGGCACTCGAAGTCGACGAGGGAGAAGTGCGGGATGTAGAAGCCTCCGGGATCAGTTTTACCAATTATCAGGGCCCTTATGAGCGTATAGACACCTATCAGGAAATTTATGATATAGGTGAGGCCCTGGCACAGGGTTTGACCGAGAGCGGAGGAGAACAGGCTTTTTACGGAAAATACCGGGTAATACGCTCGGTGGATCCGCAAGCAGAAAACCGAATGGATGCGGACATCTTCATTATTGAAGAAGAGGCTCAGGTCGATCATATTCGGAATCTGCGAACGATACTTGCCGGATACCTTGCTGCCTCTTTTGATTACGAAGAGAATGAAGCTCTCTTATTGGCCGAGTTTGTTACCCTTTACAACGCCGTTCACCGTGGAGATATGGACTTCTTTTCAACCAGGTACACATCGGACGTCAATTCATACTTGAATGCTGATAATGCCGGGCTTGCAACAAATTATGAGCAGTGGGCCGGGAGTACCCGGATGCTTATTCCGCTTCGCCGGCGTCTTACCGAAGACGGAACCAGCCAGGATACACCGGATTCTATTGAGTTAACCGATGAGGATGTAGTCTCCGAGTTGCAAGAAAGGGAAGATCGGGGTCTGGAAGAACGGAAAGAGATGTCGGAATTCCAGGATGAGGAGCTTGCCGAAGAGGAAGAGGCGCTCGAGACGCAGGAAGAAGCCGTAGAAGAGGGCCGGCAGCAGAGAGAAGACGAACAGCAGGCACTGGAAGAAGAGGAGGCTGAGCTTGCCGAGGCAAGAGAGACAGCAGAAGAAAGGGGAGATCAGGAAGAAATCGAACAGATAGACCAGAGGACCGAAGAGGTCGAACAGAGACAGAGGGAGCTCGAAGAGCAGGAAGAAGAGGCCGAACAGACACAGCAGCAGCTCGATGAAACCCGGGAGGAACTCGAAGATCGTCAAAAAGCAATCGAAGAGTCCAGGGAAGAGATAGCTCGTGATCAGCAGGAGGAGCTCGAGGAAGAAGAACCTGCGGAGCAAGCCGTTCCCGAAGAAGATTCGGGCCGTACGGTATATCTTTACCGGCTCCGGGAAGGCGTTCATCCTCCCGAGGGACGGTTGACAAAAAACAGGTTCGATTCAGCCAGGCAAATCGCTGAAGCAGACGATCTCGTTCTTTACGGACGGACGCTGCACTTTCTTTCCAACGGAATTCTGGTAGTTGGGAGCGAATCAAACAGAAATACCTCCCGCCTTTATTTACTCGATACCGCTTCCTTGCAGATAAAAGAAAATTCTGCAACCACCGTATATGCCTCCGGTCAGGTGCTTTTCGATCGTGGAATTGTCTATGCTGTAGTCGATGACGGAGGAGAGTGGAAACTCGGAAGCTTCGATGAACAGCTTCAACGGATTTCGGTGAGTTCGGAGCAGGTGCATCCTGACACTCTTATAAGAAAACTGGACGACGGGCGAATTCTTGTCCAGAAACGAGGCGGAGGTTTTCTCGTTTTCTCTCCGAGGAACCTCGATTTGATGGACTCGCTTCCCTGAGTGGAGGCCGGTTGGACACGGGCTCTGGGTTAGCTCAAGGGTTAATGCCTGATGCGAAGAAGCCGGAGCAGTCTGCGCCACAGTCCGGCGAGGAGTTGAAAAAATTTATGGAATATGCCCGGATGCCGTAACCGCTCGAGCCGGTTGTAGCCCTCGGAGATTTCTTCGGGGGTGAGTTCTTTTCGCTGTACGTTTTCTTCGAGCTCCATTTCGAGTTTGTCGGCTGTATCTTCAGTATTGACTATCAGGGCGGGTATGGATTTCCAGCCGAGCTGTTTTACTGCTTGAAGACGTCTGTGCCCGGCAATGAGTTCCTTGTTTGTGTTGAGAACAATAGGGTTCATCAATCCGTAGCGGCGGATGCTCTCCACCAAACCGTTGATATTGCCCATATCATGACGAACTCGACGTTTCATGATTATTTCGTCTATTTGTACGTTCATCCCTGTTAGTCCAGAAGCGGGTTGCTTGTATCCGTTTCCCGCTGGTCTTCATCGGCTTCGGACTCGGTATCGTCCGGAGCGGTACCGGGCTGCATATCCGGAGCTACATCGAGCTCGAGCTCGAGAGAATCGAGAGATTCATCGAGTTCTTCGAATTCAGAAAATGTATTGAAATCGTCCTGAAGTGAAAGATCCTCGGTCAGCATGGAGTCTTCGAGCTTTTTCACCATAACGCTGTTTCGCCGGTTTTCGAATTCATGATAGGAGCAGAAGCTGTCGGGTTCAGTCCCATCGAGAAAAATCTCTTCGATTGTCCCCTCATCACAGTACTCGGTGGGGAGATCTCCGGAGACGGCACACACCGTAACTTCCTGCAGGCCTGTCTCCGGCTTTTCGAATTCTTTGGGTTCCAGATTTTGATGAATCCGTTTCATGTACTGCGCCCACACAGGCCCGGCGGCTACTGCTCCCGATTGATTCGTGCCCAGGGAGTAGCCGGGCCGATCGAATCCGAACCAGACGGCAGTCGTCACGTAGGGAGAGAATCCCATGGCCCAGGCATCCGACCAATTTTGGGTGGTGCCGGTTTTTCCGCCCATAGGCATAGGAAACCCGTCGGCAGTTCTTCTGGCATAGCTGAGGGTACCCGACTCTACCGTGGTGGACAACATGTCTACCATAATATAAGCAGTCTGAGGGGTTAGAAGCTGGGCTTCCTCGCCTTTCTTTGCCTGCCGGGAACGAAGTTCTTTTTCCGGTTCGAGGATTATGTTTCCCGAGTTGTCTTCGATGTGACTGATGCCTATCGGTATTACTTCTTTTCCCTTGTTCGGGAAGGTGGCATAGGCCCGGGCCATCTGAATCGGGGCAACCTCGATAATTCCGAGTCCGAGGGGATATTTTCTCGGAAAGTTGCGCGCTATCTCCTGAGGATCGTGAATTCCCAAAAGAGAGGATGCGTTGTCGATTGCTGCATCGAATCCGATGGCATCGAGGACCTTGAGGGAGGGGACGTTCATCGAGTGAGCCAGGGCAAAGCGAAGACGTACCGGGCCCCTCCATCTGCCCCGGTAGTTGAGAGGAGTATAGGGTGTTCCGTCGTCGTTCCAGAAGACAACAGGCGCATCGTAGATAAAGCTTGCCGGGGTAAAAGTCTTTGACTCGATAGCTCGTGAATAGTACAAGGGTTTGAAGGACGAACCGGGTTGGACTTTGGCTTGTACCGCCCGATTGAACTGGTTGGTACGATCAAATTGACTGCCTCCGATCATTGCAAGAATATGACCGCTGCCGTTTTCCAGGGTAATCAATGCACCTTGTACTGTAGTCCGCTCAGCCTCTTTTTCCTGTTGGGAATAGGCCATGGATGAAGCGAATTTGAGATCATCCAGTCCGAACATGAGAGAGATCATGTCTACTGCAGGATTGATCTGTTCGTGATAGAAGTCTTTTGCTCGTTTGCTCTGGATACTGGTGGAAATGTGCATATCCTCCACGTTAAAACTCAGACCGAGCAGGTTGATTATGGGGAGGAATTTATCTTCGGCATAGTTTTGCCGTTTCGAGGTCTGAGATTGAAACACGGAATTCACTCGAGCGATTCCCGAGGACATGAGTTGTTGTGCCTGTTGTTGATAGTCAAGATCGAGGGTGGTATGAACGGTAAACCCGTCTCTGTATATATCGAGAGAGCCGTACATGAGCTCTTCGAGGCGTCCCCGGATATATTCACTGAAATAAGGCGCCTTGTCTTTCCGTTCAAAGAAGGCAGTGGTGGTATTGGATCGCGTATAGTCGTAACTGTTCCAGTATTCCTGATATGAACGTTCTGCGGTCTCTCTGTCGGTGTACCCGAGCTCGACCATTTGGTTGAGGATTTCGTATTGAACTCGTTGGGCCCGGTTCGGGTGGCGTATAGGAGAATAGAGGCCGGGACGGACGAGTTGGATAACGAGCATAGCTGATTCGGCAAGGGTCATTTCCGTTGCCGGGTGATTGAAGTAAAACTCTGAAGCCGCTTGTACGCCGTAGGTGTTGTGGCCGAAGGGCATCTTGTTAAGATAGAGCTCGAGTATCTCCAGCTTGGTAAGGCGCCGTTCGAGTTGAAAAGCCCACCATAGTTCCTTGAGTTTTCGGGTAATGGAAATTTCCGACCGGTCGGCATAAAGATGTCCTGCCAGCTGTTGGGTTATCGTGCTTCCCCCGGAAAACAGCTGACCGGTTACAATCTGAAATACAGCTCGTACTGTGTGTTTCAAACTGAAACCGTTGTGCTTGAAAAAGCCTTTGTCCTCCCGAGTAATCAGGGCAAAAATCAAGTGTTCGGGCAGCTCGTCGATTGCGACGATTTCCCGCTTTTCTTCGGAAAAGAATTCTGTTATCAGTCTTCCGTTTCGGTCCAGGACCTGGGTGGGGAGAGCCTGTTCGTATTCGCCGAATTCTTCTGTATATTTTATGTTTGCCGTACCGGAGAGGATGTAACCCAGACCGACGCCCAATGCTGCTGCAATCAGGATCGTAAGGGCAATCACTATTTGAACGGAAAGGTATCGTTTCTGGGGAAACTGCATGGCGCTAGAGTAGATAGGGGAGGGGCTTTTGTCAAGCAGTCGGTGGTTGAATCATGGTTCGGGCTGCCGGCTGGTACGAAGCTTGTGGAAACAGGTTGTTTAGCTGTTTTCGAGAGCGATGCATGACAAAATCGATACATGACAAGCGTGACAAGCCTGATAAAAAAAAAGGCCGGCTGTTGAGCCGGCCTTCCCATGTTGCCATGGTGTCGGTTCTCATATAGTGAACTGGGAGGGGAACTATAGTAAGGCACCGACATTGAAAATATCGACAAACGCTGAAGAAACATTAACCTCTTTATGTTGAATGGTTATTGTTTCGTCTGATTTTCTAAAGAAAGTTTAATATCCATATTGAGACTGACCCGATAGGAAGCCCCCTCTGCCAGTTCGATATTTCTGGTCAGTCTGTATCCGCCGAGAGAATAGGTGACCGTGTGCGTACCAGGTTCGACCGCCTCTATGGAGGTTCCGGTCTCTACCATTTCCCCATCGAGAAAGACCTCAGTACCGGTAGGGGCTTCGAAAATGAGAGCGGTACGGGTTTGTTTCAGTTCAATCTTGACTTCACGCCTTTTACCCGGTTCAACAGTAAAACGAACCGTTTCCTGTCTGTATCGAGGTGCGGAGATGCTAAGTGTATGCAAACCGGAAGAAAGCACATTCGGCAGAGCGGCAATACCGGCGAGTTCGTTACCATCGAGTTGAATTTGAATTGCTTCGAGTTCTATTGATTCATTCAGTAAAGTAAGTTCAAGAAGCCCCGCATCCCGGTAAACCGGTCGGACTGAAATCGTTATTTGAGCCTGGTTCACTGAAGAGGGAATTCCCTTTGTGGTGGGAAGAATTGTAAAGAGAAAAGGAGCGTCCGACGGGTCTTGGATCGGTTCGATGACGGTAGTGTTCAATTGATCGGCAGGTTGATAATCCGAACTCAAAGAAACCAGTAAGTATTGTTTCCCCCTGCCGGGGAGTAGTGCGCTGTGGAGTTCTTGTCCCCGGTAACTCCGGATATTTTGTTGCGGTAAGGGGCTTATTCGTTTATACAGGGTTCCAGCAACGGCGTTGGAATATCCCTCGAGGGAACCAGGGAGGGTGACAAGGACTTCAAAACCCTGAAGAAGTTTCGGGTTTTTGGGAACGGTAATGGAAGCAAGTTCTTCGAGCTTGAGGGTAAACTCCTCCGTACTGCTTCCGGTATCTTGTAATTTGACGATCTTGCTCATCGTTCCATAGATATTTTCCGCAAACATGAAAACAGGGGAAAAAAGCAGGAACAAGAGAACTCCTGAAAGAGTTAGACGCCTCATCATTACCTCGTGTTCGGCATGAGTTGGACCGGATCTCTTAATTCATTGTCCCGTCTGATCTCGAAATGGAGATGCGGGCCTGTTGAGCGGCCGGTCGATCCTATCCTACCAATAATCATACCCGAATAGATTCTATCATGCAACGAAACTGATTGTTTTTCCAGATGCCCGTAAAAAGTGGAATAGCCTCCCTCATGATCTATGAGAATATATTTACCATAGATCGGATCAGCTCCTGTTTCGACGACCTCCCCCCCGCGGGCTGCCAGCACGGATTCGCCCCGGCCGGCGGCGATATCTATACCGTTATGAAAAATCCGATGGCCGGTAAAAGGACTTTGGCGCACTCCGAAACGTGAGCTGATTCTTCCGCGGTCCACCGGAAAACGAAAGAGAATCTGGAGAAAATAGGCACGTTCCAAGGAATGAAAACGTTCTCCCGGCAGGAAGTAGAATGAGTCGTTTCGTTTTATCTTAATAAGTTTTTCGGGCTCGAATGAATCCGCACGGAGAGCAGCCATCATATACTCGAGATCATTTTGCGGAGTGACAGGTACAAAAAGGCCGGGCATGTTCGGGATAAGAATCCGGGAACCTTCATCGATTTGGGAAGGGTGTCTGATTCCGTTCAGGCTGGCCAGCGTATCATAGGGCAAGTTGATCCTGCTGGCCAGACTGAAAAAATCCTGGTTTTTCTTTACGATGTATTGATAGAAAAAAAGCTGGGGCAAAGGTTCATTGCTCTTAGAGCGCAGGTGATATCGGCTTATGTCCTGTTGAAGTTGGCGGAAAAGGAGATTTCCCGAATGCAGTGCACCGATCTCAGGGTAAATATTTCCAGGCTCTTGTGAGCTTTCAGCCCGGGCCGTTTCTCCGGTAAGGAAGAGCAAGCTAAAAATGAGCAGGAGAATGAGCCTCATCGACGGGATGTTCCTTTATTCACCTCTCCCGCCATGAATGAGAACTCCAAGGGCCAAAAGATAAACAGCTGTCGAGACCCCCCCGTATGCCGGATGAAAATTGACATACAAGAGCGCTATACCATAAGGGGCAACAATAAAACCGAGAATAATTCCGAGTTTTTGCAGTCTTGGGAGAAGCCGTTTGGTTAAATATGTTGAGCGATTCCCATCGAAATCCTGGATCCCTCTCCGGATTCGAGAGGTTATTACCCAGATAAAACCGGCAAGGAGAAGCAGGAGCATGGTCAAGGTGAAGTGTTCCGGAGCATTGTTTGCGAAAGCCCAGAGTGGAAGGACGAAAGCGAAAACAAAAACAGCAGTAGCTATAATAACGGAAGACAGCAGTACCACCCCTTTCCCTATACGGGTATAGCCGATACATGCCTTTTTAAAAAATGCCGGTAGGTTGCTCTGCATTATTTGTCCTGATTTTCCCGAATGTTCTTCAGGGTAGCTGCATATTCCTCGGCCTCTTTAGGCTTTCCCAGCTCGCGAGCGGCGGCCTCCAGCCGTACAAGTATATCGATAATATCCTCGACAAGATTGAGAGTCCCGAACACCAAGAGACTCTTTTTTAGGCTTTCATATGAAGCTTCGAGGTTACCCGCTTTTTCCTGTATGATTCCAATTGCTTTCAAATCTTTCGCAATACCGTAACTGTATTCCATTTTCCGGTCGTTTTCCAAAGCCGACCGCGCATAATCGAGGGCCTGTTCGTAGCGGTTTTGTTTGGATTCGACGGAGGCCAGCCCATAGTAATTCGATGCTGCTTCCTTGAATTCCCGGTTTTCAAGGTTTTTCTCCAGAGCTTTATGCAGATATAATTTGGCCTGTTTGTAATTGCCCCGCAGTTTGTATGACATTCCGAGATTGTGGTAGAGGATGGATTCTTCTACACTTTCTTTTTCTGTTCCCTCCGACAATTCGAGGGCTTCCTGGAAAAGTTCGAAAGCCTCTTCCTCCCGGCCGGTTTTCAGATACAGAGACCCGAGATTGTTGGCTGTTTGAGCCAAAAGGACGTTATTGTCGAGGTCTTTTGCTATACGGTAAGCCTTGAGAAAGGTCCGTTCGGCCCGGTCGGTGCTGCCGGTTTCTACGAACACTCTGGCAATCGAGTTGTAAGACTTAACGATTCCCGGTTCATTGTAGACCGAAATATTGTACTCGAGCCCCTGCTGGTAGAACTGGAGTGCCTGCTGATATTTGGCTTGTTCGAAATAGTTATTGCCGAAGGCCTCGTATTGGGCGGCCTGGTTCTTTACCGCAGTTATGTTTTCCGGCTGTTCAGGAGAGGAAGAACAGGCCCCGAAGATGAGGATGAATGATAAGCAGGCTGCTGCCGCCGCCGGCTTGATCAGTTGAATGTTAAAAATCTTCATCGCGATAACTCTCGAAGGTGCTCGGCTGTTCTCGTTCCTCCGGTATCCCTCCCCTAAGGAGTGGGTTGTTGCGGAGGCCTTCCAATACGTCCTTGGTTTTGTCCAAAGTTTGCCGCCCCTCTTCCAGTATACCGGAAACCTGGGGTTGTGTTGAATTTATGTAGGTGGAAAACTCTCTTGCTTGCTCGGCCGTTTTTCTCAGTTCCACCAGAATGGTGTGTATTTCCTCAAAGAGCACCTCATCATCGTCCAGGATTTTTGCTATAGATCCCTTGTTCCCCAGAAGTTCCGGTACAAGGCCTTCGGGATCGGCGGTTAACTCTTCCAGGTTTTTAACGACTTCATCGATATTGTTGATGAGAGTATTTGCATTGCCGGTAGTATCCGAAAGGGATTTGTCGATCGTCACCACGGTATCGTCGATATTTTTTATGAGTTTTCCGAGGGCCCGGCTTTCATCGCCCTCCAAGGCGTCACGCAGGGTTACCAGGATCTCGTTTACCGTTACCAGGCTAACCTGGAGATTTTCCATAACCGGTTCCACCGCTTCGAGAATTCTCAGTATTCTTTCCGATCGGTGCGTCTGAGAGATAGTAACCAGTCCTTTTTCGGCCAATTTCTGTCCCTCGGCGAAGTCAAGGGACGGAATATGTGTATTCGGAGGGATAGGATCCCCGTTATTTATTCCGGGATGAAGTATAAGGGCTTTTCCAACGATTCCGCTGGCTGTGAGCTGCATAACCGAGTTTTTCTTTACGCGATCGTAGTAACTCTCGAAAATGAGGAAATCAACCTTAACATTATTGTTTTCATCGAGTTTAACATCTTCGACTTTTCCTATCTCTATACCGGACAGAGTTATAGCCATCCCGGAGGCTACGCCCTTGGCCGTGCGAACCGTAGTGCTGAAAAAATAGTCTTCGGTAAACCAGCGCTGTTTGCTGCCCATGAGTATGAGAATAAACAAGAGAAAGGCAATTGCCAGGACCACGAATACCCCGACAATCTGATCTGCATAGCGAATTCGAAATCTCATGGCACTAACCTCATCCTAGCCGTAACAGGTTTACCTGTCAAATCTCTTTGCCGTGTGGGTTTCTTATTCATCGTCGAACTCCGGTTCGAGAAGCTCCAGCAGGTCGGTATCGTACGATGAACTCATATCCAGAACATCGGAAAGGATGTCTGCAACTCTCTGATCTTTTGTTCGTATAACTTCGGAGAATGGGCCCTCAGCCAGTACACCTCCCTCTCCCATTACAATCAAATAATCTGCAATCAGAGAGGTAAGGCGAGCACTGTGGGTAACGGCGATAATGGTTTTTCCCTCTTCTTTGAGTTTTCGTATCAGATTGATGATTTTATCTGCCGAAGACTGATCAACAGAGGTTGTCGGTTCATCGAGAAAAACAAGCTCCGGTTCGGTTACCAGGGCCCTGAGAAACGAAAAAATTTTCTGCTCCCCCGTCGAAAGCTGAGCCGGCCGGACTGACAGATCTTCTCTGAAATCAACACGTTTTAAAAGCTGGTTTATTTTAGAGTCAACCTCTTCATTGGTCATATCAGGGTAGTGATAACGGAGGGGGACCTCCATGTTGCTGTAAAGGCTCATATTGGCCCACAATGCCGCATCCTGAAAAACAAAGCCGGTGCGTCTTTGCAGCTGGAGCAGCTTTTTCTCTCCTACCCCGAAAATATTTTCCCCGTAGAGTTCCACTCGGCCTCCGTCCGGCATGATGATCCCGGCAGCAATTTTCAGCAGAGTGCTTTTTCCTGAACCTGAAGAACCCATTACTACAGTACTGGCCTCAGCCGGAAAGGAGAGGCTGATGTCGTCTAGAATCAAGAGATTGTTTCGTTCAAACCGTAAGCCGGAAACCTTTACCGCATCTTTCACTGCTTTTACGCCAAACCCCTTTTCCTATAAGTAGTAAAACAAAGTCAGCACTACATTTGCCAAGATACATAAAACAATGCTGTGCCCTACCGCTTTGATTGCCTTTTGCGGGACTTCAGTCGTGGCCCGCTCGACCTTGAAGCCGTAATAAGTGGAAACCAGGGAGATAATCATACCGAAAACAGCACTTTTGCCCAGTGAAGAAATAATGTCGGCAGTCGTCAAAACCGAAAGCAGTCCATTAAGATACTCTGAAAAACCGATCGGCTGCATCAGGGTTCCCAGCAGATAAGAGCCTATAAGCCCAAAGATGTTAAAATAGAGATTCAAGAGTACCATGGAAAAGGTTACTCCAAGAAAACGCGGGACAACCAGATATGATATCGGATTGATTCCAAAGGACACGTAAGCCTCGATTTCATGTGAGACCACCATATTTCCGATTTCCGTTGATATTGCCGTACCGGATCTTGCGATGATGATGAAGGCTGTAAGAATCGGTCCCAGTTCCCGGGTTATAATGGTGATAAGAATCGTGTAGATCAAATCTCCCTGGCCGAATTGAGGGAGAAGGATTAAACCCTCGATGATTATAACAGCGCCAAGGGATAGAGACAGGAGGGAGATAACCCCGAGGGCCTCTACTCCGGTAAAGAGCATCTGCATGGTCAGGACCTTGTAGCCCACCTGTCTTCTTCTGAAAAAAAGCAAAAGGGCCTTGATAGTCTCGTAAAAATAGCCCGCTGCGTAAACGGAATCCCGTATCTTCCCGTTTACCCAGTGTCCGATCCTGGCTACCATGCTTCCTCCTGGATGATAATTGTATCATAGTCTATTCACCGGTCAGGTTCAATCGAGAATTGATTCAATCGATGAAAGGAAGAAGGTAGGTGTCATCGATCGGTCTTCCATGACAGGAATGTCCAATTCGACGGTCGGGCCGGTGAGTGCCGTGGAAATCTGATCCGGCACTGATGAAAAGCTCGAGCCGGCCGGCCAAGTCGCTGAAACGCCGGCATTCAGCAGGCCGCGCATTGGAATGCAGCGACTCGATCCCGTCGAGTCCTATTGCTTTCCATTCTCTCAGTTTTGATTCGAGGGTGTCTATTTTCAAATGCAGGGTTTTCGGATGTGCAAGAACCGCTTTTCCCCCCGCTTCGTGAATAAAATGAAGCCCTTCGGCAAGCCCCATTGTTTCCCGTTCAACATAGAACGGTCTTCCCACTCCAAGATACGAGGTAAAAGCCTCTTCCATAGAAGAAACAAAACCGGATTCAACCAGGTAACGGGCAAAATGGGGTCGAGCTACTATCGTCCCGCCTGCCAAGCGGCGAATATCATCGTATTCCACCTCGAGCCCTGCTTCCTGCATCTTTTCTATAATCTGCCGATTACGGACAGTTCTTCGTTCGAGCAGCGGAGCCAACAGTTCCCCGGCAACCTCTTTCCAGTATTTTAGACCGAGTCCTAGGAGGTGAAACTCTCCTCCTTCGTACATGATTTCCAGTTCGATACCGGGAAGAACACGGATGGGAAGGGAATCTGCAGCTTTTATTGCTTCTTCGAGCCCGGCGAGTGTGTCATGATCGGTTACAGCAATGGCATGCACTCCCTGTTTCCAAGCGTAACGGACGAGATCTCCCGGCGCGAAAGTGCCGTCGGAGGCGGTGCTGTGAGTATGGAGGTCAATCATATTTACAGCTTACCCGCAAAAATATAAGGGTCAATATGCTGTTTTTTTAACTTTATTTTTGTGTTATGATGATATCTGCCGATAGATAATAAAGAAGACCGCGAAGGGGACCACATGCAAAAACACTATTCGTTTCAGGGTGTTACCCTCGTTACTCCCGATTCTGTACTCGAAAACAGTTCGATCGGTATCGAAGGCAAACGTATAGGATCAGTTGGAAACGCGGATAAACACTTTGTAGATTATTCGGGAACCCTCTATGTTTACCCCGGACTAATCAATATTCATGATCATCTGCGCGGGGATTATCTTCCGAGGGTAGGACCGAAAAATCGGGCGTACTATGTGAACTGGTCCTATTGGGATAATGATTTAAAAGGGTCGGATGTAGTAGCCGAGCGTTCAAATATTTCCGTCGATCAAATGTACTACCTCAGCGCCTATAAGAATCTGTTTTCCGGGGTAACCACGGTAAACGACCATTTTCCTCATGAGTTCAACGAACCATTCATTCCACATCTTCCGATTCGAGTCATTTCCGACTACACCCTCGCTCATGAATGTTCATCCTACGATCTGGGGTGGGGCGATGGCGTAGAGATCGAACACCGGAGGGCGGTAAAAAGAAACCATCCTTTTATTACCCACTTGGAAGAAGGTTTCGACCAGGAATCTCAGCAGGGGATAGACTACCTAGAAAGCCTCAATATACTCGATGATCATTGTGTGTTTATACACTGTCTCGGTTTCAGCGAAGAAGATATCCGGAAAACCAGTGAAGCCGGCGCCCATGTTTCGTGGTGTCCGGGGTCGAATATCTTTATGTTCAATGTAACCTGCAAAATCCGCGAGATGCTCGAGGCGGGTATAAACGTCAGTATCGGAACTGATTCAACGGCCACCGGTTCTGTAAACCTGCTCGAAGAGGTTCGATTTGCCCGCCGGATTTACCGGGAAATGTACCAGGAAGACATACCCGCCGAAACCCTCGTGCATATGATTACGAGAAATCCGGCAAAGGCCTTTCGAATGGATGATAGAATTGGTAGGATAGAGCCCGGTATGTTTGCTGATTTGTTATTCCTCAGACCGCGTAGAGCTGATCCCTATGAGGCATTAGTCGAGGCTCGGATGGAGGATATTGCCCTTCTGACCCTCGAGGGGAAGCCGATATACGGAGAGGCTGATTTTCACCCGATTTTCGAACAAAGGGAAGTAGATGGCGAGATGCTCAATGTAGCAGACCGGCGGATGCTCGTTGCCGGGGAGCCGGCCGGCCTGCTTCGTACGGTTAGGAAGGCTGTTGGTTTCGAAAAACATCTCGATTATTTACCGTTTTCCATGACCGAGGACGAAAGCTGAAATGTCGCCGAAAGCTATACAGTACAAGACGAACTCCATAATCTATTTCAAAGGAGACGTCAGTGACCGTGTATACATTCTTAAATCCGGGAGCGTCAGTCTTAATTCGACGGACATTGAAACAGGCCAGGAACTACACGATTTGATTCAGACAGGTGAGTTTTTCGGTGTCAAATCCGCATTAGGGAAGTATCCCCGGGAAGAAACGGCCGTTGTATTGAAAACGGCATCCGTCCTTGCTTTTACCGTTCCGGAATTCGAGAAACTGGCAATGAGCAACACCCGTATCATTATGAAGATGCTCCGGGTTTTTTCGAACCAGCTTAGACGTATTCATAAACAGGTGCAGAATCTTCTTTCCTCGGGTGAGCAAGCCAATCCGGAAACAGGTTTATTTACTATTGGCGAATATTATATGAAAAATAAACGCTATGCTCAGGCGCTTTATGCCTTTCGGCGGTATATTACCTATTATCCTTCAGGTGTACACGCCTCCGCTTCAACCGAGTATATTCAAAAGGCGGAGGAGTACAGCCAGGCGTATGGGGAAGGGGCCGGCCCAAACCCTGTGACACAAAGCCGCGGTGCCGATATGGAGAAGCCTGCCGGAGGCAGCGGAACAAATACTATGTCGGATGTTGCAAAGCGCTACTACGAGGCGGTCAGCCTGTTCAGCAGGCAGATGTATCCTGATGCACTCAAGGTGTTCCAAGAAATCCGGGAACAGTCAAGTGATAAGGAATATGCTGCAAAAGCTGAGTTCGAGATCGGCCGCTGTTTTTTTCAGCTCGGACAGTACGACAAGGCAATTATGCAGTTTACGAATCTGGTAAAGAACTATCCCCGCCACCCGGATCTTCTGGAGGCGCTTTATCATGTTGGCCGTTCTTATGAGCAAAAAGAGGAATCTGCCAAGGCCAAGGGATTCTATCAAAAGATTACCTCAATGGCCTCCGATGGTGAACCGATATTGCGCAAAGCAAAAAAGGCTCTGAAGAATCTGGAGGGTAGCGCCTGATGTCCTCTTTGAACCTTTCAATGTTCGAACGTTTTGCGGTTACATTCCAAGCGGGGGATATAATTTTCTGTGAATATGAACCCGGAGACAACTTCTATCTTATTCAATCCGGACGTGTGCAAATCGTTAAGATAATGGGAGACATTGAAAAGACCATCGATATCCTCAATCCGGGGGAGATTTTCGGTGAAATGGCAATCCTCGAAGAGGCACCTCGTTCTGCTACTGCCATAGCCTACGAGAAAGTAAAAGCTCTCGAATTCAACCGGGAAAACTTCGAGGTGCTCATGCGCGGAAATCCTCAAATCGCCATGAAGCTTCTGAAACTCTTTACCAAACGGATTTACGATCAAAAGCGGCGGTTCATGATTTTAACGCTTCAGGATGAACAAGCAAAGGTCGCCGATGTCTTTTTAATGTTGAACGAACTCAATCCCGTTGCCGACCCGGAAGAAGATGAGAGGGAATTCAAGACATCCATCGAGGATATTGCCCATTGGGCCGGAATGTCTCCGGGGGCTTGCCGGGAGATTATTCACCATTTTGCCTCGCAGCGGAGAGTGGAGCTTCAAAAAGACAAGATCATCGTGAAAAATATTCACGATTTTGAACGGTTTGTGGGTTCACGCCGCGAACAAAAGACATAGTGCGGAAAACCTCCTGCGAACTTTGGAGCAGACTGCACTGGTCTATGCAGCTGTCCATCCCGGTCTTTGATTCGTTTTTTTACTGAATCTTCTCCAGACTTTCCTTGGCCAGCCGAATGATCGAATTCTCCCAGTTCGGAATGAAGGTGAGCGTCATCAGTTGTTCCGTTGCAACAGGGCTTCCGATTTCACCGAGCGCAATAACCGTGGCCTTTGCGATTCTAAGGGAATCAGGTTGTTTCCCAGCTTCCCGCTGATTGTTCATATATTCAAGAAAGCGTGAAAGGATTTCAGCCGCCTCCTCACTGTCTTTGTAATTTCCCATCGTGTGAATGGCAGTCAACATCTCATCTTCATCGAAAACACGGTCTACCCGATACTGGTAAATCATCTCGTCGAAGGACACCAGGGCGCTCTCATCCGGTATTGCCGCCTCGGCAAGAATTCGAAGAGAATCAAGCCTCAGTTGCTTCAATTCACGCCGCTGTGCTGCAGAGTTGGCTTCACGGTTGAGTCCTTCGGCCAGTGCAAGAGATGCGAGCTCTACTTTGTTTTGTGAGGAGGCATCCGACTCCACAGCTGCTTCGAGGGCCCTTTTTTTGACGGAGATATCCTTCGCTTCGAGGAGAATATTCGTGAGTTGGTCGGTGGGATCATCCACCATGGTTTTTAATGCCCGTTCAGCTGCTTGTTTCACATTACCGACATCGGAATACCAGCCGGAAGCTGCAAAAAAGACAGGTGAGTATCCGACAGGATCCTTGAGGAGTTCGAGAGCAAGGACCAATGAATAAGCCAGCGTCTCATTCGCCCGCTGTTGTTGAATATCGCCATAATTCATATTCAAATTCCTGAGCATAAGAGCAAAATCCTCGGCATAACCTCGAGCCCTCATCTTTCCTAAAGATAGTATGGCTTCTCCCTTTAAGAGGGGATCGTCGGATGCTTGTACCAGTTCAAAAACGAGGGGTGCAGTTTCCGAAGCCTTGAGTCTGCCCAACTCTTTAACGATTATCTTGAGCAGAGAAGTGGAAATGTTTCGGGTCTTTGTATTCATGGGATTGCTTAGATTTTGGAGTTGCTCCTCAAGGGCCTGGGAGAGAACCGGTACCATCTCTCGGCTGTGTTGTTCTACAATGGATTGCATAACCTGGTGTTTTTGTTGAAGCGTGTTGGCCCGCCGGTAGATTCTCGACCAGACCGCTGAAACCTCTCCAATTGCGAAAAGGGAAGGTCCGGTCATGGATACAAGAAGAAGTATCAAAAGTGTTCGTTTTATCGTTTTCTGCATAGTTTGTAATCCTTCATTCATATCTGAATCTACTCGACAACACGCTCTACATTACGTGTTATATATTCACGGCGCACTTCTTCCCGAAGGTCGTTACCGGCCCGAAGATAACGGATAACTACCGGGTTGCCTGCTTCATCGTAGGTGTATTCGACTGATCGGATAGTAGTTCCGTTTGGGCGGAGTACCTGTAGTTCGCTCAGAGACCCTTCACTGTTATATGTGTATTCTCGGGTCTGAAGGAGTTCATCTTCAGAGTTATAATGGGCAGCGGCAGTCATTTTTCCTTCTGTGTTGTATTCATTAATGAAATACTCTTCCAATCTGCCGCCGGGGCTGTAGCTCATGATCCGACTGTTCAGCCCGTCCTCGTATTCATAGGTTGTATAAGTGAGAAGAGAGCGGTTTCCGTCATAGATATTCCAACGAATTCGGTTTCCATCTTGATCATATTCATATTCGGATAGAGTTTGGAGCTCTTCCTCGGCATTATATGTCCCGTCACTGAGCAGGTTCCCCTCATCGTCGTAGGAAATAAGATGATACGAAATCAGTTCTCCGGAGGGGCCAATGCTTTCTCTTCGCACAAGAAGACCGTTTTCATAGGTGTTCCGAATGGTTTCCTGTAACTGATCTGAAGCATTATAGCGTTCGCTTTTGAGCAGCAGGGTGCCTTCATCGGCGTAGGTATATTCAATATACTCATCGAGAACGCCGTCTGAGAAGTACGAGCCTTGACGGGCAACAAGGTACTCTGTCTCGATTACCTTCTCGGGTTCTCGTTCTTTCTCAGCTTGCTGCTGTTTTGGATGTTGTTTTTCGGAATCGGAAGGGGCGGCGGGTTCACTGGTGGCACATGAACCGGCTATCAGTAGAAAAAAGGCTGCCGCTGTCCCGGCAGCTCCCATTATCATTTTTTGTTTCATAGCTTTCTCCTCGAAGGATACATTAGAAGAAGTGTCCGGGTGAGTCAAGATTCCATCTTTTATCCTTCTGATAGTTTTTCACGAAATATAAAAAACACTATATTATAAAATTTGATTTAATAATTTTTTAGCGATTCTTACTTGACCGCTCACAGAAATCATACTACTATCGTTTACACACAAAACATGACGACTTTGCTTATGAAAACTTATATATAGATTTTGCATAGTTTTATATAAGAATATATCTATATATATCTATAGAACTCTTTCGATTTAGAAAGAAGAAAGAAAAAAACGGAGGTTAGTGCATGGGCGAAGATACGAATGCTGCGGCCCCGGCATCATCCGGCGGATCAACAATCCGCAGGAGTTCTTCACGGTCCCGTTCCCGGAAGAAGAAAACGAACCAGATCCCTCTGGGGATTCTCGTTTTCATCGGCATCGTTATTGTCGGGATCGTCTTGAGCGGGTTGTCGGAGAATTTAACGTTCTTTTGGCTCACGGGTATCGGATTCGGGTTTATTCTCCAGCGCGGCCGGTTTTGTTTTACGGCTGCAATGAGGGATCCGTACCTGACCGGAGGAACCAATCTTTCAAAAGCCGTACTCGTTGCTTTTGCGGTTACCGGTATTGGTTTCTGGGCAATCAAGTACGGGGCTTTTACCCAGGGACTTCCAATTCCCGGTATGGGTTTTGTTGTACCGATAAGTCTGGCGACTATAGTCGGAGGATTTATTTTCGGTATCGGTATGGTCATATCCGGCGGATGTGCTTCGGGAACACTGATGCGGGTAGGTGAGGGATTTATGATGCAGGTTCTTTCCCTCGTCTTCTTCATCGTTGGTTCACTGCTCGGAGCGTACCATTTTGGATGGTGGAAACTGAATGTAATTCTCAAGGGAGATGAGGTCTTTCTACCGGATATATTTGGTTGGATCGGAGCACTTATTGTTCATTTATTGATCATTGTGTTCCTGTGGATTGCCGCGGATAAGTTTGCCAAAAGAAAACAGGCAGCAGCTGCCGGCGCAGAACATTAAACAAGAAGAGGTGATATACGATGAAGGAAGTCGAATTAGATTGTTACGGTGAAGCCTGTCCGGTCCCCCTGGTTAAGGCACAGAAAAAACTCGAAGAACTGGAAGTGGGTGATGTGCTGATCGTTCAGCTCGATCACAGTTGTGCGATGAAGAATGTTCCCGAATGGGCCCGCACCGAGGGCCACAATGTCGAGATCGAAGAGATCGACGACGGTGAATGGGAAGTCATCATAGAGAAAACGAAATAGAAAGGAGCACAGCTATGAAGGAAGTCGAATTAGATTGTTACGGTGAAGCCTGTCCGGTTCCTCTGGTAAAAGCACAGAAGAAACTCGAAGAACTGGAGGTTGGCGATGTACTGATTGTTCAGCTCGATCACAGCTGTGCAATGAAGAATGTTCCCGAATGGGCCCGCACCGAGGGACACAACGTAGAAATCGAAGAGATTGACGATGGTGAATGGGAAGTCATCATCGAAAAGACAAAGTAGGGGATCAATATGAAATTCTTCGATAATGTCAAGAAAAACGAATATTACAAGCTTTGGCTCAAGGATGCCTGGCCCTATCTGACTGCTGCAATATTGCTGTCGGTATTTCAGATTCTCACCATTGCTGTAACCCGGAATCCGTGGGGAGTCTCTGCGGTGTTTGCCAACTGGGGTGCCTGGATATTCGAATCTCTCGGCGGTTCGGTGGATAAATGGTATTACTTTGCCCGAGAGTCTGCTTGGACTACGATAGACGGCGGGTTTGTTCGGGATCCGGGAAGCTGGCGGAATATCGGCATTATTGTCGGAGCTCTGTTTGCCGCTCTTATAGCCTCCGGATTCAAGATCAAGAAAATCAAATCCTGGCGGCAGGTTGTTGCGGCGATTCTCGGAGGTATTTTTATGGGCTACGGGGCCCGCATCGGGTTCGGGTGTAATATCGGTGCTCTTTTTTCCGGTATTGCTTCATTTTCCCTGTCCGGTTGGGTCTTCGGATTGGCCATGTTTTTCGGAGCCGTAGTCGGCAGCAAGATGCTGGTTAAATACTTTATGTAGCCTTATCCGAAAAGAGGAGATCATATGCGAGAAAAGAAGGTAGAACAATATGATGTGGTCATAATCGGCGGAGGCGCCGGTGGAATGACTGCAGGAATATACTGCGGCAGGGCGCAGTTGAAAACCCTGCTTATCGAAAAGTCTCTGGTCGGCGGGTTAGCCACCTACACGAACGAGATCATGAATTACCCCGGCTTTCCGGAGGGAAATACCGGTCTCGGCCTGATGGAGCTCTTCCAGAAACAGGCAAAAAACTTCGGTGTAAAGTTCAAACTTACCGATGTCAAGAATGTCGAACTCGACGGCGAAGTAAAGAAGGTCGAAACCTTTCGGAATATTTTCGAAGCCAAGACGGTGATTGTTGCCTCAGGCGGAAGACCGAGGACGACAGGTGCCGAGAACGAGGAGAAATACCTTTTCGACAAGGGTATATCTTTTTGTGCTACCTGTGATGCTGCGGCAAATACCGACAAGACCGTTATGGTTATTGGTTCCGGGGATGCAGCTATTGAAGAAGGGATGTTTCTAAGCAAGTTTGCCAAGAAGGTCATCGTATCGGTCATCCACGATGAGGGGAAAATGGACTGCAACGAGATCTCACGCGATCAGGCCCTCGACAATCCGAAGATGGAGTTCGTATGGAACACAGTAGTCGACTCCTTCGAAGGCGATGAGCAGCTCGAGCGGGTGAACCTCAAGAACCTGAAGACCGGAGAGATTATACCCATCGACGTGGATACCTGTTTCGAGTTCATCGGCTATGTACCGAACACCGAGATATTCAAAGACAAACTTTCTCTCAGCAAGCAGGGATATGTCATTACCAATGAAAAGATGGAAACAGGAATCGCCGGAGTCTATGCATGCGGGGATGTGCGAGAAAAAGAACTCAAGCAGGTTGCAACCGCCGTTGGTGACGGTGCAATCGCCGGGGTAGAAGCTGAAAAACATATTTCGGAAACCGAGCTCTTTAAAAACCAGATCATGCAGAAGGAAAAGATAGGTCTGATTTACGTGTACTCGGCTATCGATGCACCGAGCCGAGAGCTGCTTCCTATGCTGCGGGAGATCGAAGAAGAATATGACGGTCAGGTTAAAGTGAATGTCATCGATCAGTACAAGGGGAAATCCCTTTGTGACCGGCTTGCCTGTGATGTGGAACCAATGACCATCTTCTATACCAAGGAGGGAGAAGTGGTTGAGACTTCCACCCAGTGCGATAAGCCCCATATCTATGAAGCCCTGAACAAATATGTTGCCGAGCCGGTTTCGGTATAACGGCATTATTTAGGAACTGGAGGATATATGAAGATCAAGCTGTTAGCCGTTGTGGCGGTTTTAGTTCTTCCGCTTCTCGCCTGCGGGACACCGCCGGCCGGTGAACAAGATACCGAGGTAATTACTGCCGCCGAGGCACAAACTCTCGTAAGCGAAGGGGCCCTTCTTGTGGATGCTCAGAACCTTCTGGATTATCGGAAGGAACATGTTGCAGGAGCCGTATCGATTGCCCGGGCAGACATAGTCGTAAATGATCCGTATCCCAACCTCTTGGCTCCGCCCGAGCAGATTGCCGAGGTCATGGGAAGCCGGGGGATCAGCAATGATACCCAGGTTGTTGTTTACGATAACAACAAAAATATGGATTCGGCCCGTTTGTGGTGGACCCTCAAGGTCTACGGACACGATCAGGTAAAGGTTGTAAGCGGCGGCCTGGCTGCAATGAAGCAAGAGGGGGCAAAGATCACCACTGATAAGCCATCGGTTCAGCCGGCTGTTTTCGAACCCGGTCCTCGGCGTGATGAAATGATAGCCACTACTGAAGACATTCGAGACCATCTCGACACCCCGGACGAGAATACCTGTATTGTCGATACGCGGACGGAAGAAGAATACAAAGAGGGAACCATCCCCGGATCGATTCTTTTGAATTTCACCGGCAATAATTTCCAGGACGGAACCTACAAACCGGTACAGCAGATCAGAATTCGCTACCTCGAAGAAGACATCGATTTCGACGATACCGTGATCATGTTTTGCAAAACTTCGATCCGCGGGGCCCAGACGTATCTGGCGCTCTACAATGCCGGTTACCGGGACCTGAAGCTTTACGACGGCGCGTGGGTTGAATGGAGCGCGAACCCGATGAATCCGGTTTATGTGCCCGACCCGGAGGTTCTCGAACTGGAAGCAGCGGACAATTCATAAAACAGTGTGCAGGACCTCCATCCGTACCGGAGCAGTTTGCCCGGCGGATGGAGTAGATAAATACAAGAAATTTTCGGAGGAAGCAATGAAAAAGCTCTTTCCCATTCTATTGGTGCTTCTGCTGGTACTTTCCGCGGCGACCGTAACCGCGAAGGGGCAGCAGGAAGGTGCGCAGGGAGAACAGCAGGCCCAGGAAGCTGCTGAACCGGCTGTTGATGTAACTGAACTCGCAAAGGACTACTTCGACGAATACCCTCAGGGCGGCTACATTATCAAGGAGGAGATGCTCCTCGAGAAGCTGCAAAACGGCGAGGATATGTTCGTTATTGATATCCGTCAACCCGATGCCTATGCAGAGGCACATGTTACCGGAGCGGTAAACATGCCCTGGGGCCCGGATTTTGCACAGTACCTGGCATCTATTCCCCAGAGCGGACAGGTCTATCTCTACTGCTACAGCGGGCAGACCGCCGGGCAGACGGTGGCGCTCTTGAACCTTGCCGGAATCCCCGTCAAGTCCGTGCGGTACGGGTTCAACTACGGTTTTTCCAAGGTAGAAGGCGCAGATGAGTTTATCGATACTACCGAGGTAGCCGTACCCTCTGCAAACAATGAGATCGCTCCGGCCGTACAGGAAACGGTAGACGCCTATTATAAGGAATTCGAAGAACTTGCCGGAACTCCCTTTGCAAACAACATCATTAGTTCAGAGAACGCAAAGAAGATCCTCGATGCAGAAGATGATTCGGTGCAGTTCGTCGATATCCGCCGAAAAGAAGACTACGACCAGGGGCATATCGAAACGGCCGTCAACATTCCCTACGGGGCCGATATGCACGAGATGTTCGGAAGCCTTCCCGCAGACAAGAAGCTCATAGTAAATTGCTACAGCGGACAGACTGCCGGGCAGACTGTGGCCATCCTGAAGGTCATCGGTTATGATGCCGCCTCTCTCAAAGGCGGTATGGGAACACCGAAGAACGAGCCCATGGGCTGGGTAACCGAAGGATACCCTGTTGTGCAGTAACGACGATACATCGTCAAAGAAAAGTCCCCGGCGCTGCGGCGTCGGGGGCTTTTTTCTGTCCCCGGCAACCCCTGCTGGAATGAAAGCAGTCGGCGAGGCTGCTTCCAGGTGAGGAAAGGAGTGAACAGAAAACTGCTCGGCGTCGCCGCTGCCGCAGCAGCCATAGCAGCCTACCTCTTGTTCCACATCTGGTCTTTGCCTTTCTTCCCCTTTGTCCATTCCGACGAGGCCTGGCTTGCATCACTGACCAGGTCCATGATTGAATCCGGTTCCCTTGCGGCCACCGAGGACTTTTTCCACAGTACACCCCGCATGCCGCATGCGATAAAAATCCTTTTTCATCTCTTTCAAATGCCCTTTATAGCGGTTGATTGGTCTGCCGTTGCTGCAAGGGTTCCCTCTCTTGGAGCAGGGTTTGCATCCCTGCTGTTTCTCGCTGATGCCGGGCGGCGTCTTTTTACTTCCCGCTTTGGAAGTGTTGCAGCGGGGATGATTCCCGCCATCCTGCTATCTGTAGATATTCAGTTTATTACCGCATCTCATATCGGAAGGCAGGAAATTTTTATGGTTCTGCTTATGTGTGCCGGTATTTGGTATGTGACGGTTCAAAGTAGGGATTGGCGAGTTCGCGACAGTTTTCTTTTATCGCTTATTCTCGGCGCCGGGGTTTTCATTCATCCAAACAGTTTTATTATCGCACTTCCCTTTCCCTTTTTTCTGTGGTTTCTTCTTTCGAGGAAAAAGAGCAAAAGCAGGACCATCGGACCCCTCCCTGCTGCAGGTATACTGATTTTGGGATTGGCTGTATGTGCTGCATCGGCAGTTGCCGTAAGCTTCATCATGGACCCGGACTTTCTTTACAATTATCTGGAATTCGGAAGGGAAGTAGGGGTGACTGATCATCCGGTGACTCGACTATCCAGGTTCTTTTCTTTTTTTCGGAAGATTGACGGACAGATTGCCGGAACCTACTTTTTACCGCCGGTTGGATTTCAGCTGCGCCTTTTTCTCGTTTCGTGGATAGGAACGGTGGGTCTCCTCTTCATACGCAAAAAACAAAACTCCGGAAAAGATATATTCGGATGGCTGCTTGCAGGCTTGCCTCTTGTTGCTGTTGGATATTTCCTGATTGGAAAATATTCACCCCCGAGCATATTGTTTCTGTTCCCCCTCGGTTATCTTGGTTTTATTGTTTTCTTGTCTTTTATTGTGGAGGCAGCAAAAGGATATGGGAAAGTCAGTTTACAATTCAGTAAGGCTGTAAGGCTCGCCGGCATCCTTGTCCTGACAGGAGTCTTCGGATTTCTCTTGTGGAACACAGCGGATACAGTGCTGCCCTGGCGCAAGTCCCGGTATGCTGATTATATCGAAGCTATTCAAAGACATGTGCCCGGCGATGCGACTGTGCTTGCAAACTTGAATACCGCCTTTGCTTTCGACCATGGGAAACTCAGGGTTTTTCGGGATCTCAGCGGACCGGATTTCCCGGGGATAGGAAGGTTTTTAGCTCAGGAGAGGGTTGAATATATACTACTTCCCGAGGAACTCGAGTTAATCTACCGCAGCCGGCCGGTCTGGAACACAGTCTATGGAAATATCGCGCCGTGGTATCCCCGGTTGAAAGATATCCTCGATGAGCAGGGTGAAAAAATTGCAGAGATAGTGAATCCTGTTTACGGGATGCGGCTTGTGCTTTATCAGGACAGGAAAGAATGGGCGGTAACTGTCTACCGGATCAAAGACCGGGATTATGGGAAAGCTCCTGCCGGAGAACGGCAGTGAATTTGTGAAGGTCTGTTCCGTCCCGGTCCCGGGGGCGGCTGAGTGTATTCTCGACTTCTTTTACGAGCTTACCCTCAGCATTCATAATAATTATCCGGTCCGAAAGAAGAGCTGCCTCGGTAATATCATGGGTTACAAAAAGCAGTGTAAGATTCCTCCTTTTCCAGAGGTCGAGGAGAAATATCTGGAGGTGTTCTCGGGTCATCGCGTCGAGACTGGAAAACGGTTCATCAAGAAAAAGAATTCGGGGACCGGCTGCCAGTGACCTGGCGATGGCAGCCCGCTGTTTCATTCCGCCGGAAAGCTGATGAGGAAACTTGTCTCCTGCTTCCTGTAATCCGAATTGACGAAGGAGTGCTGTGGTTTGTTTTTCACGCTCTTGCTCGCTCTGAGTGCCTGTTTTGCCAAGGGCCAAATGAATATTCGAACGTGTGCTCAGCCAGTGGAAGAGCTGGTCCTGCTCCTGAAAGATGAGCATTCGATCGGGGCCGGGACCTGTAATCTCGTTCCCGTCGAGAGCGATAGTTCCAGAATCGGCCTTTTCGAGGGAGGAAAGAACCCGTAGCAGTGTCGATTTCCCGCAGCCTGAGGGCCCGAGAATGCAGACGAATTCTCTCTCCTTCAGCTTCAATGAAATATTCGATAAAACGGGTACCCCTGTTTCGCCATTCTGGTAGTATTTTACAATTCTCTCGGCGGAGAAAATTATCCGTTCTTCCATCAGCGTTCCATTCCCCACCGTTCTACCGTTTTCCTCTGAATCCGGCGGAAGACCACATCCTCTACCAGTACCCCGATCAGAATAATAAGAACAACACCGGCAAACAGTCCGGCCGAGTCCATGAAGACCCGCTTCGAATAAAGATACCAGCCGATTCCTCCGGCCCCTGCGATAGCTCCGAAGACCATCTCTGCACTAATAAGGGCTCTCCAGCTTCGGGCCCAGGCAATCCGCATTCCCGCTATAATATAGGGCAAGGAAGCGGGCAGAAGGATTCGGAAAAAGAGTTCGGAACGGCCCATGCCGAGGTTCTTTCCTGCCATGATTTGGGTCGGAGAGACTCCCCGCAAACCGGCGGTAAGGTTCGTTATCATCGGCCAGAGGACGGAATGAATAATGATTACCAGCAGAGAGGCGGTACCCGTGCCGAACCAGAGGATGACAATGGGCAGAAGAGCGATGCCGGGAAGAGGATGGAATATGGCCACCAGGCCGTCGATGAGCTCGGCAAAAAAGGAACGGCGAACACTGAGCAGGGCCAGACCAAGGGCGGCCCCAGCTCCTGCAGCGAGGGCCGCTGCGATCAAAATCAAGGACCGGACAAGCTGTTGGAGCAGGTCTCCTTCTCCAAAACCGGCAAAAAAGGCGCTTCCTATCTCCACGATCGGGGGCAGTGCGAGCGGAGAGATCTCCAGACCCCGGCGTATTATTTCATAACCGGCAATTATTACGACAACCCAAATCAGCCTTCGTACTATTCTGTTTCTTCCATGCAGAAGGCGCTTGGAGGGGGTCACTTCGTGGCTCCAGCCCACAAGAGTCCGGAAACTCCTTCTTTCTCTTCGGGTTTTCTCCGGATAAAATTGTGTCGCAGCATAAAATCCAGAAACTCAGCGAGCCCCTGAACCTCTGTGGTATAGACGAGATCGGGATGATCGAGATAGCTTTCGATCTCCGGTAATTCGAGATTGAAGCCGGCGGCCAGTTCCTTTCGTCCTCCGCCGGCGGCCAAAATTGTCATCGCCCTGTCGAGTGCTCGTTCGAGACCTTTCACAGCTTCCGGATTTCTGTCTGCAAACTCATCGGTTACCGTTCCGACAATGAACGTAAACTCACCGCCCATTGCTTCCTGTCCGGAAATCACCTCGTGCATATCTTCTGTTGCAAGCTCCATCATCAGGTAGGGGGGGGAGGTGAAATGCGCGGTAATATCCCGCCTGGCGAGCAATGCTTGCATGCCGTTGGGGTGGTTGAGTGTTACCAGCCTGGAATCGAAGGCCTTCGGGGCGCCGAGGCTCCGTTCGGCTGCCATCGATAAGAGAATATGCTGGATGCTGCCGGGTTGAGGGAGTGCGATCCTGTCGTCTCGGTCAAAGTCTTCGAGTGAGCGGATATCAGATCGCCAGGTAACAAGACCGAGGGGGGCCTGTGAAAGACCGGTAAAGATTTTCCATTTCATACCCCGGTCCCAGCCGATCAGGAACGGGGGGATCCCCATGAAACCAGTATCGAGATCCTTTGCGATCATTGCCTCTCGAATAGCCGCTGTATTCCCGAGTTGTTTCCACTCGATTCGCCATCCGGGAAGCTCCGCTTGCACGAGTCCCCGGGCCTTGGCAACAGAAAGCGGGGCATAGGCCAGTCCGTACTGTTCTGCAATGCGTAAAACCGGCTGTTTGCCGCTTTTCGTGCCGGCAGAATGCGTTTGCGGATCAGATTCCCTACCGCATCCGAGAAAGCCAAGAACGAGCGGAGCGATCAATACCAGGGCGATAATAAGAAAAAAATATTGCCGGTTCTGCTGCTTTCCCATCATAAATCCTGATTCAGTTTGCAGGAATCCCGGCTGTCTATCAATAGGTCGTTTCCCCTTTCATCGGAGAACCGAAGGGTATCGAATAATTCATCGACCGCCCTATTCACCTCCCCGACAGTGAAACCGGATATAACGGCATAGGCCGCTCGTTGGGTGGAGTTCTGCATATCGGTTATTTGAGTACCCGGTTTTTGAAGAATGGATAGCGAGTGAACACCTTTCATCTTCCGGCTTGCTCCGGTTCCGTGGATTTCACGTATCAGCCCGGGTTTGCAGAAGATCAGAGGGACAGAGAAATATTTGTGCAGGTTTGTATTGTTTTCTCGGCTTATCCTGTCGCCGCCTGCTTCCTCCGTTTCCCCCAGCAGTTTTCCAATGATGTCGATGCCGGTGACCCGCGGAAGAGATTCATCCTCGTATGCTCCGCCGAGCCTGCAGGCTATCTCGTTTACCTTGATTCCCTCTTTCCCGATCAAGTACTGAAAATAGATCGGGCCTGATCTGATGCCGAAGGAAGATACTATCTGCCGGGTGATCGTTTCGAACTCCTCCTTGAATTCAGGAAAAAAACGGGAAGGATATCGGTGGGCGGTGCAAACACCCAGACTCGGCGGATTATCGATGGTTACCCGGTCGGTTACGGCATAGATTTTACATTTTTCGTTTTCCACCCAGCCTGAAACCGTTACTTCCCCCGAAGGATAATATTCCTCTACCAAAAAAACAGGTTCCCGGGAGTATGAGAGAACGTAGCTTGCTGCCTGCTTTATCTTCTTCCGGTCGTCGACGAGCAGAACACCCCGCTGTCCCTGGCTGTCCACCGGTTTTACCACCAGAGGAGAGGCTGTTGACTCGAAGAGGGGGCGGGGCTTTTCTGCTTGTTGTTGCGGTTCAAACGTCAGGTTCCCATCTTCATCGGCAAGGGCCCAGCGGACCGTCGGAATATCAGCCTTGTGAAAGATAGTTTTCATTATTCGCTTGTTCGTTACCGCAAGGGCGGTTTCCGGAGAAAGGGGATAGGGCAGACCGTTGGCCGCCGAGGCTGCGGCAGCGGTGAGTACCGGCTGATCGCTTCCGGCGGCAATAATCCGTTCGGCACCGGTCCGGGAGGCTGCCTGCGTTACCGCATCTATGTCGAAGGTGGAAGCCTCTACGAATTCGCTGCAGTACCGTCTTCCGGGTGCATCGGGATCTTTATCTGCGAGAATCACATAAAACCCGGCCTTCAGGGCCCTTTGCAGCAGATGAATCTGGCTGCTGCCCCCGCCGAGTACCATGATTGAACGGAGCTTCTTCCTCACTCTATTTCTCCCGGTACATAGACCGAATATCATCGGCGGTCAAATGCGGCCGTTCGGACGGAATAAACCGGAGAGGGCCCCAGAAGCGGAAAAGCTTCCACCAGATTAGCGCGAGAGAGGCAATGCTGTACCGGCTTGCCGAGGCAGCTTTTCCGGAATACCGGATGGAGGAAACCCGAGGGCCTTCCCGGAGGAGCATAGCCGAAAGGTAGGGGAAGGGATTCTCCAGATTTTCAAAAGTCTGCCGGAACCAAGTTGCCCGTATTGCGCGGAAACTCGAAACCCGAACCTCCTTTGGAAGGCCAAGAAAGCGGGTAAACAGAAATTGATTGAGAGCAGAGCCGGTTCTGCGCATACAGGTTGTTTTCCTTTTCTCCGGCTGCTTTACCGCGGCATAGACCAAGTCGTTTCCTTCCTCTCCGCGGGCTATCAATTCTTCAATGCATTCGGGCGGATGCTCACCGTCGTCATCCATGGTAATAATCCAGCTGCCCCGGGCAACACTCATACCTGCTATCGTGGCAATCTGCTGTCCCCGGTTCCGGTCCATGAAGATACAGCGAAGTCGGTTCCTTTTCAGTGGAGAAAAGATTTCCGTATCCCTCTGGTTTCTGCAGAGATTGCGGAGGGCTGTTTGATATTCTGCCCCGCTTCCGTCATCACAGATTATGATCTCTCTTTCCTTGTCTGCACAGCTGCTGATCATCCTGCTGAGGGTCTGTATTGGGTTGTGCACCTCTGTATTCAAATATGGATCTCCGCCGGATGAAACATCTTCCCCGTGGAATGCCCTTTCCGGGTGAAATTCGGCAGGATGAAATGTGGGGATGATCAGAGAGACTTTGATACG
Source organism: Spirochaetales bacterium (assembly GCA_021736255.1). Taxonomy (GTDB): domain Bacteria; phylum Spirochaetota; class Spirochaetia; order JAIPGG01; family JAIPGG01; genus JAIPGG01. The sequence continues at coordinate 6,482 of JAIPGG010000004.1, read as the reverse complement.
ATCAGAGGTTGGCAAGGACTACTCCTCCCGCAATCATAATCATTGCTGCTAGCTGTAAAGGTGTAATCCTCTCCTGCAGGAAGATTCGGGCGCCTGCGGGAACGAGGACAATCGAGAGGGCAGAGACGGCAAAGGCTTGTCCGAGGGACAGGTCCCGGAGGGCCAGAAAATACAACACCGGAGCGGAAAAAACGAGCCCGGCCCCGATAACCAAAGGGGGGCGGAAAAGGCTGATAACGAAGGTCTTCAGTCCCTGCCCCGTTTCCATTCGCGGGGCCCCTGCCTTCAGGAGAATCTGCCCGGCGGTCACCAGGATCAGCATTCCGCAGAGAAAAAGATAAGGCCTCAACTGTGACAACAAACCCGCTTCAATCAACGTTGTTTCCCCGCACGAATGCCGGTCAACACGACCCCTCCTCCGATCAAAGCCCAGCCTGCGGCAGAGTGAAGACTAACCGCTTCATCATAAAGCCATGCCGCCCCAGCAGGTACCAAGAAAAAAACAGCAGCATACAGCGGATAGGCAACGGAGAGGGGCATTTTGCGTAATACGAAGAGCCAGAGCACTCCCCGTCCGGCAAGAGCCAGGTAGCTGCCAAGAAACAGCACACTCACCAGCCACAGAGGGGCCTGACCGGCAAGAAGCGCGCCGCCGCGTGCTGCCAGTTGGCCGGCGCTCGCAATCACCACCGTGCAGGCGATCAAAACGAGCGGCGGCATGGGTACTCCTTTCACTCCTTTCATCGTGAATCGTCCTCCTCGTTCCCGTCTTTTTCACTGTCCTGAGAGGGCATGAGCATTGTCTGAAGGCCCTGAAGGGAGAAAACAAACGAAATTACCCGGCGTACTCCCCATTCTTTGAGTCGCTCCAGCCGCATGACGACAAGTAAAAGGAGGAGGAGAACAGGGACCAGAATCCTGAAATACCAGTGGTAGACCTCGATTCCATTCAAGCTCACATTACCGAAGGTGGTCTCTCTCAGAATTCGAAGAAGCGTGCCGCCGCCGACCGAAGCGGCGAGTCCTGCCATAGCGCCCCCGGCCATTCGCGCAAAGAGAGAAATACTCACCCGCCGGCCGGCTTCGACGGCTGAGAGCAGGTAATGGCTGTTGGTCAGGATGATGCCGGTCTTACAGAAACCCGCGGTGAAAAACGCCGCAGCGGTAGGTATGGGCGCAAACCTCGATGGAGCAAAGGCCCAGTACCCCGCTACCAGAATCAAACCGGTAACGTAGAGGATCAAAAGCGGCCGGGGCCCGCTGTGGTCGGAAACCCCTGCATTTATCGCTGAAGAGAGAATTCCCCCGGCCAAAACCAGCAGTGAAAAGATCAGTGCGGCGTAATCCGACAGGCCGTAGCCGTTTTTCACCGTAACGACGGCAAAGGGAATCACCAAAACAAAGGCTGCAAAGGAAGAGCCCCAGGCGAAAATAATCCTGCGCAGACGAGGGGAAGAAAGGATCTCTTTCAGGGCTCTTCCCATCGGTTCTGAGGCGGAACGGGCCGGTCCTTCTGTTTCCGGGACCCGGACCAATACCCGGCTGGCAAATATTCCGATTACGCAACCGGCTCCGATGACCAGCTGGTACACCCACATTGTATCGAAATAGTACATGATTGCGATTATCAGCGCCATGGAAAAGAAATAGGTCGTATTTGCCCGTACCCAGTTTCCCGAAAGGAACCGGCCCCGTTCGCCTTCGGTGGTTATCTCCCCGATAAGCGGAGAGTTCGCTACCAACCCGATGCTTCGGAAAACAGCAAAGCCGAATGCACCGAGGAGAATGACCAGGTGGACAAATGTTTCGGGAGCGAAACGGCCGATCCAAGGCGCGAGAATGAGAACAGAACCCGAGAGGTAACGAAAGAGCCACCCGTATCCCCAAGTGCGCGCAGCTCCGACCCGGCGGATCCAGGACATACCGAAAAGCATGAAGGGCATGGACAGATGGATAAACGAGGCAAGCAGTGCAACCTGCGGATCATCGAGCCCGTTCCGGATTCCGTAGAGTATCAACAGATCGTTCATGAGAAAGGCTACGGAGATTCCATTCAGGGTAACGAAACGCCGGAGGAACCGTTGGCCTCTGTTGCGATCACTACTGCTTAATGTAGTTTTTTCAACCGGCATTCCGAACTCCCGAGGGCGATTTGATTGAAGAACTCAGCTCGACAACCTTGATTTTCCCCTACCTCTTCACTACAGTACTACTATTATGAGCAGAAAAAAGACCGGAGAATTGAAGGTCCTCGCCGACCAATCGTTTACCGAAAAGGAGCTGGTTATCAACCCCAACGACGGGTTCGATTTGGGACTCATGATGACCGAGGCCACCGTTGAACTCGTGATCACTCCCGATCCTGATAATCTTCCCCTGCAGCAGGATGATCCGCCTGTCTATGCCCGATTGTACCAGAAAAACGAGTGCCGTCTCGGTACGGTGGAACTGGGCATGAAGTCGGTACAGAAACTGGATGGGAAAAAGAAGGTCCGTCTCTTTCTCGAACAGGTTGAACGATATCCACGGATAATGATCAGTCCTGCCTGATTTTCGGCTTCGCGGCATGGTGTCGGAGGTATATACCATACCACATCAAAATCTGTCTCGTTGAAAAGCCAGAAGTCGGAATTGAACCGACGACCTGCTCATTACGAGTGAGCTGCTCTGCCGCTGAGCTATTCTGGCCGGTAGGAGACAGTATATTCATCAAAACGGAAAAATCAAGGCCCTGTGTTTTCTCCTGTATGCCGGTTTCTCCATTCTGTGGGCATGCTTCGTTCCATCTCCACGATCGGGGGCAGCAGCCTTGATTCGCCACCAACGTGTTATTATATTCCTTAACAGCTTTTGTTCTGAAAGTCATTGAAAACCATTCGATAAGGGTGCTTTAAGGTCGGTATGAGTATTGTACGTGATTTCACAGAACGCAGTCCGATTGAAAAAGAGCTCAAGGAGACCCATGACAGGCTGCATACCATTTTAGAAGGGCTCGATGTAGGAGTTTTCGTTATATCCTCTTCCTCACGGGAGATCCTCTACGCGAACTCCTATCTCCGCCAGCTTATCGACACTGAACCGATAGGGAAGAAATGTACGGAGGTTTTTGGATATCGAAAAGAGTTGTGCGATGAATGTATTTTTTTTACAAACTCCGATGAAAACGGTGGGAATGGGAAGGAAAGCTTCACCATGGAATACCGTTTGCCCAATATCGACAAATGGTTTTGGATAAATATCAGACCCATATCGTGGAAAGAAAATTCTACCGCTTCATTAGCCATTTTGACCGATATTACTCCAATCAAAGAGTCTGAGCTCTTGAAGGAAGAGATCGATCGTATTACTCGCCACGATCTGAGATCTCCGCTGAACGGAATTATCGGCGCTGCCCAGCTTCTGACCATGGACGAGGATCTTTCGGAAGAACAAAAGGCATACGTAAAGGTGATAGAGGAGTCGGGGAAACGGATGATAACAAAGATCGACCAGTCCCGCACCCTCCATAAGTTGGAAAAGGGCATCTATCAGGTAACCCCGGAACAAATCAATCCCTTTCGTCTCATTCAGATGGTGCGGCGGGAATTCGAGGATGAGATCCGGCAAAAAGAACTCGATTTCGAACTGCACGGATTGCCCTCCGACGACACCAAGAACACTACCTTGATGATACGAGGTGAGTATCAGCTCCTTTACTCTATTTTTTCAGAGTTAACAAAGAATGCGGTAGAGGCATCGAAGCAAGGCGATACTATACGGCTTTCGGTTCATCACCCGGAGGATAGCGGCAAAGTAAATGTATCAATATGGAACAACCAGGCCATTCCCGAAGAGAAGCGAAGCGGCTTCGGAAAAAAAGATATGACTTTGCAGCACACAGAAGGGGCAGGGTTGGGAGTCTATACTGCCCGGCTCATGACGGAAGCCCTTGCCGGTAGTTTCGACTGGGTCTCTTCCAAGAAGGACGGTACGAAGATAATCCTTGAGTTCCCGTCAGTCTGATTTCGGACTGTCGGCATCATATATGCGGGCATTCCCATCCCGGCGGATAAACCAAGCATAGAAAAATGAGAGGAAAAGGCCCAGGCCTGCAAAATACCAAAGCCACAGGGGAAGCCCCATGATTAAAATCGGCCGTTTGCCCCAGGCCCAGAAATCGTTACCCGACACCACTGTAAGAAGAAGGAAAAGCAGAGGAACTTTTCTCCTGATGAAAAAACCACCGTTGATTTTTATCTTTGTCTGGATGCGACCTGCTGCTGTTATTCCTGTGTAGACTAGGGTTGTGATAAGGAGAATGGGAATCACCGGCAAGGTCCCAAAATCCGGGAGAAGATGAAAATAATACAGAACAACGAGGACCTCTCCGGTAATAAGAGCGAAAAAACCTGCGCTGGGGTTCGGCCTTGGTAGATATATTCCGCCATACACGATCGGAGCCAGGACGCTTATCCCGTTGAAGGTGGTAGCCGATACAAACTCGAGGAGGCTTTCGGGAGGGCGCAAAGCAATTAGAAAACCAAATAGACCAAGAAGAAGGAGAATCGAAAGATTCCTGCTTTCATGCTTCGCTTTTTGCCGGGATACTGGTTTTCGCGGCTTTCCCGGTCTCCCGAAATCCCGGCTGATCATGCTTGTCAGGGTAAGGAGTTGGGAATCCATGGTGGACATCAGGGCAGCAATGCTGCCGGTGAGGATAAGGGTGCCGAGGACAGGACCGGTGTACCGGCCGAGCAAGAGGGGAAAGATACGATCCGATTCACTCCCTGCAAGATCGGGAAAGCTAAGCCGTCCGATTACCCCGATACCGACGGTAAGAAAAAAGAGGAGTGTTGTCAGAAGAGGGTAAAGGATAACTGTTTTTGATAGGGCTTTCCGGGATTCAACCGCATAGAGGCGTTGAAACAGGTGTGGAGTAAAGGGGACCGAGAAGAACCAGAGGACAAGATAGCCGGTCCATACCCCTCGTCCCAGAGAACCACCGACTCCCGGCCGGGAAAAGAGTTCGGGGGCTTCTGCAAAAAGACGTTGGTTAACGGCGGTAAACCCCCCAGATCGGTCTGCAACAATGCCAAAAGCCAGGGCCGCAAAGAACAACAGCATGAGTCCCTGGAGGACATCGGTCCAGGCAATACTCCGCAGGCCGCCAAGGGCAACATAGGCAGTTACAAAGGCAGTGATCAGGCCCGCACCGGCGGCGTAGGGTATTCCGGCAAGGGCATAGAGAGAGTGCCCTGCGGCGATGGCCTGAAGGGCCAGGTAGGGGAGGGTAAACAGAATCATTACTGCCGAGGCGGTGCCTGCCAGAGGTTTCGAACGGTAACGGTCGCGAAAAAAATCGGCCGGAGTTATGTAGCCCCGCCGTCGGGATAGGGGGACAAGTTTTCGTCCGACCAGGTAAAGAGAGAGGGCCATCAAGCCGGTACCGAAGCCCATTACCGGGTAAAAGGCGTAGCCCATCCGGTACCCGGCTCCTGAAAGTCCAAAAATGGTAAATGCGCTGAAGTTCGATGCGGTCATGGTAAAAAAAAGGAGAATCGGTTTCAGAGAGCGGCCTGCAAGAAAGAATTCGGCTCCACCGGTCGGTCGGTGCGGAAAAAAGCCGGCGTTTTCTTTTCGATTCCTGCAATGCAGGACAAGGGGAATAGTCAGGGTTGCAAACAGGTAGAGCAACACGAGTAAAAAACGAATGTTCAAGTATGACCCTCCCCGGGTAGGGATGGCCGATGCCTGAGCATTACCCGTACGTTCTGGGATAGTGTTTTTCCGTTTCGTCGATATGCATGATCGGAGAACTTTTCCCGTCGGTCAAGAGGAAAAAACATGTTGATACTGGATCATCCGTATATTTCTGATTTTCTCAAGGAGACTTCTTTCAAACTGGGTCTGCCTGTTCTGGGAAACCAAGCGGCTAGAGAATTCGGACTGGATGAAAAGGAGGTTTTGTTCGGCGAGAAAGATTTTGTGAACAGAATCAAAGAGGCAAAAGAACCTCTGGTTTACTGCAACTCGGAGAACCCGATTCAGTGGATAGCGGACAATCTCTCGTTCACCGGTTTGCCGGATAAGATCGAGGCTTTCAAGGACAAGTATCGGTTTCGCGGTCTCTTGCGAACGATGTATCCTGATTTTTTCTACCGGCAAGTAGAGTACAATGAGCTTGAAGAGCTCGAAATAGAAGAAATCCCCCTTCCTTTTATTATTAAACCCTCAGTCGGATTTTTCAGCATCGGGGTGTACAAGGTTAACGAGTCCTCCGAATGGAGCAATGTAGTCGAGCAAATCCATAGGGAAGTAGAAACCATGCCCTCCCGCTTTCCGGCGGAGGTGATCAACACGGGGAAATTTATCATAGAGCAGTGTATTGAAGGGGAGGAGTTTGCAGTAGACGCCTATTTTGACCGTGAAGGGAGGCCGGTCATACTGAATATTCTCAAACACCTCTTTTCTTCGGGGGAAGATGTAAGCGACCGGGTTTATAT